>NZ_JBIUYD010000030.1:89616-98995 GCF_044744345.1 Kitasatospora sp. NPDC087315 | reverse complement strand
CAGGACCTCGCCGAGGTCTTCCGCCTGCACGCCCTCGGCCGCACCCGCGTCATCCGCGAAACCCGCAAACTCGACGACGTCAACACCTGCATCGACGACATCCTCGCGGGCAGGATCAGCGCCCGTCTGGTCTTCGACCTGCGCTGACCGCCCTCCGGCCCCCGTCGGCCTTCGTCCGGGGGCCCGGGGCCGGGGGCTGGGGGCCGGGGCCGAAAAGAAGGTGCCCGGGTCGGCGGGAGTCCGTCAGGATGCCACCGTGGATCACGTCCTGTACGGGCTCGCCGCCAACCCGGCTCTGCCGTCCGCCGTCGTCGACCGTCTCATCGCGGAGGCGGGCACAGCTGCGGACGTCCCGACGTTCGCTGAAGCCGACGGCACTGAGCTCGCCGAACATCTCGCCGCCCGGCCGGACCTCAGCCCTTCGCAGGCACGCGCCCTGGCCGCGCATTCGGAGGCCGTCGCCGTGCGACTCGCCTACGACGGCAGGATCGGAGCCGCCGACATCGACCCCGGCAGGCGGCCGGGCGCCGCACTCGCCCTGCTGGACGTGGGCCGCGGGCGGCCGGAGTGGGCGCGCCGGTTCGCAACGGACCCGGTCGTGGAGCGCCGGGTGAAGCTGGCCGGCTGCCCGGGCCTGCCGTCCGAGGTGGCCGAGGCACTGGCGGCCGACCGGGAGACGACCGTCGTCGAGGAGCTGGCGCTCTGGACCGAACGCGCGGACCTGGCCGCCCGGTTCGCCGCCCACGCCGATCCCGGCGTCCGCCGCGCGGCGGCGGCGAACGAGGCGACTCCGGCGGACGCGCTGGCCGTCCTGCTCACCGACTCCCCCGAGATCCAGCAGCCGGCGCTGCGCAACCCGAGCACGCCCGCGCAGGCCGCCGCCCGCTTCGCCGACCACCCCGCACTGCTGCTGCGCCAGGAACTCGCCGCCCGCCCCGATCTGCCCGCGGAGGCCGGCCGACGGCTCGCCGACGACCCCGTTCCCTGGGTGCGGGCGAACCTCGCCGAGAACCCCGCCATCGACGAGCCCCTGATCCGCCGGCTCGCCGCCGACCGCGGCCACGACGTCCAGCGCAGCCTCGCGCACAACCCGCACGTGCCCCTCGACGTCCTGGCCCTCCTCGCCGGCGCCACCCGGATCGGGCCGACGCTGCTCCCCCGGATCGCCGCAGCGTCCCCGGCCGAGGTCGAACAGCTGGCGGTCTCCACCGTCCCGGCGCTGCGGATGCTCCTGGCCCGCCGCCGTGACCTGCCCGCCGCGGTCCGCGACACGCTGGCCTCCGACCCGGACGCCAAGGTGGTGAAGTCCATCGCCTCGCACCCCGATCTCTCCGAAGCCCAACTGCGCTCCGCAGTCGACCGGTTCGGAGCACAGACCGCCGCAGCGGCCGCCGCCAGCCCCAACGCGTCGCCGGCCCTGCTGGAGTATCTGGCCACCGGCCGACTCGCCACCCACCGGGCCCTCCACGCGATCGCCCACCACCCCGACGCCACGCCCCTCGCCCTCCTCGCCTGTCTGGCCCACCCCAAGTCCCGCCGCCCGGCCGCCGCCCATCCGGCTCTGCCCCTGGACACCCTGATCACGCTCCTCGCCGCACCCGACCGGGAGACGGCGCAGGCGGCAGCGGCCAACCCCTCGCTCCCCCTCGGCACCCTGCTGGCCCTGCTCCCCTGACCGGCCCCCGCATCGGCCGCCCCGGCCGACCGAGCGCCGCCGGGACCGCCCCCGCACCCGGCAGGCCGTGATTGGGTCGGGGTGCGCACGGGGATCGTGCAGACAACTACTCATGCCACAGGGGGAGTTGTCATGGTAGACGGGCAGGATCTGGTCAGGGCCGTGGTCGGTGCTCTCGTTCGGACGGCCGCGAACAGCGCGACCTCGACGGGAGGCGCGGCAGTCGACGTCGTGCGGGCTCGGCTGCGCGGCACCCCGGACGGGGCTCAGGCGGTGGACGCGGTGGAGGCGGCCCCGTCGGACCGGCACGCACAGGCCCGGCTGGCCGCCGCCGTCGGCCAACTGCTGGCCACGGACCAGGCGTTCGCCCGCTACCTGGTCACCACCGAACTGGGTCACCCGGCGCACCAGCCCACCCCTCCGAAGCCCGGGGCAGCGACGACGCTGACGCTCCGGGCGGTCGGCGGCATCCCGGGCGGCGGCCTCGCCACGGCCGGCCGCCGCGCCGGCGGCAGTGTCCTGGTGGCGCTGGTGCTGATCGTCGTTGCCGCGCTGGTCGCCCTCGGGATCCACCTGGGGTCGCGCCCCGTCCTCCGGCCCGGTGTGCCCGGCCTCGCGCACGGCGCGGTCGCGCTGCGCGATCCCGGACAGATGCGGGGCGTCCTGCCAGACCTCCAGGCCATGCCCGCCGGGTGGACGCTGGAGAGCGGCCCGAGTGCGGGCACCGGGTCCGGCGGAGAAGTCCGCTGCCTGCTGCCGGACGCCTGCGACCAGCAACTGGGCTACGCGTCAGTGACCTTCCGCGGCGCCTCCCCGTACACCGTGAACTTCACCGTCGTGAGTTTCGCGTCCACCGAGACCGCGCGCCGGGCCTTCGACCTCACCTCCCAACGGGCCGACGGCGCCGCCACAGCCGTCCCCCTGCCCCGGATCGGCGACCAGAGCACGGCCCGGACGACCGGCGGCCACGAGGTGGAGGCCCTGGTCAGGGTCGGCACCACCCTGCTGTACACCCGCGCCACCGCCCCGGACGAGCCCACGTCCCACGACGCGACGGTCCTGACGGCGTTCGCCCACCTGCTGGCCGAGCGGGCCCAGCAGGCCCAGGACGGCCTCACCCCCGACGCCGTCGACCAGGGCTGACGGCGGGCCGTGCCCGGACGCGCATTCGATCACGACGCGCACCGGCTGCTCACAGGCGGGCTCGTCGGGACCGGCGTGGCGGCGGCCGAAGGCCCGTCCGAACCGGCGAGATGCTTGTCGCCCCGGTCGCCCGGGGCGACGCCCCCTTCACCGGTCAGCGGCGAAGGGCCGCGTCGAGCTGGTGGCGAAGCGCCTCCAGTCGACTGCGGCCGGGGCTGAAAACCGGCATCTGCCGCACAATCCCACGAACCGCCGACGGTGCGTGCTCGATCGCCCACCGGATCTCCTCGTCACCGGCGCCGACGTCGTCGCCCGCCGCGAGCTCACGAGCGCGCGCCACGTACATCGCCGGCCCAAGAGCGTGTTTCGCCTGGTGAGGGGTGGCCAATGGGTGGATGTAAGGGGTCGCCGCCGCGTAGCCCGCGGCACGAGCGGCGGCGGTGGCAGCCGGATCGCCGACCTCGCGTGCGGCCACGAGAGCCGCAAAGGCAAGGGAGCGCAGTCGTGCCGTCCGCTTCCCGTCGCGCGCGAAGAACCGGATGCCCTCGATCGCCTCACGTGGGCGGGTGTCGGACGGAGCCTTCGCCTCGAACAGTGGCAGCACCCGCTCGGCGCAATCGGCAGCCCAGAGCCCGAGAAGCCGACGGTCTTCGTCGCTTATGGTCACGCTGTTCACCCGGACATCCTGCCGGTTCCGGTGCCCCCTGTCGCCGCAATTACGTCCCGCTGCTACGTCCCGCTGCGCAAATGACGTTCCGCTGCGTCGCGCAGAGCCGACCAGTCCGCGCGGGCCCGCCCGGCCCGGTGTCGCCGGTCGCTCGACTAATCGCTCAGGTGTTCGAAATGAGCGTACGCTGGAACCATGCACAGCACCGTTCACCGCCAGCCCTCGTTGTTCGACGACGCCGACGGGGGCGGGGCCGGGCTGGGCCCGCTGGCAGGCGTACGGCGGGTGGTGCTCGGGGCGGGGGCCTGGCTGGACGTGCTGCCGGGATGGCTCGGCGGGGCGGACGAGGTGTTCGAACGGCTGGCGGTGGAGGTCCCGTGGCGGGCCGAGCGGCGGGAGATGTACGAACGGGTGGTGGACGTACCACGGCTGCTCGCGCACTACGGGGAAGCCGACGAGCCGCCGCACCCGGTGCTGGGCGAGGCCCGGGCGGCGCTGAGCGCGTACTACGCAACGGAACTGGGCGAGCCGTTCCGGACGCTGGGGCTCTGCTACTACCGGGACGGCCGGGACAGTGTCGCCTGGCACGGGGACCGGATCGGGCGTGGCAAGCGGGAGGACACCATGGTGGCGATCCTCTCGGTGGGCGAGCCGCGCGCACTGCTGCTGCGCCCCCGGCCGGGCGGTGCCCAGGGAGGCAACGAAGGCACGCACGTGGTGCGGCAGGTGGTCGGCCACGGGGACCTGGTGGTGATGGGCGGCTCGTGTCAGCGGACCTGGGAGCACGCGATCCCGAAGACGGCCCGGCCGGTGGGACCGCGGATCAGCGTCCAGTTCCGGCCGCGCGGGGTCTCCTGAGCCCCCCTTCCTGGCAGGCCCGAACACCCGGAACAAGCTGACTGACCATCAATGATTCAGCACTGCACGTAACTTGTCCATGCCCCCGTGATCACGGGTGAGTTCACCGAGGAAGAAGTCCATCGCCCAGCCGCCGCGCAGCCAGACGCGGACGCCGAGACGGCGGGCGAGGCCCACCGTCTCGGCGATCTGGGCGAGTTGCCGGTCGGCACGCCCCTGGTCCGAAGACCCCGCAGACCCCACATCCATGGCCGGGACGCTAGCAGGAACCGGCCGGGCGGCTCAGTCCTTCACCGCGCCCGCGAGCCCGGAGACCAGCTTGCGCTGCACCGCGATGAAGAAGATCAGCACCGGCACGGTCATCAGGGTGGAAGCCGCCATGATGCCGCCCCAGTCGTTCTCGTCCGGCTTGAAGAACACCAGCAGGGCCGAGGGGAGGGTCTGGTTGTCGGTGGCACTGATGATGAAGGTCTTGGCGAAGACGAAGTCGTTCCAGGCCGCGATGAAGGAGAACACACTGGTCGCGGCGAGGCCCGGCGCGACCAGCGGCAGCAGGATCCGCCAGAGGATGCGGGACCGGCTGGCGCCGTCGATCTGGGCGGCCTCCTCGATGGAGACCGGTACGGCGGCGACGAAGCCGCGCATCATCCAGATGCCGAACGGCAGCGAGAACGCCAGCTGCACCAGGATCAGCGAGGCCAGGGTGTTGAGGCCGATCCCGGGGGCGAACCGGCCCGCGTCGCGGAACATGAAGAACAGCGGGATGGTCAGCGCCTCGACCGGGATCATCTGGGCGATCAGGAACATCACCATGATGGTGGTGCGGAACTTGAACCGGAAGCGGGTCACCGCCACCGCCGCCAGGAAGACGACCAGCGCCGACAGCACCACCACCGACAGGGCGATGACCAGGCTGTTGAGGAAGTACCGGCCGAACCCGTCGACGCTCAGCACCTGGCGGAAGCTGTCCAGCGTGGGGTGGGTGGTCCACGGCTTGGGGTCGAGGGACTGCACCTCGCCCTTGGGCTTGAAGGCCGAGAGCACCATCCAGAAGATCGGGAAGGCGGTGATGACGGCCACCACGATGGCGGTGGTGTTGGCGGCGAACCGCCAGCGGCTACGGGCGCTCACAGTTCATTTCCCGTCCGTCGCAGGGTGCGGATGTAGAAGACCGTCGGGATCACCAGGATCAGCAGCATGATCACACCGATGGCCGCGCCCAGTCCGTACTGGGAGGAGGCGAAGGCCTTCTGGTACGCGTACACGTTGAGGACGAGGTTCTGGCCGGCGATACCGCCGCCCTCGGTCATCACGTAGATCTGGGTGAAGACCTTGAAGTCCCAGATGACCGACTGGATCACCACGATGGTGAGGATCGGCCGCAGCATCGGGGCGGTGATCCGGCGGAAGGTGTTCCAGGTGTTGGCGCCGTCCAGGGCGGCGGCCTCCAGGATCTCCTCGGGGATCGCCCTGATGCCCGCGTAGAGCGTCACCATCACGAAGGGGAAGGAGTGCCAGACCACCACGGCCCCGACGATCAGGAACGCCGTCCACTTGTCGTAGAACCAGTTGAACTCGTGGAAGCCGCTGAGCCCGAGGTTGACCAGGGTCTTGTTGACCAGGCCGAGGTTGGTGTCGAAGAGGAAGCTCCACACCGTCGACCCGGTCATCGCCGGCGCCGCCCACGCCGCCATCGCGGCGGTGGTCAGGACCAGCCGGGCCACCCGGCCGACCTTGGTCAGCAGCACCGCCAGGGTGGCGCCGACGGCCAGAGTGGCGACCACGCAGAAGGCGGCGAAGCCGATCGTCTGCAACAGCACCGACCAGAACTGGCCGTCGTTCAGGATCTTCTGGTAGTTGCCGAAGCCGACGAAGCTGGTCGGCGCTCCCCCGGACGCCTGGGCCTGCCCGAAGTCCAGCACGGACAGCAGACCGAGCTGGTAGATCGGGTACGCCACCAGCGGGATCATGATGATCGCGGCCGGCAGGAGCAGCAGCAGCGGGGTGCGGCGCCTGCCGCGCGGGGGCGCGGCCGGGCCGGCGCCCCGGCGACGCCCGCTCGGGGAAGTCGGCGCCGCCGGGACGGTCGTGGTGGATGCGGACACGTACGGGACCTGCTCTCTACGGGGCCGGCCTCGGGGACCGGCCGCCAGGGAACCTGCTCTCAGTGAGTGCCGAGTCGGCGCCCGGTCGGGCGCCGGGTGGGCGGCCGAGTCGCCCGGCGGCGGCTGAGTGGCCCGGCCGTCGGGCCACTCAGCGGGGTGTTCTGCGGGGTTCGGCGGGTGCTCGGCCGTTGGCCGGGTCGCTGAGCGAGCAGCTCGGCGACCCGTGCGGTGAGCCACTCGGTGAGTCGCCCGGTGAGCCACTCGGTGAGTCGCCCGGTGAGCTACTCGGTGAGTCGCTCAGTGAGCCGCTCAGTGGCCCGCGAAGGCCGAGGTGATCTGGGTGGCCGCGTCGCCCGAGGCCTTCGCCACATCCGCCTTGCCGGTGACGATCTGCTGGAGCATGGTCGGGATGACGGCCTGCGCGTCGATCTGCGCCCACGCCTGGTCCATCGGAACGAACCTGGTCCCGGCCGCGATGGTGTCGGTGAACGGCTTGAGGAAGGCGTCCTTGGCGGCGACCTTGTCGTTGACCGACTTGAGGGTCGGCAGGTTGCCCATCGCGTCGTACATCTGCTCCTGGTAGCCGGGGCTCGCCAGCAGCTCGGCGAACTCGACGGCGAGGGTGCGGTGCTTGGCCGCCTTCATCACGCCGAGGTTGTTGCCGCCGCCGAACGCCGGGGCGATCGAACCGGCCTTCTCGCCGGGCAGCGGGACGACACCGTACTTGCCCTTGACCGCACCCGCGTCGACCTTGCTACGGCTGGAGTTGGGCAGGATCGCCATGGCGGACTTGCCGGCCGCGAACAGGTCGACCGTCTTACCGCCGGTGAGGTCCGCGCACTGCTGGGCGGGGCAGCCGTCGGCGCCGAACAGGTCGGTGTAGCGCTTGATACCGGCCTGTGAGGCGGCCGAGTTGATGTCGGCCTTGTACTTGTCGCCGTCCTTGGCCGCGATGTCGCCGCCCGCGTCCCAGACGAAGGGCAGCGCACCGAAGGTGTACTTGCCGCCGACCGCGATGCCGAAGGTGTCCGGGTGCGCGGCGTGGATCTTCTGGTTGGCGGCGACCAGTTCGTCGTACGACTTCGGCGGGGTCAGCCCGGCCTCGGTGAAGAGGTCGGTGCGGAAGTAGAGGGCGCGCACGCCGACCCACCAGGGCAGGCCGTAGGTCTTGCCGTCCAGCACCGCGGTCTTGGCGATCGCCGGGTCGAGGTCGCCCTTGTCCTTCCACTTGTCGAGGTCGGTGCCGATCTCGGCGAGGCCGCCGGCCGCGACGTAGCCCGGGAGATCGGTGTTGCCGAACTCGACCAGGTCCGGGGCACTGTTCGGGTCGTTGAACGCGCCCTTCATCTTGGCGGCGCGGGCCGAGGCGTCGGTGTCGATGTAGCTGACGTTGACGGTGACGCCCTGGTGGGAGGACTGGAACTCGGCGACCGCCTTGCTGATCACCGCTTCCTTCGCCGCGTTGCCGGCCTCGTTGTACAGCCAGACCTGCAGCGTGCCGGTCTTGTCGTCGCCGGCCTTGTCGCCGGCCGGCAGCGCGGTGCCCGGCGAACAGGCGGCCGCCGCGATACAGGTGGCGGTGAGAACGGCGGCCGCAGCGGTCCGTCTGATGAGTCGCATGGGTGGAGACCTCCCCTCCCGACAGTTGCCGCCGAGACGTGCGCCGCTGGGGACGGGCGCGTCGAAGCAGGCCCTGACCGGGGCCGATGGTGGGTGCGTGAACGCGTTGATGTGGGGGTACGGCAGAGCGACCGCTCGGGTGGGCTGCGTCGCCTGCTCGATGCCAGGGACGTTAGGCGGGGGCCCTCGCGGGCAACAAGAGGCACTTCGGGAAGTTTTGCACTGCACAACGCCGTGTCGAAGAATCGGCGAACGCGACGCGAACGGGTACGGTCTGACAACCGCCGCAGTCCAGCGGTGATACGAGAGGGGATCGGGCCGATGACGGAGACGGGGACCGGGGCGGAGGTCGGCGCCGAGGAGCCGCCGGCCGCCGGTACGGCCGACGCTGCAGCCGGTGGTTCGGCTGGTGGTTCGGCTGAGGCTTCGGCCGGTACGAAGCCGAAGAAGGCCACGACCGGCGACCGCAACCAGTCGTCCTCACTGCGCCGCGCGCTGGCCGTCCTCGGCTACGTCCGCGACCACGGCGATGGCCGCGGCGTACCGCTCGGCCAGCTCGCCGACGCGCTCGCCCTCAACAAGAGCACCGTGCTGCGGCTGACCGGCCCTCTGCTCGACGAGCACCTGCTCGACCGCGACCGGGAGACCGGCTGGTTCCGGCTCGGCCACGGCTCGCTCCGCCTCGGCCAGGCCTACCTCTCCACCCTCGACCTGCGCGCCGTCGCCGCCGAGCACCTGCGCCGGCTCCAGCGCGAGGCCGGCGAGACCGTCCACCTCACCGTCTGGCAGGCCCCGGGGATCGTCTACCTGGACAAGGTCGAGGACGAGACCAACGTCCGGATGGCCTCCCGGGTCGGCAGCCGGGCACCGGCCTACTGCACCGCCACCGGAAAGGCGATCCTGGCCTGGCTGCCCGAGGAGGCCGTCACCGAGGTGGTCGCCGCCGGACTGCGCCCGGTCACCGCCTGGACCATCGCCGACGAGACCCATCTACGCGCCGACCTGGCCAGGATCCGGGCCCGCGGCTACTCGATCGACGACCGGGAGAACGAACCGGAGGTCCGCTGCGTCGCCGCCCCGATCTTCGACCACACCGGCGAGGTGACCGCCGCCCTCTCCGTCTCCGGCCTCACCTCCCGGATGACCGCCGCCCGCGTCCGCACCCTCGGCCCCGTGGTCGCCCAGGTCGGCCTGCGGATCTCCCGCGAACTCGGCTCCGACCGCCAGCCCGGCTGACACCCGCCGGCAGGCCCGCCGAGACAGCCGGAAAACGGAAGAGGCCCGGTGCCTGAAACGGCACCGGGCCTCACC
>NZ_JBIUYD010000030.1:0-89517 GCF_044744345.1 Kitasatospora sp. NPDC087315 | reverse complement strand
CCGAATGTAGAGCGCCAGGCCCGGGTTGAACGGACTCTCCCTACTGAAAGTAGGACGTGCTCCTGTAGCACCACTGACGCCTGACGAGGAATCATCCCCCTCGCGACAAGAAGAACACTACCAGCCCAGAACACCCACCCGAACCCGCCCGCGGCCCGTACGGAAACCCCCACGGAAACGAACAAGGCCCGGCACCAGAAACGGCACCGGACCTCACCCGAATGTAGAGCGCCAGGCCCGGGTTGAACGGACTCTCCCTACTGAAAGTAGGACGTGCTCCTGTAGCACCACTGACGCCTGACGAGGAATCATCTCCCTCGCGACAAGAGGAACACTACCAGCTCGGAACACCCACCCGAACCGGGGGAGAAACCCCCATGACGGCCACTCACTCCACCCCGCCGAAGCCGCCCGGCCGCGGCGAGCGGCACGTACACAACAGCCGGCGGTCGAGCGCTGCTCTTGCAAAGCAGCTGTCGGCGGTTCGAAGCCGCGCCCGCATCTGATGGCCGCGCACACCCTCGCAGCGACGGGTGCCGGGACAGTGGTCGGTCAACTGCCGTACGGAGGTGGCAGGATCGGCGTATGAGTGAGGATGCGCTGGTGGAGCGGGTGCGGGTGCGGGCGGCGGAGGACGGGGAGGAGTTGGGCGCGGGGGTCGGGTCGGCGGAGGTGGCCGGGGTGGAGGCGGTGATCGGGTTCGCGCTGCCGCCGTTGCTGCTGCGGTTGTACCGGGAGGTGGGGAACGGCGGGTTCGGGCCGGACGGCGCGATGCTGCCGCTGAGCGGGGAGGAGCCGTCGGTGGTCTCCGTCTACCGGGGCGAGCGGGCCCGGTCGGACGAGGCGGCCGGGGTGGAGGAGGACGGGCCGCACTGGCCGGCCGGGGTGCTCCCGGTACTGGACTGGGGCTGCGGGATGTACGCGGCCGTGGACTGTCTGCGGCCGGGCGCGCCGGTGCTGCTGTTCGAGCCCAACGCCGTCGGGGACGACTGGGCCGACGCGTGGTTCGAGGACGCGCCGTCGCTGGCGCAGTGGCTGGACGGCTGGCTCGACGGGGCCGGCTGGTGGGAGGAGGAGGCGACGGCGGACGAGTCCCGGGTGATGGAGCCGTGGCCGGACGCGGCCGCGCGGATCGCGGGCTGACGGCGGTCAGGCCGCCGGGTGCCAGTCGCCGTCGTGGTGGCGCAGCGGCGGGGCGGGCAGGCGGACGGGGTGCGCCCGACGGCGTGGAAGGGCGGCGAGGAGCCGGGTAAGAAGTGCGGCGAGCAGGGCGGCGGCCGTGAAGAGGAGCAGGTGCCCGGTCTCGGCGGCCGGGCCGGACCAGCCGAGGGCGCCGTGGCGGTGCTCGACGAAGCCGTTGTGGAAGAGCCAGGTGGCCAGGCCGATCAGCGGGGCGGCGGCCGGACGGGAGTGCCGGCCGAGTGCGGCGCAGAGGGCGGCGTATGCGGCCAGGGCGACCCAGGTGGGACGCAGTTCGCCGAGGACGGCGAGGACGGGCAGCAGCGCGGCGGCGGCGACCAGGGCCACCGCCCCGGACACGGCAACCGGCAGGCGGTAGGGGCGGGACTGCATCGCGGCGTCGCCTCCTCAGCGCCCGGCGGAGAGCAGGCCGGTCTCGCCGCCGGTGCCGAGAAGCGGGCGCAGGCGGGTGTGGTGGCGGCGTTCGAGGGCTTCGAGTTCGCGTTGCAGGGGCGGCTTCGGGACGGCCAGGACCGGGCAGACCGCGTGCCGGACGCAGTAGGCGGTGACGGACGGGCGCAGGGCGCGGGCGATCGCGCCACGGCTGCCCGCGCCGAGGACGAGGAGGTCGCCGGGCCGGTCGGCGGAGCGGACCAGCGCCTGGCCGGTCTCGCCGCGTACGGCCTGGCTGGACAGGCGCACCCCGGCGAAGGCACCACCGAAGGCGTCGTCCAGGGCCTGGCGCAGCCGGGCCGAGGCCGCGTCGCGGCAGGCGGTGAGCAGGGGCGGGCACGGTGAGCGGCGGTATCCGAACTCGCCGCCGGCCGGGGTCCAGCAGTGCACGGCGAGCACGTCGGCGTCGATGCGGCGGGCCTCGGCGACGGCGTGGTGCAGAGCGGCGATACTGCCGAGCGAGCCGCTGACCCCGACCACGATCCGGCGGCGCCCGTCCGGCCCGCCGCCGTCCTCGTCGGCCGACCGGTCGGCCGGCGTCCAGCCACCCGCCGTCCAGTCGTCCACCGGCCGTTCGTCGGCCGGTTCGTCCGCGTTGCTGCCGGCGCCGTTGTCCGCCATGCCCTGCCTGCCCCTCTGGCTTGCGCTGATGTGTGCGGGTTCCAGCAAAGCCGGGTGCCCGGGGCGGGGGCCGTTCGTTGACGGAGCCCTGACGTGGACGGCACCGATCCGTACGCGGTCCTGACACCGGGGGCGGCGCGTCCGGCCGAGGGCGTGCCCGGCAGCACGCGCCGGGCGTTCGCCGTCGGGCATCAGGCGTCAGGCGTCAGGCGTCACGCATCAGGGCTCTCGGCCTCCCAGAGGTCGGCGAACATCTTGTCCAGGTGCTCCTCGCCGATCGGCGGTACCGGCAGCGGGTGGGTGGCCTGCGCACGGAAGCCGTCCAGCAGCAGGGCGAGGTAGCGGCGCCAGAGGTCCGGGCGCAGTTCGGCGGTGGCGGGCAGCGCGCGGCAGAGCGGGCCGAGCATGAAGAGCAGGTCCATGGTGACGACGTCGGCGCGCATGCTGCCCTGCTGCTGCGCGCGGGCGACGAGCGCGCCCACCGTGGCGGCGTTCTGCCGACTGATCTCGATCATCCCTGGGATGGTGGGGATGGCCTGGGTGACCAGGTCGTTGATCCCCCGGTCGGCGGCGACCAGTTCGAAGATCCGGCCGAAGTACCGCTCGATGGCGCCCCAGGCGTCCGCCGCCGCCAGGGCCTCCTCCCCCGCGCCGGCCAGCACCGCGGCGGCGTCCGCGAACACCTCTCCGATCAGCGCCTCCCGGGTCGGGAAGTGCCGGTACAGCGTGGCGTTGCCGACCCCGGCCTCCTTGGCGATCTGGTCCAGCGGCACGTCCAGTCCGCGCCGGGAGAACAGGTCGCGGGCGGTGGCGAGCAGCAGGTCGCGGTTGCGCTGCGCGTCGCGGCGCAGCCGTCCGGGGGGGTTCGCGCTGCTGGCTGCCATGGGTCCGACCCTAGCAACCGGCGGTACGGCCGCGGCCTGCCCGACGGCCCGGGCGGGGCCTGGTCCAGCGTCATCGTGGGCGGTGGAACCCCCTCACCGCTTCTGCTCCGATCGCGCCGACGGGCGACGAACGCTTCCGCCGGATCGCGGTCCTGCTCTTTCCCGGGGCGAGGAGTTGGATGCGATCGGGCCCTGGGAGGTCCTGGCGTACTGGACGCGCACTTTCCCTGAGGACGGGCCGCCGAACCTGTCGGGCCGCTCACACGCGCACGTCGCTCCGGGACGGGCGGGGGCGGTGCTGCGTAGGGTGGATCTTGTCGGTGCGCGGAGGCCGACGACTCGTGAGGGCGGGGGCAGGGCGATGGGTACCGGAACTTCACTGACGGCGCATCAGCTCATCGGGGCGCTGGTCGACCCGGGCGGCTTCCGGAGCTGGGACGAGCCGCTGGACGGGGAGCCGGCGGACCCGGGCTACCGGGCCGCGCTGGCGAGGGCGCGGGAGCGGACCGGGGTGGACGAGGCGGTGCTCACCGGAGCCGGGCTGATCGCCGGGCGGGCGGTGGCACTCGTGGTGTCCGAGTTCGGCTTCCTCGGCGGGTCGATCGGGGTGGCCACGGCCGAGCGGATCACCAGGGCCGTGGAGCGGGCGACGGCCGAGCGGCTTCCGCTGGTCGCGCTGCCGGTGTCGGGCGGAACGCGGATGCAGGAGGGGACGGCGGCCTTCCTCTGTATGGTGCGGATCACCGCCGCCGTGCAGGCGCACCGGGCCGCCGGGCTGCCGTACCTCACCTATCTGCGCAACCCGACCATGGGCGGGGTCTTCGCCTCCTGGGGCACGCTGGGGCAGCTGGTGTTCGCCGAGCCGGGGGCCCGGCTCGGCTTCCTCGGGCCTCGGGTGTACGAGGAACTGCGCGGGGTGGAGCTGCCCCCGAACGTGCAGCGGGCCGAGACGCTGGCCGGGCGTGGCCTGGTGGACGCCGTGGTGGCGCCGGAGGAGCTGCGGGAGGTGCTGCGGCGGTCGCTGTCCGTCCTGACGGCACACCCGGCGACGCCCGGTGAGGCGAGCGGTGAAGCCCGGCAGGCCGACGAGGCCCGCGGTTCAGGGACCGCCCACGCACTCGGCCGGCCCGGGCCGGAGCCCGCCACGCGCCCGGACGCCTGGGAGTCCGTCCGGCGCACCCGGCGGGCCGACCGACCGGGCACCCGCGAGCTGCTGCGCCGCACCGCCGGCGAGCTGGTCCTGCTGGACGCGCCCGGCGGCCGGGACGGGGCACTGGTACGGGCGCTCGCCGTGCTGCACGGGCGGCCGGCCCTGGTGGTCGGACAGCAGCGGCCGGGCCCGACCGGGGAACGCCCCTTCACCGCCGCCGACCTGCGCGCCGTACGGCGGACCGCCCGGCTGGCCGAGGAGCTGGGGCTGCCGCTGGTCACGGTGGTGGACACGGCCGGCGCCGAACTGTCCGCGCAGGCCGAGCTGGACGGCGTCGCGATCGAGATCGCGCACTCCCTGACCACCCTGCTCGCCCTGCGGACGCCGGTGCTTGCGGTGCTGCTCGGCCAGGGGTCGGGCGGGGGCGCGCTCGCTCTGCTGCCCGCCGACCGTGTGCTCGCCGCCGAGCACGCCTGGCTCGCGCCGCTGCCGCCGGAGGGCGCCTCCGCGATCGTCCACCGGGACGGCGGGCATGCCGCCGAGCTGGCCCGGGCGCAGGGCATCGGCGCGTACGACCTGGCCGGTGCCGGTCTGGTCGATCTGGTCGTCCCGGAGCTGCCGGACGCCGCCGAGGAACCGGCCGCGTTCTGCGCACGGCTGGGGCGCGCGGTCGGATCGGCGCTCGGCGAGCTGGCCGGAGCCCCGGAGCCCGAGCGACTCGCCGCACGGGCCCGGCGCCATCGTCGGCTGGGGGACGTGCTCGCGCGCTGAGGCGGGTGTGGCGCCGGTCTCAAGCGGCCGTAGATCACCGGCACACACCGTGACGATGACGGGCCGGCCGGTGACGGCCGCGGTGGGGTGCCCGGTGAGTGCGCTCACACGGAATTGACGTCCACGACGACCGGTAGTGGTGCCCGGGCGCAGCCACTAGCACGCGTACGGACTAAACCGTCTGCCCAGGTCAGCGGCCACAAGCGACAGCGCCTAGCCGCTCCTTCGAATCCACGGCACCAGCCCCTGATACGACGGTGGGTCGTAACCAGGGGGTCTTGGCGACTGCCGATCCGGCATGCCAACAATGGCTCAGTCAGCCGCTCCGGCCCCTGTCCCGCCAGATCCGGCTTCCCGCCAAGTCACGCCCCGCGACCTTACGGCCCCTGTCCGGCCATGGTCGAGACGGGGTGTGACACGGCCCAACCCGATTGAGGTCTTGTTCCTTATGCCCGCTTTCAAGCTCCGTATGCGTACCTCCGCCGCTGTTCTCGCCGGCACCGCCGGTCTGACCGCCCTGGGCGCCGGCCTGATGCCCGCCACCGCCTCGGCCGCCACCCCGCAGTCCATCGCCGCCCAGATCGTGCCGGCCAACCAGCTCGCCTCGTTCAGCCAGATCATCGCCCACGAGTCCAGCTGGAACGTGACCGCGACCAACGCGAGCTCGGGTGCGTACGGCCTGGCCCAGGCGCTACCGGGCTCCAAGATGGCCTCGCACGGCGCGGACTGGATGACCAACGCCACCACCCAGATCAAGTGGGCCCTGGACTACATGAACTCCCGCTACGGCAGCCCGAACGCCGCCTGGTCCTTCTGGCAGAACAACCACTGGTACTAAGCCGCCTGGCGACTTACACCCGACTTCAGACCACTGTCCCCCCTCACCCCGGGGTCGGACAGGGATCACCGGGGTGACCGAGAGGGCCTGTGCACGCGCGATCCGCGTGCACAGGCCCTCTCGCCGTGTGCGGATGCTCCCGCCCGGTCCGGTTCCGGCGGCAGCCCCGCGGCAGTCCGACGGCGGTCCGGCCGGTAGCGGGTCGGATATATTCGGGCCGAGACAAAGTCCCGACCGCTCGGGCCCCACCCGACCAGGCCCGAGGAGCACCCGGTGCCCCAGTCCCCGCGCACTCCGGCGACCGCCACCACCCAGACCGTGGCCCAGGTCAACCAGACCGTGCTGCTGGAGGTGCTGCGGCGGCACGGGTCGCTCTCGCGGCAGCAGCTGGCGGCCGAGAGCGGGCTGAGCACCGCCACCGTGCACCGCCTGGTGGAGGTGCTGCGGGCCGAGGGCGCCGTGCTCGTGGAGGCCGAGCGGGCGCCGTCCAGCGGCGGGCGCCCGCCCCAGCTGATCCGCTACAACGCGGGCGCGCAGACCGTCCTCGCGGTCGCGATGCGCCCGCGCCGGATCATCGGCGTGGTCACCGACCTGCACGGCACGGTGCTGCACGAGGCCGAGCACCACTGGGCGGACCTCGGACCGGAGCGGGGCCGCGAACCCGCCGCCGAGGACCTCACCGGCCCGCTGCTGGCGCTGGTGGACGGCCTGCGGGAGTGGGCCGGGCGGCACGCCGGCGCGCCGCGCGCGCTGGTGGTCGGGGTGCCCGGGGTGGTGCGGGACCGGACCGGGCTGGTGGAGTTCGCGCCCGCGCTGGACTGGCCGGGCATGCGGCTTCGCGCGCTGCTCCAGCAGCGGCTGGGCATCCCGGTGGCGGTGGAGAGCAATGTGAACCTGGTCGCACTCGCAGTCCAGCACGGCGAGGCGGGCACCGGGGTGAGCGACCTGGCGGCCGTGGTGGTGGGCATCGAGGTCGGCGCCGGGATCGTCCTCGGCGGCCGGCTGCACCGGGGGCGGCTGGGCTCGGCCGGGGCGCTCGGCCATCTGATGACCGACCGCCGGGCGCTGGACCGGCCGCTCGGGCGCACCGGTGACACCCAGTCCCGGGTCGGCGACCACGCCGTGGACCGGCGGATCACCGAGGCTGGGCTCACCGTCTCCGGCACCTCGGCCGAGCGGGTCGCCGAGCTGTTCCGGCTCGGCCGGGCCGGGGAGCCGGCCGCGGTCCGGCTGGTCGACGAGTTCACCGACGACCTGGCCCTGCTGGTGGCCAACCTCAGCACCGTGCTCGGGCCCGAGCTGATCGCGCTCGGCGGGCGGCTGTTCTGGGAGAGCGGGGGCGAGATGCTGCCCGCCATCGAGTCCCGGCTGCAGGGCCGGGTGCCGGTGCTGCCCCGGCTGATGGTGGTGCACTCGACCACCACCGAGCTGGTCGGCGCGGCCGCGGCCGCCGTCCGGCTCGCCGACGGGGCCACCTTCATCACCCGGTAGCGCTCGCTCCTCCACCCCCTCCCCTTGCCGCGCCTCTCCCGGCTCCACTATTTCTCAATGTGATAGAAACTCATCCGTGGGCACTCGACCAAAGGAGACCCGGATGTTCGCGGCCGCCTTCGCGATGGACCCTGAGCGCTTCTCCGACGTCTACGGGCCCGAGGCCCGCGCCCGGGTCGCCGCACAGGCCGAACTGATCGCGGACCCGGCCGCCCCCGGCGGGGTCTGGAGCGCCGACCGGCTGGCCGCCGAACCGGCCGCGCTGCGCGGGACCGAGGTCCTGCTCACCGGCTGGGGCGGCCCCGTCCTGGACGCCCCGGCACTCGCCCGCCTGCCCCGGCTGCGTCTGGTGCTGTACGCCGCCGGCTCGGTGCGCCGGATCGCCGGCGAGGCCTTCTGGGCGGCCGGCATCCCGCTCGTCACGGCCGCCCACGCCAACGCCCTGCCCGTCGCCGAGTTCACCGTCGCCCAGATCGTCTACGCCCTCAAGGACGGCTGGCGGCACGTCCTGGCCGCCCGCGCCGCGCGCACGGCCGTCCGGGTCGGCCGGGCGCCGGGCGCGTACGGCTCCACGGTCGGCGTGCTCTCGCTCGGCGCCACCGGCCGGCTGGTCTGCGAACGGCTGCGCGCGTACGACGTGCGGGTGATCGCCCACGACCCGTACACCGAGGCACCGCCGGGCGTCCGGAGCGTCGGGATCGAGGAACTGTTCGCCACCGCCGACGTGGTGACCGTCCACACCCCGCTGGTCCCCGAGACCAGAGGGCTGGTCGGACGGCGGCTGCTGGCCTCGATGAAGCCGGGCGCCACCCTGGTCAACACCGCGCGCGGCGCCGTCCTCGACGAACCCGCCCTGCTCGACGTCCTGACCCGACGGCCCGACCTGTTCGCGGTGCTGGACGTCACCGATCCGGAACCGCCGCTGCCCGGCTCGCCGCTGTTCACACTGCCCAACGTGGTCGTCACCCCGCACCTCGCCGGCAGCCAGGCGCTGGAGCGCCGACGCCTCGGGGACCTGGTGGTCGGGGAGTTCGAGCGCTGGGCGGCCGGCGAGCCGCTGCGCTGGGCGCTCGACCGGCACACCTACGAGCGGATGGCCTGACCCGTGACGGACACCCGGCAGCCTGACATTCTGGTCGTCCTGACCGACCAGCAGACCGCCGACGCGATGAGCGCGGCGGGCAACCCGCACCTCGCCACGCCCCACATGGACGCGCTGGCCGCCGTCGGCACCCGCTACCGCCAGGCGTACTGCGCCCAGCCGCTCTGCACACCGTCCCGGGCCAGTCTGCTGACCGGCCGACTGCCCAGCACCCTGGGCGTCACCGGCAACAGCAGCGGCCCGGAGCCACTGCTCGGCCGGCTCTTCGCCGAGGCCGGCTACGACTGCGGCTACGGCGGCAAGTGGCATCTGCCCGAGCTGGACCTGCCGGACGGCCGGGGCTTCCGGCGGATCCACCCCGCCGGGGACGACGCCGGACTCGCCCACGCCGCCGCCGGGTTCATCCGCGAGCCGCGCGAGCGCCCGTTCCTGCTGGTCGCCTCGTTCCTGGAACCGCACGGCATCTGCGAGTGGGCCCGCGGCCAGGACCCGCGCACCGGCCCGCTCCCCGCGCCGCCGCCCGTCGAGCAGTGCCCGCCGCTGCCCGCCAACTTCCCGCCCGCGCCGTACGAGGCCCGCCTCCCCCGTCTCGCCCAGCAGGCCTGGCCGCACACCCACCCGACGGCGCAGTGGCGCGAGGACGACTGGCGGCGCTACCGCTACGCGTACTACGCGCTGGTGGAGCGGGTCGACCGGCACCTCGGGCTGCTGCTGGACGCGTTGCGCGAGCGGCCCGGCGGGCGGGAGACCGTGGTGGTCTTCAGCTCCGACCACGGCGACGGCGCCGGCGCCCACCGCTGGAACCAGAAGTGGGCACTGTACGAGGAGTCGGTGCGGGTGCCGTTCCTCGTCGCCGGGCCGGGTGCACCGGGCCCTGGCGGCCAGAGCGGCGACGCCGCCGCCGGGGCGGTCAGCGACCGTCTGGTCTCCACCGGGCTGGACCTCGTCCCGACCCTCTGCGACCTGGCCGGCGTCACCCCGCCACCTGGGCTGCCGGGCCGCAGCGTCCGCTCCCGGGAGCCGCGCGAGACCGTCGTCGTGGAGACCCGCTGGGAGCTGCCCGGCTTCAACAACGCCCTCGGCCGGATGATCCGCGACGAGCGGCACAAGTACGTCTGCTACGCCTGGGGCGACCACCGTGAGCAGCTCTTCGACCTCACCGCCGACCCCGGCGAGATGGTCAACCTGGCCGTGGACACCCGCCATTCGGCCCTGCTCGACCGCTTCCGCGGCCTGCTCGACGAGCACTGCGCCCGCACCGCCGACCCGTTCGCCCGGTTCGTCCCCACGGCGCCCACCAAAGAGCATGATTGACGGAGCGTCAGCCGGAGTCCAGGCCGAGCAGTGCGTACGGGCGGCCGCCCTTGTCGACCTGCCCGGCATGGGCGCGCCGCGCGATCGTCTCCACCTCGGCCAGGCTCAGATGCTCCACCGGGTCATGGTAGGCGGAGCGGGGTCTGATTGACTGCGGCAGGTGGCGGGCGACCCCCGCGACCGCCCGGCACGCCGTTCTCACCACCCGAGGAACCATGCCCAGCCTGCACCCGCTGCTGTCCGGATTCGCGCCGATCTGGGCCCTCACCGGGGTCGGCTACCTGGTCGGCCGCACCGGGCTGCTCGGGCCGCAGGCGGAGTCGGTGCTCAGCCGCTTCGTCTTCCATGTGGCCATGCCGGCCGCGCTGTTCCTGATGATCGCCCGGGCACCGTTGGACCGGTTCGCCAATCCCTCGATGCTGGCCTTCGCGGCCGGGACGGCGGTCGCGACCGGTCTCGGGCTGCTCGCCTCGTCCCTGCTGTTCCACCGGGGGCTCGGCGAGCGGGTGATCAGCGGGATGGCGGCCGGGTACGTCAACTCGGCCAATCTCGGGATCCCGGTGGCCGTACAGGTGCTCGGCGACGCCTCCTTCGTGGCGCCCGTGGTGCTGTTCCAGATTCTGCTCGTCACCCCGGCCGTGCTGACCGTCCTCGACACCGGGACGGCCGGTCGCCGGGCGGCGCTCACCCTGCCGCTGCGCAACCCCATCCTGCTGGCCGCCGCCCTCGGCGCGCTGGTCTCCGCCCTCGGGTGGCAGCCGCCCACCGAGCTGAACCGTTCCTGCGAACTGCTCGGCGGCGCGGCCGTACCCACCGCTCTGGTCGCGCTCGGCATGTCCCTGCACGGCCGCCCGCCGGCCACCGGCACCGCCCGGTACGCGGAGGTCGGGGTGACGGTCGCGGTCAAGACGCTGATACAGCCGCTGGCCGCGTTCGCCGTCGGGGCCTTCCTGCTCCACCTGCCCGCGCACCAGCTGCTCACCGTCGTCCTGTTCTCGGCCCTCCCCACCGCGCAGAACGTGTTCGTCTACGCCCGCGAGTACGGGCAGGGCACGGCGCTCGCCCGGGACGCGGTGCTCAGCTCCACCCTGGTCTCGATGGCGACCCTCTCGGTGGTCGGCTGGGCCCTCGGACCGTCCTGACGGGGTGACGGTCCGGATGCCGGCCTCTGCCCCGGATACCGACGGCCGACCCGGATGCGGGCCCCGAAGAAGCAGGCGTACCCGCCACCCGTACACGGGCCGACAAAATTCCCTCGTGACGCGTACAAGATGGTGGAAACCACCCACCTCCGGCAGCCCGGGTGGGATGCTGACGCGCATGACTCACGCGTCCCACGCACCTGTCGAAAAGCGCCACTGCCCGGCCGTCGTGGCACTCCCCCAGGCCGACATCGACCACTTCAACAACGTGCCGCACGCTGCCTTCATGATGGAGTCGCGGCTGCGCTGCGAGCTCGTCGCCGGCCACCAGGGCACCCACTCCGCGCTGGTCCAGGGCGTCGGGTACGACCTCCACTGGGCCTCCTGGCCGCAGTACGTGGTGGAACTGGCCCCCCGCTGCCCCGCCGTGGCCGACGAGGAGGAGGAACCGGTGCCCCCCGCCGAGCACGAGATCTGTCTGCTCCGCGAGGGCCACCCCGGCGACCACTACGGGGAGACGTGGTTCTGAACCGCCCGGCGGACGGCCGGGGTCAGCGGTCCCGGACGGCGATCAGCTCCCGGCCGCGCAGCGTGTACAGGAGACCGCGGTCGTCGACGGCCACCCTGGCACCGCTGTACCACTCGGCGTCCACCTGGACCAGGACGGTGGCGGCCAGCGTGGCCGGGTCCAGCCGGAACAGCGTCCGCTCGCTGATCCCGTACAGCCGGCCGGCGGCCACCAGCAGCCGCGGGTTGGCCGAGGTGATCGCCCGCAGGTCGGCACGGGCACCGATCACCGGGGCCGTCCACCCGTCCCGGCCCCGCCGGGCGGTCCGCAGATCGGCCGCGAAGGCCTGCCCGTTGACGGTGATGCCGTACAGGGTGGGCCCGTGCACCACCAGGCTGCTGATACCCGAGCCGAAGTCCGTTCCGGTCCACCAGAGTTCACGCCCGGCCACCGGGTCCCAGGCGGCCAGGTCGCCGCGCGGGCCGGTGGTCCTGGCATTGTCGCCGCCGAGGAAGGCCTGGCCGCGCCCGGCCGCCACCGCGCGCACCAACTGCTCGGCGCCCAGCGGATCGACGTGCACCGTCGGCCGCCCGCTGCCGGGCCGGTAGGTGACGAAGGACCCGCCGCCCGTGGTGTCGGCCTGGACACCGAGCAGCAGCAGACGGTTCTCCTCGTCCCAGCGGATCACCTGCGGACGGTTCTGCTCCTGCGGCAACGCCGCCTCCTGGACGGGGACTTCGTCCGAACCAGGGCGGTAGCGCCAGATGCCCTGGGAGGAGTAGACGCCCAGGTAGAGGGTCTCGTCGTCGAGAATGACGGTGTCCTTCGCCTCCCCGGGCACCGGGAGCTTGTGCACGGTGCCGGCGTCGAGGTCGTGCAGCGCGACCGAGCCGTTGCCGCCCACGTACACCCGGCCGTTGTGGGCCGCCACCGACATCCCGAGCTGCGCCTCGGCGGGGGCGCCGGCCTCGACCAGGTCCCGGGTGGTGACCGCGCCCGTGCCGGTGGCGAGCGTCCAGGCGGTACCGCCCTCGGTGACGCCGACCAGGGTGTCGCCGATCCGGCCCAGGCCCCAGGAGTTGCCGTCCGGCACGGGGGTGGCGAGCTGCTCCAGCGTGCCCGCGCCGAGCCGGTAGCGCCAGACGATGCCGCGCTCGGTGGAGGTGAACCAGACGGTGTCGCCCAGGCGTTGGAAGTTGGTGATGCTCTTGGTGCCGGGCACCGCGAAGGACCGCAGCACGGCGTGGGTCACCGGGTCGAGGAAGGCGACGTGCGCGGGCTTGCCCTCGGTGCTGACGGCGAGCAGGTCGTCGCCGAGGACGGCGATCTGCCGGACGATGGTGTCGTTCACCAGGTCCGGCGGGGTGATGTCGACGGCCCGGCCGCTCACCCGGTCGACGGCGTACAGGGTGGCCAGGGTCGCCCCGCCGCCACCCGCCAGGTTGCTGCCGACACCGAGGTAGGCGTGGGTGGCGGTGGCCTCGACCGCCCGGCCCTGGGTGGCACCGGGCGCGGGCGAGGCGACCTCGGTGACCACACCGGTGGCGGGATCGTAGGCGTACAGACCCGGCCCGGCCGCACGGCCCTTCTGCCGGCCGGTCGCGTACACCACGCCGTCGGGGGCGACGGCCACGTCCCGGACGTCCGCGCCGGGGACGTTCGCCAGAGCGTGCACACCGCCGTCGGCCGGGTCGAAGCGGTAGAGGTTGACGGCCTGGGGCGCGTCGGTCACCCCGAGGTAGAGTGCGCCGCCGTGACCGGCCGAGCCCTGGACGAAGTTGCCGGTCGGCAGCACCGCGGTCGCGGTCACCCGGCCGGTCGGCAGGTGGTAGCCGACCACCTTGGCGGGCGCGAGGTTGCGCGAGCCGATCCAGAGCGTCTCGCCCAGCAGCGTGGCGCTCATCAGCGGGAAGTCCGCGTTGCCGGGGCCGAGTCCGGTGACCCGGGGGGTGCCGGACGGCTGGGCACCGAACGGCCGCGGAACGGGCGGCTGGGCACCGGACGACGAGGCGGCGGCCCGGGCGGGCGCGACGGGAAGGGCGCTCAGGGCGGCGACGGAGCCCGCGCCGAGCAGGAGCCGGCGGCGGGAGGGGTGTGCGGCGGACATGGGGGGACAGCACTCCTGGCGTGAGGTCGGGACGCGGGTCGGATCAGTGCAGGGCGGCGGCGAGCAGCTGCCGGGTGTACGGGTGCGCGGGCGCGCCGAACAGCTCGTCGGCGGGGGCGTGTTCGACCACCCGGCCGTGACGCATCACCAGCACTTCGTCACAGAGGTGGCGGACCAGGGCGAGATCGTGCGAGATGAAGACCAGACCGACACCGGTCCGTTCCCGCAGATCGGCGAAGAGGTTGAGGATCTGCGCCTGGACGGAGACGTCGAGCGCCGAGGTCGGTTCGTCCGCGACCAGCACCTCGGGGCCGACGGCCAGCGCCCGGGCGATCGCCACCCGCTGGCGCTGCCCACCGGAAAGCTGGTGCGGCCGGGCGTCGAGCAACCCCGGCGGCAGGCCGACGAGTTCGCAGAGCCCGGCGACCCGGCCGGGCAACTCCGCCTCGCCCGCGAGGCCATGGGTGACCAGCGGCTCGGACAGCACCTGCCCGATCGTCATCCGGGGGCTCAGCGAGGCGTACGGGTCCTGGAAGACGAACTGCACCCGGCGCCGCAGCGCCCGTTCCTCGCTCGGCGGCACCTCCGACCAGGAGCGGCCGCCGACCCGGACGGTGCCGCCCTGTGGCCGGAGCAGCCCGAGCAACGCCCTGGCCAGGGTGGACTTGCCGGAGCCGGACTCGCCGATCACCCCGACCGCCCGGCCGGGCGCGGCCGTCAGGCTCACCCCGTCCAGTGCGGGCGCGCCGGGGCCCCGGCCGAACGCCCGGCGGCCGTACCGGACGGTGAGGCCGTCGGCCACCAGCACGGGTTCGCCGGCCGGTGGCGCCGGGCGCCGGACCGGCACGGCCGCCACGGGCAGCGGCAGTCCGGCCGCCGGGACATGACAGGCGAACCCCCGTTCGCCCGAACTCTCCCAGGCCGGAGGCTCGTTCGCGCAGCGCTCGGTGGCGGCGGCACAGCGCGGGGCGAACGCGCAGCCGGGCCGGTCCTCCCCGGCGGCGGGCGGGCTGCCGGGGATCACGGTGAGCGGGCGGCCCAGCGGGCCGTCCAGGCGGGGCACCCCGGCCAGCAGACCCGCGGTGTAGCGGTGCCGGGGCTGCGCCAACAGCCTCTTGGCGGGTGCCCGTTCGGCGATCCGTCCGGCGTACATCACCTGGACGGTGTCGCAGGTCCGGGCGACCACCCCGAGGTCGTGGGTGATCAGCAGGACGGCGGTGCCGGTCTCGTCCCGCAGCCGGACCAGCAGGTCGAGGATGCCCGCCTGGGTGGTGGGGTCGAGGGCGGTGGTGGGCTCGTCGGCGATCAGCAGGTCGGGCCGGTTGGTCATCGCCATGGCGATCAGCACGCGTTGGCGCATCCCGCCGGAGAACTCGTGCGGGCGGTCGCGGAAGCGGCGCTCCGGCTCGGGGATGCCGACCAGGTCGAGGAGTTCGAGCGCGCGGGCCCGGGCCTCGGCCCGGCCAGCGCCGTGCACCCGGGCGGCTTCGGCCAGTTGGCGGCCGATCGGCATCCGCGGGTTGAGGTAGGCGAGCGGGTCCTGGAAGACCATGCCGATCCGGCGGCCGCGAACGGCGCGCATGCCGGGTTCGGGCAGTGTGAGCAGATCGGTGCCGTCGAAGCGGACGGCGCCGCCGGCCGTCCCGCAGCCGGGCGGGAGCATCCGGTTGACGGCCAGCGCGGTGAGCGTCTTGCCGGAGCCCGACTCCCCCACCAGGCCGAGGATCTCGCCCGGGCGAAGGGTGAAGTCCACCCCCCGGACCACCTCGGCGCCGCCCGCCGTGACGCGCAGGCCGTCCACCTCCAGCAGCGCGCGGGCGGCGGGCGCCGCGGTCGGGGCGGCGGTGGTCTCGGTCGCGGTCACCGCAGTTTCTCCCGGTTGAACGAGTCGGCGAGCAAGGTCAGCCCGAACACCAGCAGGCCGAGCAGGACGACCGGCGCGAGGGCGTAACCCGGCTCCAGGAACAGGTACTTGCTGCCGGTGTTGATCATCGTGCCGAGCGAGGGCGTGGGCGGCTGGATGCCGAAGCCGAGCACGCTCAGCCCGCCCTCGATCTTCGCGGCGTGCGCCATCCCGACGGCCAGCAGCGCGGTGGCGGCGTCGGTGACGTTCGGCAGGACGTACCGGCGCAGGGTCCGCCCGCGCGGCACGCCGAGCACCCGGGCGGCCACCACGTGGTCGCGGGAGAGCTGCGCCAGCAGGGCGGCCCTGGCCTGCCGGCCGAACGAGGGCAGGGCGCTGAGCACGATCGTCGCCACCACGCTGCCCAGCCCCGGCCGGACGATCAGCGCGATCGCCAGGCCGAGCAGCAGACCGTGGAAGCCGAGCAGCAGGTCGAAGAGGCGCTGCACGGCCTCGCCGAGCAGCCGGTTGAGCCCGCCGAGCAGCCCGAGCAGGGTGCCGAGAACGGCGGCGACCGGCACCGCCAGCAGGCAGACCAGCAGCTCGATCCGCACCCCGTACAGGGCCCGGACCAGGAGGTCGCGGCCGACCTCGTCGGTGCCGAGCGGGTGTTCCCAGGACGGTCCGGCGAGCGCGTCGGGGCCCTGCCGGTAGGGGTCGGCGGAGAGCAGCAGCGGGCCCAGCAGGCCGAGCAGCACCACCAGGGCCACCAGCACCGCCCCGGTGCGGCCCTTGCCGCTGCGCAGGGCGGCGGGCAGGAGGGGCCGGGCGCGGCGTCGGACGGGTGCGGCGGTGGTCATCGGGCCTCCCCGGTGCCGGCACGGGCGATCCTCGGGTCGAGCCGGCCGACCAGCAGCTCGGAGCCGAGCTGGACGGTGACCGCCACCGCGACCGCGAGCATGATCAGGGTCTGGGCGACCGGGTAGTCGCGCTGGTTGATCGCGTCCAGCAGCAGCTGACCGAGGCCGTGCCGGGCGAACAACTGCTCGGCGACCACCGCTCCGCCCAGCAACTCGCCCAGGTTCAGTCCGAATTCGACAAAGAACGGGGCCAGGCTGTTGGGCAGCACATGCCGCAGCAGGATCCGCCGGGGCGGGGCGCCCTTGGCGATCGCGGTCAGCACGAACTCCTCCTGGCGGGTGCGCCGGATCTCGGTGGCCAGCAGCCTGGCCAGCACCACCGAACCGGGCAGCGCCAGCGCGACGGCGGGCAGCGCGAGGTACTGGACAGCGAGGTCCGGCGCGGCGAACAAATCCTTCTCGCCACCGGCCGGCAGCACCCGCAGCAGGACGGCGAAGACGAACACGAAGAGCACGGCGGTGACGTACACCGGCAGCGCCAGCACGGCGGTGGTGACCGGGTCGAGGGCCCGGGCCAGCCGGCCGCGCCGCTCGGCGGCCAGCGCGGCTCCCAGCAGCAGCCCGAGGACGAGCATCAGCAGGCCTGCGGCCAGGGCGAGTTGGATGGTGCTGCCGAGACTCTGGCCGATCATCTTGGTGACCGGCTCGCGGTAGCGGAAGGAGAGTCCCGGGTCGCCGGTGAGCAGTCCGCGCAGCCAGGTGAGGTACTGGACGGGCAACGGCCGGTCCACTCCCAACTGGCGGCCGAGCTGCTCGCGCTGCTCCTGGTCGGCCTCGGCGCCGAGCGCGGCGGAGACCGGGTCGCCGGGGGCCAGGTGCAGCAGCAGGAAGACGGCCACCGAGGCGAGCCAGAGCGTGGCCAGCGCTCCGGCGGCCTTTCTGGTCCAGTACGGCACGGGGTTCTCCGGGGTTCGGTGGAGGGGTGCGGGTGGAGGGAGCTCGGGCTCGGTCAGCCGTCCCGGCGGGTGTCCGTCAGCCGCAGGTAGCCCAGGGCGCTGGTCGCCACGTCGTGCACCGAGGAGGCCAAGGCGTAGGTCTCCCAGGCGTGCGCGAGCGTGATGTGGAACGACTGGGCGAGCAGGTACTCGGAGAGCTCGTGATTGACGTCCGCCCGGGCCTTCTCGTCGACGGCCGCGAAGGCGCGGCTCTGCAACTCGGCGAAGGCGGGATCGGTGACGTGCGAGGTGTTCTTGCCGACCTGGAGCGGGCCGGAGACGGTGATACCGCTCAGCGGCGAGACGCTCACCATGCCGTGGTTGGCCACGAACAGGCCCTCCAGCGTGCCCTGCTGGATCTTCGGCTGGATCGCCGCGTTGTCCAGCAGCTGGACGTCGACCCCGAAGCCGGCCTGCTCCAGGTCGAACTTCACCAGCTCGACCAGCGAGGCGAAGACCGGCGAGTTGGCGGCGGTGAGCGGTACCCGGGCACCCTCGGCACCGGCCTCCTTCAGCAGGCCCCTCGCCTTCTCCGGGTCGTGCCCGTACCGCTTGACCTGGTCCGGGGTGACGCCGAGCGTGTTGGACGGCCAGGGCAGGCTGCTGGCCTCGGCGCTGCCGCCGTAGACCTGGCTGACGATCCGCTCGCGGTCCACCGCGTACTGGAGCGCCTGGCGGACCCGGATGTCGTCGAAGGGCTTGGTGGCGATGTTCACGCCGAGGAAGGCCTGCTGGTAGGAGGCCTTGGCGGACTGCACGGTGAAGCCGGGGTTGCCCGCCAGCACCTTGAGGTCGCGGCCGGGCACCGCGCCGATCAGCTGGGCCTGGCCGGACTGCAGTGCGGACAGGGCGGCCTGACTGCTCGTCACCGAGCGGATGGTGATCCGTTCGAACCGGGGTCGGCCGCTCTGCCAGTAGCGGTCGTAGCGGGCCAGGTCGAGCTGGTTGCCACCCTTGAAGGACTGCCAGGTGAACGGGCCGGTGCCGTTCACCTTGTCGGCGGCCTTGCCGTCCACGTAACTCCGCGCGTCCACCACCGGGTTGAAGGCGAGCGCGTCGAAGAGGTTGCTGGTGGGCCTGGCCAGGGTGAGGGTGACCTCGTTCCCGGCGCTGGCCCGGATGTCCGCCAGTCGCTCCAGCAGCGGCTTGACCTGGGAGGTCTTGGCGGCGCCGACCAGGGAGAACACCACGTCGTCGGCGCTCAGCGCACGCCCGTCGTGGAAGGTGACGTCCTCGCGCAGCTTCAGCACCAGCTTGAGCCGGTCGGCGCTCCACTCCCAGGAGGTGGCGAGCCACGGCACCGGCTGGAGGGTCTGCGGGTCGAGGTCGACCAGCCGGTCCAGCACCAGATTGACGAAGGCGGGCGTGTCGGGCCCGCGGTGGAGGAGCTGGGTCGGGTCGGGGGCGCTGCCGTAGACGATCTGCAGGTCGGGCGCGGAGGCCGTGGCGGACGCGCCCTTGGCACCGTCGGCGGCGGGATCGGTGGCGGAGCGGCAGCCCGCCGCCAGCAGGACCGCTCCGGCGCTCAGGCCGAGAAATCCTCTTCGGGGCAGGGCGTGCCGGTGGGCCGCATCGCTCATGGTGCTACTACCTCTTGGTGGTTGGGGTTCGGCGGGGCAGGCCGGGCGGGCTCCGGGGAGAGCGGATCCCGCCCGGCGCCGGTTCAGTACTTGGTGACGACCACGCTGTCGCTGTAGAGCACCACGTCCGGTCCGCCCGTCGGGTACGGGATGTTCTTGGCCGGGTTCCAGTTGGCGCGGTAGATACCGGTCTTGAAGTACGGTGCCTGGTTCTGGTGGTAGTTGTTGAGACCGTTGTAGGCACCGACCTGCACCCCGTCGCGCAGGACGGTGATCGCGCCCGGGGTGGCGTCGGTGGACCAGGTGATGTCGAAGGCCCACTGGTTCCAGTGCCCGAACTGCACCGTGCCGAGCGGGATCACGGCTTCCTGGACGGTGGTCGGATCGGTCAGCCAGTGCACCTTGAGCCGCCAGCTGCCGTCCTTGACGGTGAGCGCGATCGGCGGCTTGGTGTCGCTGCCGTCGGCGAGCGGGTAGCCGTGCCACTGGGCGACGATGGTCTCGGTGGAGGTCTGCGCCCAGTCGGCGGGCAGGTAGTCGGCCAGGGCGAAACGGTAGCTGCCCCAGCCGAGGGCGTTGACGGCGACCTCGGCGCGGTAGGACTGCCCGTCGTTGGGCACGCTGAACCGGGCGGCCTGCCCGGTGCCCCCGGCGGGCGCGCCGGTGACGGTGATGGAGCCGTTGCCGTCGATGCGCTGGCGGGTCCAGTTGGCGACGGTGCCGGACTCGAAGTCGTCGGCGAAGACGACCGAGGCGGCCGTAACGGCACCAGCCGCCGAGGGGACACCGGCCGCCGTGGCGGCGTGGGCGGTCCAGGCGGGTGCGGCGGTGACGCCGAGGGCCAGGGCGGCGGTGAGGACGGCACCGGCGAGGCGGCGCTGGGGCTGGCGGGACATGGGTCGGGTTCTCCTCGGGGCGTACGGACGGGTGACCGGGGTACGGCCGGCCGACGGCTGCGTCAGCCGGCCCGGCGACAGGACCGCGTCGCCGGCCCTACCCAGGTCGGGCTCGACCAGGCCCACTGGTCGTTCGTCTGCCGGACCCGTACGTGGTAGAAGTCGGCGTCCCCGGCCGGGCGTTCGTCCACCAGGTCCAGTTCGGCGGTGAGCTCGCGGGCGGGCACGGCCCGGTCGAAGCGGTAGGCGCCGGAGACGAACCCGCCGGTGAATCCGCTGCGCGGCCCCTCCAGCAGCTCGGCGACGGACCAGGAGGTGTCGACACCGTTGACGACGGCGGCCAGCCGGGTGCGGGCGTCCCCGGCGACCCGCAGCGAGAAGCCCTGGGTGCTGTCGGTGGCGGTGTTGGGGTTGCCGTCGGTCACGGTGCGCAGCCGTATCTCGGCGGGCCCGGTGCGCTGCCAGTCGGACGGCCGGTGGTCCGCCGGTTCGGCCTCCGCCGGGGCGACCGTCTCGGACCCGCGCAACCTGGGCTGGACGTCCAGCAGTCGACCGCCCTCGACGCGCAGGGTGACGTCCCAGCGGACCGGCTCGCCGCGCCTGCCCCAGCCGACGGCGAAGCCGAGCGTGCCGTCGAATCCGGTGGACGAGCCCTCGCCGCCCAGGAGTTCGTGGCGGCTGACGCGGTGGATCGGGACGCCGTTGCGCAGCACCTCGACATGGTCGAGGGCGTCCCGGCCGTGCACGGTGGCCCGGATCCGGCGGCGGGCCGCGGGGGCGGTCTCGGCGCCCATCGGGGTGTCGTTGACGGAGGTGGCGAGCAGGATGCGGTCGCCCGTGATGGCGTAGGTGCGGCGCTGCTGGATCGCGTCCCAGATCCCGGTGCGGGTCAACTCCGGCGCCCAGACGGCCAGTCGTCCGTGGCCGTGGCTGCCGGGGAAGGCGCTGTGGTGGTCGGTGGAGCCGATCAGGCCGAACCGGTGGCCCAGCCGCAGACCGTGCACGGCGGTGCCGGTGGTGTCGCGTGGGCCCATGGTGTGCAGATAGGCGCGCGGCGCCTCGTCGGACTCGGCGCAGCCGTGCATCGACATCATCTCCACCACCGGGGCGAACTCCTCGGTGTAGGTGGACCAGTTGATGCCGCGCCGTCCGGTGCCGTAGCCGATGTGGTGCGGGATCGCCCAGGTCCGGACGCCCTCGGCGGCGAGCCGGCGCAGCCGGGCGCGCAGTTCCTCCAGACTGCCGGCCCGGATGATCTCGCCGCGCGGGCCGTCGAAGTACACGCAGTGGTCGCCGTAGGCGAGGCTGTGCCACTCGAAGGACTGGAAGGTGACGAAGCGCCCGTCCTGGTGGGCGGCGGCGGTGACCTCCTGAACGTGCTCCCAGCGCCGGGCGAGCCGGGCGAAGCCCTCCGTGTGGTAGTCCACCAGGGAGGCCAGTTCGGGGGTGCGTTCGGGCAGGTCGTGCCACCAGCCGTGGCCGGTGACGCTGGCGAAGTCGAGCTGGAGCCGGGCGTTGGCGTAGGCATCCTCGATGGACCCGTGGCCGTAGCTGATGCCGCAGTGGTTGTGGATGTCGCCGACGTACAGGCCGAGACCGCCGTAGCCGGGCGCGTCGGTGGTGGGGGCTGTCATCGGGTCGGTCGTCCTCTGCGGTCTTTTCGGGGTGCCGGTGCGAGGGTCGCTGACCCGACATTTGATTGACTCTGAGAAGAAGTCTTTCCCGATCTTCCGGAGGTGGTCAAGGCCAGAGCGGTCGGTGTTGTCCGATCGCCACAGGGTGAAACACGGGATTCACAGAAGCCCGCAGGCCACACAGGGAGGCGCCCAGGCCACGGCCTGGCGGTGGCGATGGGCGCACCATCCCCTACTTTCTATCGATCTGATAGAAACTGCCGGAGCCCATCACCCGCCTCGACAAGGACGGTCCACCGTGTCCCCCACCGCTCTGCCCACCCCTCCCGACCTCGGCGGCTCGATCGTCGTCCGCGCCCCCGAACGGCCCGATCCCGGCTACTGGGCCGGCTGCCCGAGCATCCGCTATGAGGCCGACCGCGACCGTTTTCTGCTCACCTACCGCGAGCGCCGCCCGCGCGGCCTGGACGGCGGCGCGGGCGGCGGACGCGACCGCGGCTGGCGCTGCGCGGTGGCCGAGAGCACCGACGGCGTCGAGTTCCGGGACCTCTGGTCGGTGGAGCGCGCCGAACTGGATTCCCCCTCGATGGAACGCTTCGCCCTGCTGCGGCGCGACGGCTCCTACCTGCTCTACCTCAGCTACGTCGACCCGGCCGACAACCGCTGGCGCATCGACGTCGTCCGGGCCGACTCCCCGGACGCCTTCGACCTCGCCACCCGCACGCCGGTGCTCACCGCGGCCGGCACCGGCACCGAGGGCGTCAAGGACCCGTACCTGCTCGAACACGACGGCGCCGTCCAGCTGTTCGCGACGGTCTCCCGGGCCCGGGCGTTCTCCCCCGAGGAACGCGCCGCCGCCCACGCCGACGCCGACATCCACACCACCGGCCTGACCGTCCAGCCGAGCGCGCTCGCCGTCTCACCGGACGGTCTGCGCTTCACCGCCCCGGCGGGCCGGGGTTCGGAGGTGCTGGACGTGGGCGCGGGCTGGGACGCGTACGAGTCCCGGATCACCGCCGTCCTGCCGGACGGCCGGGGCGGCTGGCTCGCGCTCTACGACGGCTCCGCCGACGCGGGCGGCAACTACGAGGAGCGCTGCGGCCTCGCCGTCTCCACCGACCTTCGCGACTGGCGGCGGCTCGATGAGGACGGTCCCTGGCTGGGCGTCCGCTACGCCGACGTGGTCGCGGCCCGGGGCAGTTGGTACCTGTACTACGAGCAGACCCGCGCGGACGGCGCGCACGAACTGCGGGTCGCGGTGCTGGACGAGTTCGCCGGGCTGCGGCCGTAGCGGACCGCGACCCCGACGAGCCGCAGACGCCGGGGGCGTGGCCCGGGAGCGTGGCGGCGTCACTCCTCCCAGGCCGCGGCCACCACCTCGGTCATGGCCGGCAGAAAGCACCGGGCCGTCGCCAGTTCGGCCGCGTCGAAACGGCCCATGGCCCCCACCGGACCGGCGATCAGCGGCCCGAAGAACGCCTGCCCGAGCTCCATCGCGCGTTCCTCGACCACCAGCCGGACCTTCCGCCGGTCCCCCGGATCGCGCTCGCGGCGGATCAGGCCGAGCCGCTCCAGGCGGTCCACCAGCCCGGTGGTTCCGGCCGAGTTCAGCCGCAGCGCCCCGCCGAGCCGGCCGGGCGTGACCACCCGCCCGGCGCGGGCGGCGTCCAAGCAGGGTGACCAGCGCCCGCAGATCGGTCGGGTGCAGACCGTGGCGGCCGGCGAACTCGGCGCCGAACAGATCGAGTTCGACGGTCAGCCCGCGCAGCAGGTGGACCAGCCGCACCGGGTCCCGCGGTTCGTCCTCACGGCTGTCCACCTCACTGCCCATCCGGTCCTCCACCCTGCCGTCCTTTCGCCCGCACGTCACGACGGTCCCGCGCTCGGCGGGGTGCCGGGGCTGCCGGCCTGGCTGGACGCGGTGCTCGACGGACCCGGCGTCACCGAGGCCGATCTCTGCGGCCACTCGTACGGCACGTGGATCGCCCTGGAGTACGCGCTGCACGCCCCGGCGCGGGTCGGCCGGCTGGCGCCGCTCGACCCGGCCCAGTGCTTCGCGGGCTTCCGCCCCGGCTACCCGCTGCGGGCGCTGCCGCTCTTCCTCCCGCCCCGCAGCGCCGCGCGGGCCCGCTCGTAGCTGGACTGGGAGAGCCGGGGCGACGGCCTCGACGCCGACTGGCGCGAGGTGTACGCGCTCGGGCACGCCGGCTTCCCGGCCTCGCGGGTGGTCACCGGCCCCCGGCCGACCGCCGACCGCCTGCGACGGCTCACCGCACCGGTGCTGGTCCTGCCGGCGGAGCACCGCCGCGCGCACGACGCCCTGCGGGTGGCCGACCGGGCCAGGGGCGCCCTCCCCGAGGCCGCGGTGACCGTCCTGCCCGGGGTCTCGCACCACACCCTCCCGATGGCCCGGCCCGCCGAACTCAACCTCCGGCTCACGGACTTCCTGGCCGCCCGCCCCTGACCGGCACGACAGCAGCCCCCGGACGGACACGGCGAACACGGTCGCCCAGGACTGTCCTTGCCGGCCGCTAAGGTGCGACGCATGCAATCGCTGATCACCGCCATTGTCGAACACGACGAGGCTGCCCGCTTCCTGGCCTGGCCGGGCGACTTCGACCTCGGCCGGGGGGACCACGGCGAGGAGGTCCACCTCGCGTCAGGCGCGGCGCTGGAAGGCTTCGCGGGCGATGGAGCCGGGGGCACGTACTTCTTCTGCGGCGATGGTGCCGAGGAACGTCCAGTCCTGTATGCGGATTCCGAAGGCGGCGCGGCTCTGGTCGCGATCGGCTTGCCGGAGCTGCTGCGGCTCCTCCTGGTCGCACCCTGGTGGCGCGACTGCCGGGCGTTCACCGCGGAGGAGAGCCGCGAGCTGGCGGCCGAGTACGTGGAGGACATGCCCGACCTGACAGTTCGGCGGGACCGCGCGGCTGCGGCTCTCGGCATCGACCTCCCCACTGAGGCCGAAGTCCTGGCTCGCCTGCGCGAGGTCGCCACCGAGGCGGGCAAGGACTTCACTCTGGTCTTCACGCCGGAGGGTGAGCCATACGATCCGCTCATCAAGGGCTGAGCGGCATGCCCCCGTTACCGGCATTTCAGCGTCACCGGCGGTGCGGACCGCCGGCACGTCACGGCCCGCGCCCCGGAGCGGGTCACCGCTGGACGGTGACCGCCTCGATTCGGCTGAAGTCGGCGGCGGCGAGGTCCTCGTCGCGGATGACGTAGTAGAGCGGGCATTCGGTGAAGTCCGGGCGCCCCGCATCGAGCAGGATCCGTTCCGGGCCGAGGCCGTGCGGCGGCACCACGTACTGGTCCGTCTCCCGGTCGGGGCCGAGCAGCACCAGGTACGCGTGGCGCTCCGGCGCGACGTCGAAGGCGGCGGACCCCAGCGCGGCCAGACGGTCGGCGGCCTCGTCGGGGAGGTCGACGAGCGGCTCGTCGTGGAACCGCTCGACCCGCGCCAGCATGGCCTTGCCGACGGCGTACAGCGGGGCCGGCGGGCCGGTGAACTCCCACGGCGGGGCGCCCCAGCCGGCGGTGGCATCGGCGAACGCCGGATCGGAGGCCACATCGTAGGGCGTGGTGTCGGCGGCCACCCCGTCCGGGAAGAAGAGGACGGTCACCGGGTCGCGGCCACCGAAGCCGTCATGGCCGAGGAAGAAGAAGTAGAGCAGGCCGTGGGACGGCAGCAGCCCGTTGACGTCCTCCCGCGAGACCTCCGCCAGATCGATCTGGGCGACGAAGCAGTCCGGCAGCGCATCCGGTCCGGACCCGGTACACGGCCACCTGAAGCCGGGCGGAACGGTCGGCACGCCGCCGCAGCGGGAGAACGGCTCCGGCCCCTCGAAGCCGGCGGGGCGTGGCCCCAGGGCGATTCCGTGCTCGGCCACCTCCACCAGCTCGCGCTCCCACGGCGCGAGCCCGGCCTCGCCGATCAGCCGTCGAAGCGTCCGTTCGTCACCGGCGGTTACAGGGTTCGGGCGCATCATGCCGTCACTCTACGGACCCCCGATGACACACTGCGGCCGTTCGGGCCTTCCCTTCACCCGCCGGCCCCACCGCGCCGTTCAGGGCGAGGAGGCACGCCCCTCACTCCTCCGCTCCCACCAGACCGTCGATCAACGCCCGCAACGCCACCGCGAGTTCGGCACAGTGCGCGCCCGGCCCGCGGTACGGGTCCGCCGCCTGGGCGCGGGCCAGGTCCGGCAGCCGCCGGGCGTCGACGGAGGCGAGAACGGTGCGGCGCTGGCTGGGTTCGCGGGGCGGGCTCACCGGGTGGTCGGCGAGCAGCTCGCCGAGGACGAGGTGCCAGCAGGACCGGTAGGCCGGCATGGCCCGGGCGGGCGGGAGGCCGGCGGCCATCAGGTCGGCGAGGCAGGCGTTGCTGAAGTGGAGGGCGTTCTCGGCGACGAGTTCGCCCCGGATCAGGATGTGCAGCACCCAGGCGTGTCCGGCCATGTAGTCGTGGGCGTCACACAGACGCCGCAGCAGCCGGGCCTTCGGATCGGCGCCCGGCACGTCCACCGGCAGGCCTGCGGCGATCTCCTCCAGGACGGCCAGCAGGAGCGCGTCGCGGTCGGTGACATGCCGGTACAACGAGGCCGGCGCGGTACCGAGTTCGGTCGCCACGGCACGCATCGTCAGGGCTTCGATCCCGTCGCGCTCGATCACCCGGCGCCCGGCCGCGACCACCCCGGCCGTCGTCAGCCCGGGCCGGGGGCGACGGCGTCCGTACCGGCCCCGGTCGGCCGCCTCGCCCGGACCGCCCGTCCCGCCGGAACCGCCGGACTCGCCGGATGCGGCCGGACCGCTCTGCTCAGACATCCCGTCATCCTGCCACGGCACCCCCTCCCAGCAGCGCGCTTGCACACGTCATTAAGTAAGGCTTACCTTACGCGAACAACGTTCGCATCGTCGGAGGTCGCCATGCCCCAAGCCGCCCCATCCACCGTCAGGACAGCACCCGCCGGGCCCAGCTCCCCCGCCCACGGCCACTCCCGCCCCGGCATCGTCCTCGCGACCGTCTGCGTCTGCCAGCTGATGGTCACGCTCGACGCCAGCATCGTGAACATCGCGCTCCCCGCCATGGGCCAGGCGCTCGGCTTCGCCGACAGCGCGCTGCCGTGGGTGGTCAACGCCTACGCACTCGCCTTCGGCGGCCTGCTGCTGCTCGGCGGCCGGATCGCCGACCTCGCCGGGCACCGCCGCGCGCTGCTCTCCGGGCTGGTGCTGTTCGGGATCGCCTCCGTCCTCGGCGGGCTCGCCCAGACCCCCGCCCAGCTGATCGCCGCCCGCGCCGGGCAGGGCGTCGCCGGCGCGGTGCTGGCTCCGATCAGCCTGACGCTGATCATGGTGACCTTCGCCGAGGGACCGGCCCGCGCCCGCGCACTGGGCATCTGGTCGATGGTGACCGCCGGCGGCAGCGCACTGGGCGTCCTGCTCGGCGGCGTGCTGACCGACCTGCTCGACTGGCGCTGGGTGTTCTTCGTCAACGCGCCCATCGTGCTGGTGGCCGCCCTGCTGGCGCTGCGGTCGATACCGGCCGTCCGCCCGCAGCGCACCGGCCGGCTGGACGTCGTCGGCGCGGTGTTCGGCACCACCGCGATGACCGTCCTGGTCTACGGGCTGATGGAGACCGACCGCCACCCCTGGGGCTCGGCCCGGACGCTCGGCACCCTCGGCGCGGCCCTGCTGCTCGGCCTCGCCTTCGTGGCCTGGGAGGCCCGGTTCGCCGCCGCGCCGATCGTGCGGCTCGGCGTGCTCAAGGTCCGTACGGCGTGGGTCGCGAGCGTGATCGTCACCCTGATCGGGGCCTCGATGCTGGTCGGCTTCTACTTCTGTTCGCTGCACCTGCAGAACGTGCTGCACTACGGCCCGCTGGCGGCGGGCGCGGCGTTCCTCCCGTTCTGCGCCGGGACGATGGCGGGCAGTATGGTCGCCGGCCGGCTCACCGCCCGCTTCGGCGGCCGGGCCGCCCTCACCGGCGGCCTGCTGCTGGCCGGCCTCGGGATGCTCTGGTTCGGCGGGCTCGACGAGTCGTCCGGCTATCTGACCGCGTTCGTCGGGCCGTCCCTGGTGGCCAGTGTGGGCATCGGGATCTGCATGGTCACCAACACCTCGATGGGCACCTCGGGGGTCGCCCCGCACGAGGCCGGGCTGGTCAGCGGGCTGCTGAACGCCGGGCGCCAGTGCGGCGGCAGCATCGGCCTCGCGGTGCTCTCCACCCTCGCGGTCACCGCCACCCGGCACGCGTCCGAGTCGGGTGACACACCGGCGGCGGCACTGGCGGCCGGGTACGACCGGGCGTTCGTGGTGACCGCCGCGCTGCTGGGTGCGGCGGCCGTGATCGCGGTGCTGTTCGTGCCGCGCTCGAAGCCGGGCCCGAAGGCCGTCCCGCAGGGGGAAGCCGCCGCGGCCGGCGAGGTGGCACTCGACGAGGCGCGCGACGCGGCCGCACGACGGTGAACCGCGCCGGGCCGCCGCCTCCGCGCCAGGCGGGGCGGCGGCCACGAGCGGTCCCGGTCAGCCCCGGTCGGCCCCGGTCAGCCCCGGTCGAATCGGCGGGCGACGTCGCGGCCGGTCGCGGCCGGTAGACGCCGCAGCCGGTAGCTCCGGTGGACACCGCGGTCAGTAGATCAGATAACCGGGCCGGTGCCCCTCGTCCTCGATCTCCCCGGCCGCCTGGGCCCGCAACTTGCGGGAGAGCGCCTCCAGGGCGCGGGACGCCGCGACCTCCTCGCCGATCCGGGCGAGCGGACGGTCCTCCGCGCTCTTCACGGACTCCCCGTGGGCGCTGAGGCCCGGCGCTCTCGCCCCGGTCAGCCTCGCGTCGCACCCCGTGTGCACACCGTCTTCCTCGAAGCTCAGCTCCACATCCCATTGGTTGTGCATGCCACACCTCCTGGCGCCGGCCCCCGTCGCGCCTGCTCGGACCGGCACGGATGCCGGAGCACACGGCCGCTCACAAAGCCGCTCACACCAGCGTGCGCCCGCCACGCCCACGGCGGCAAGCGCGGCCGGACCGGCCGGCGCCCAGCCCCGGCGGTACGCTGGCCAGAGCGCGCCGCGACCGCCGTCGAACCCAGAGACCGCCGGGGCGGCGCCATCAGCGACGTTCGGGTGGTCCCTCCGTGGCGGTCTTCCTTCTCGCATTGAGCGCCGCCTGCTGCCTGGGCCTCGGCTTCGTCCTCCAGCAGCACGCGGCGCAGCGGGCCCCTCGTGCCGATCTGCTGCACTGGCGCCTGCTGCTCGACCTGATGCGGATGCCCGAGTGGCTGCTTGGCACCGGCTTCATGGTCAGCGGTCTGGTGCTCTCCGCGCTCGCGCTCAACCAGGGCGAGGTCTCCCTGGTCGAACCCCTGCTCGCGACCAACCTGCTGTTCGCCATGGCGCTCTCCCGGGTGCTGACCCGTCAGAGCCTCGGCCGCTCGGGCTGGGCCGGGGTGCTGTTGCTCGGCCTCGGGGTGACGGCCTTCATCCTGGCCGGCCGCCCCACCGGCGGCGGTCCGCCGGCCGGGGAGCTGCGGCACTGGCTGGTGGTCGGGACGGTGGTCGGGCTGACCCTGCTGCTGGTCTCGCTCGCCCGTCGGCTGCCGCTGTTCGAGGAGGCCACCCTGCTCGCCCTGGCCGCCGGTCTGCTCTACGGGCTCCAGGACGCGCTCACCCGTACGACGACGCAGCGCCTCGACCACGACGGGCTGGACGCCGTCCTGCGCAGCTGGCAGCCGTATGCCGTGGTGGCGGCGGGCGTGGTCGGACTGCTGCTGGTGCAGAGCGCCTTCGAGGCCGCACCGCTGCGGATGTCACTGCCCGCGCTGACGGCGGCCCAGCCGCTCGCCGGGATCGCCTGCGCGGTCGGTTTTCTCGGCGACCGCCTGCGGATCACCCCCGGCGCGCTGGCCTGGGAGTCGGCCGGGCTGCTGGCCATCGTGGTCGGGGTGATCGTCATCGGACGCCACCCGGCGATGCCCGGAAGCGTCGGCGACCCGCCCAAGGACGCCGGCGGGCCGCCCGACCTCGAGCGGGCCGGTGCCGAACGGGCCGGTGCCGAGTCGCCGACGGCCGGCAGCGGCACCGGAACCAAGAACGCCGGAACCGAGAACGCCAGGGCCGGGAAGACCCGGGCCGGGAGCGCCGACGACACCAGACCTGCCCGGTAGCCGGCGGGCCGGCGGATGTGCTGGAGCGCGCAGGCGGATCTGGTCGCCGGCGGAGCGGTCTCGGGCATCGGTGTGCTCTGCCTGGCGAGGCGCTCCGCACCGGACGGCCGGAACGGCTGCCGCTGGCGGCGCTCCCGCTCGTGCTGGGCGTGCATCAGCTGGTCGAGGCCGCGGTCTGGCTCGGCGCGGACGGTGAACTTCCTGCCGGACCGGCCGGGTGGGCCCGGACCGCACGGGCGGCGATCGCGCTGCCCATGCTGCCGGTGCTGGTCCCGGCCGGGGTGTGGTGCGCGGCCCACGAACCGGGCCGGGCGGGCGGTCCGCACCGCCGGAAGGCGCTCGCCGGCCTCGCCCTGCTCGGCGCGCTCGTCGCCGTCCCGCTGGCGGTGGCCGCCGCGACCCACCCCGTGACGGCCACGGAACACGGCCGCACCCTCACCTACGGCATCGGCGTCCCGCACCCGGCCGCCCTGCTGACCGGCTACCTGCTGACCACCGTCGGCGCCCTGCTGCTCAGCGGCGACCGCCTGCTGCGCCGCCTCGGCGTGCTCACCGGCACGGGGGCCGTCCTCTGCTCGGTACTGTGGCGGCTGGCCTTCGTGTCGATCTGGTGCGTGCTGGCGGCACTGGTCGGTGTCGTCCTGCTCCACTGGGCCGGCCGCCCGGCCCGCTTCTGACCCACCCGTCGGCAGGTCGACCCCGCCCCTCCCCAGGGCCCGGATCACCTCCTGACACCCCTACGCCGACACCGCCGACCGCTCGGGCGACGCCGAATCGGGGACGTCCGCCGCCTGCCCCTGGCCGCGGAGACGGTCCATCTCCCGCCACTCCGGGCGGAGGCCGGCCAGCATGGTGGTGGCGAAGTACAGGCCTCCGCTCACGAACAGCACGGGTATCAGCCCGGCGAAGGCCACCGCCGAACCGGCGAGCAGGCCGCCGAGCGGGATCCCGGCCCAGGCCAGGGAGTCACCGAGGGCGCGGACGCGGCCGAGCAGGCGCCGCGGCACGCGCTCGAACAGGACCGCACCGAGGATCGGGTTGAGGAATCCCGAGCCGAAGCCACCCACCGCGAACACCGCGAGCACGGCCCACATCGGCGCGTCCAGCGCGAGGACCAGGAACCTCGGCGCCCCGCAGAGCAGGAAGCCCGCGAAGAACACCGCCCGGCGTGGAAGCCGGTGGGCGACGGCCGCCGCTATCAGGCTTCCGGTGACGGCCGCGATCCCCCAGGCGCTGCCGGTCAGGCCGATGGCGGCCGGGCCGCCGCCGGACTCCCGGGCCCAGACCGGCACCAGTACCGTCATGAAGCCGGCGTCCAGCAGGTTGGTCACCGCCAGCATCACGATGACGGTGAGCAGCAACGGCTCGCCGCGGAGAAAGGTGAAGCCCTCCCGGAACATCCGCCAGTAGCCGGCCTGCTCGCCCGGCTCGCCAAGCGCTTCCCGCTCGTCCTGCGCCTTGGTGCCCTCCGCCGCCGGCTGCGCGGCGGCCACCGCCCGCCCCATGCCCCGGGGCAGGGCGAGCGCGATGACCAGCGAACCCAGCGCGAAGGCGGCCGCGTTGACCGCCAAACCGGCCATCGGCCCCAGCAGCGCGACCAGACCGCCGCCCACCGCCGGGCCGACCGTGGAGGCCAGCCGTTCGGTGACTCCCGAGAGCCCGGTGGCCCGCTCCAGCGGCACCCGGGCCCGGTCGGCCGCCTCGGGGACCATCACCTCCTTGGCCAAGTCCCCCGGCCCGCGCGCCGCGCCGACCACCGCGACCATGATCAGCAGCAGCCAGAACGGCAGCACGCCCAGACCGTGCAGCAGCGGGACGAGGCCTGCGGCGACGGCGCTCACCGCGTCCGTCGTCCAGGAGACGACGCGCGGGCCCAGCCGGTCGATCAGCGGCCCGGTGAACGCCTTGACCAGCACATACGGCGTCATCTCGACGAAGGCGACCAGGCCCGTCATGGTGGCGCTGCCGGTGGTGGCCAGGACGAACCAGGGCAGGGCGATGGCCGAGACCCGGGTGCCGGTCAGCGAGACGGCCGTCGCCGCGAGCACCCCGGCCAGCGGCCGGACGCTGCGCGGCGGTGCGGCAGCCGGCGAGTCCACGGTCGTCATGACCGCTCCCCCGATCCGGCCGAAGCGCCCTCGTCCCCGCCCTCGCCCTCGGGATCGGGCAGCAGCTGGACGACCACCGCCACCCGCTCGGTGCCGTCCGGAGCGGCCCCCTCGGTGTCCGCCCTGCGGTAGCGCCCGACGACGGCCGCCAGCTCCTCCGCCAGCCCGTGGGCCTCCTCGGGGGTGAGCCGCAGCCCCCAGTCGCTGAGATCGAGCGCGTGCCGCCAGTCGCGCGGCATGGTCTCGTACGCGTTCAGGGCCCGCTGCGCGGTCAGCGTGTGTACGGCAGCGATCGACCGCAGGTAACCGAGGGCGGCCTCCGGCTCCTCGTCGGCCAGCTCCATGTCCGTCCACCAGGTGAGTTGGTGGACGGACCTCCACCACCGCTCGCGGGCGTTGCCGCGCTCGGTGTCCTCCGCGACGAAGCCCGCGGCGGCGAGCTGGCGCAGGTGATAGCTGGTCGCGCCCGAGGTCAGCCCCATCCGCTCGGCGAGCCTGGTCGCGGTGGACGGGCCGTGCCTGCGCAGCAGCCCGATCAGCTGGACCCGCACGGGATGGGCCAGGGCCCGCAGGCCCTTGGCATCGAGGACGACATCGGTCTGCGGGTCCGAACTGTGCGGCCACCGGCGTTCTTCGGTCATGGCAGCAGCGTAGAACCGCAAACACTTCTTCGCAAAGGGTTATTTGCGAAGAAGTATTGGCGGTTCCGTCGCGCACTGCGGACGACAGGCCGACGCCAGGCCCGGGCTCCGGGTGAACGGCAGGAGGAAAGCACGAAGCCCGGGGACGGAACCGTCCCCGGGCGACTGGACCGCGGCCTCGCGCCGCCAGCCCGAGCAGGGCCACCCGAACAGGGCGGCCCGCCCACACGGGTCAGTCGCGGGCCACCGGGAGGGTCAGCACCAGGGTGAGACCGCCGCCGGGCGTCTGTTCGACCTCCAGACGGGCGCCGGCCGCGCTCACCAGGCCCTGCACCGCCAGGCCGACCGGGCCGCCGGGGCGCCCGCCCTCGATCAACCACGGGCGCGCCCCGGGGAGTTCGCAGGCACCGCGGTCCACCACCCGGATCTCCACCCGCGCCTTCTCCTGCCCCGAGTACCCCGACTGCCCCGCATACCCCGAGCGCGTCGAGGACCCCACCTGCCCCGACCGCCCCGGCCCACCCGGTCCGGTCACCGCGTCCGCCCTGACCAGCACCCTGCCGCCGAGCGGGCTGCGCCGGATCGCGTGATCGACCAGCCCGGCCAGCGCCGACTCCAGTCGACGGGCGTCCGCGACCACGACCGGCAGACCGACCGGCACCCGGTTGGCGACCTGGGCCGCCCGACCGCCGCCGCGCAGCACCCGCTGCACCAGCTCGGCCACCTGGACGTGGTGCGCCTGCGCGGGGCAGCCCTCCGGGCGGTCCGTCCAGTGCACCCGGTCCAGTTCGGGCCGGGACAGCACCCGCGGCCCGGCCATCGAGCCCGGGTGGGACCGGCCCGGGCCTTCGTCGGGTTCGCCGACGCCGTCCCCGCCCACGCCGAACCCGCCACCGAAGCCCCCGAACGCGCCGAACCCGCCGAGCGCCCGGGCACCCGACGCGACATAGGCCCAGAGCTTCCCGCGTGCCATCGCTGTACCTCTCGCGCCTCACCGGCGGCCACCGTCAGGTGCGCGGCGGGCCGGAACAGGCCGCCTCACCGGCCCTTCCGCCAAGCCTGCGCCCGCACCGGACGGGTGACAATCCGGCTCCAGGGCGCGAACCAACCACCGCACCCCGCCGAACGGCTGGACCCGTACCCCCCGAGCGGCGGGGCGCGCCCACCCTCCGGCGGAGCGCACCCGACAACACCAGAGCCCCGGCGCACCGGAACACCCCCGCGCCCCCGACCTCCCCGACCTCCCCGACCTCCCCGACCGATCGGCCCACCCGGCCCGATCACCCCGCCCGCCCTAAACTGGCCCTGTGCCCCGGCTCAACGACCAGGTCCAGGAGCTGCTCCAGGAGTACGCCGACCTGATCTCGATCACCGGCGGGGACGCCTTCCGGGCCCGCGCCTACGAGAAGGCCGCCCGCGCGGTCGGCGGATTCCCGGAGGACGTCGCCGGGCTGGACACCAAGGGGCTCCAGCAGATCCCCGGCGTCGGCAAGTCCACCGCCGAAAAGATCGCCGAGTACCTCGCGACCGGCCGGATGGAGTCCCTGGAGAAGCTGCGGGCCATGATCCCGGCCGGCGTCCGCGAGGTGATGGCCGTCCCCAGCGTCGGTCCCAAACGCGCGCTCGCCCTCTACCGCGACCTCGACATCGCCTCCGTCGACCAGCTCGCCGAGGCGATCCGCGCCGAACGGCTGCGCGAGGTGCCCGGGTTCGGCGCGCGCAGCGGCGAGAAGATCCTGCACGGCATCGAACTGCTGCGGCAGTCCGGCGGGCGGACGCTGCTCGACGCGGCCACCGAGCAGGCCGAGCAGATCGTCGCGGCGATCGCGGCCGTGCCGGGCTGCACCCGCTGCGCCTACGCGGGTTCGCTGCGCCGGATGCGCGAGACCGTCGGCGACATCGACGTGCTCGCCACCGCCGAGGACTCCGCACCGCTGATGGCCGCGCTCGCCGGACTCCCGTACGTGACCGAGGTGATCGCGCAGGGCCCGACCAAGACCTCGGTGCGCACCGCCAAGGGCCTCCAGGTCGACCTCCGGGTGGTGCCGGAGGAGGACTGGGGCGCGGCGCTGGTGTACTTCACCGGCTCCAAGGCGCACAACATCAAGCTGCGCACCATGGCCGTCCGGGCCGGGCTGAAGCTCTCGGAGTACGGGCTGTTCGGCGCCGAGAGCGGGAAGAAGGTGGTCTCGGCGACCGAGGAGGAGGTGTACGCGGCGCTCGGTCTGCCCTGGATCGCACCGCCGCTGCGCGAGGACCGCGGCGAGATCGAGGCGGCCCTGCGCGGCGAACTGCCGGACCTGGTCACCCAACGCGACCTCCGCGGCGACCTGCACACCCACACCGACCTCACCGACGGCCTGGCCACCCTGGAGGAGATGATCGACACGGCGGCCGCCCGCGGCTACGCCTACTACGCGGTCACCGACCATGCGCCGGACCTGGTCATGCAGCGGATGACGGACGAGAAGATGCTCGCCCAGCGCGAGCGGCTGCGCGAACTGGCCGGCCGGCACCGGCGAATGCGCCTGCTGCACGGCACGGAGCTGAACATCGGCCCCGACGGGGGTGTGGACTGGCCCGCCGAGTTCCTGGCCGGGTTCGATGTGTGCGTGGCCTCGGTGCACTCGCACTTCGGCGCCGACCGGGCCGCCCAGACCCGCCGCCTGATCCGCGCCTGCGAGAACCCCTACGTGCACGTCATCGGCCATCTCACCACGCGGCGGATCGGCCGGCGCGGGCCGATCGACGTCGATCTGGACGCCGTCTTCGAGGCGGCCGCCCGGACCGGCACCGCGATCGAGATCAACAGTTCGCCGCAGCGGCTCGACCTGCGGGACGAGGACGTGCTGCGGGCGAAACGGCACGGGGTGCGGTTCTCGATCGACAGCGACGCCCACTCCACCCCGCAACTGGCCTACCCGGTGTACGGGATCGGCACCGCCCAACGGGCCTGGCTGACCGCCGAGGACGTGATCAACACCTGGCCCTGGCAGCGGCTGAAGCGGTTCCTGCGCAAGGACGCGCTGCGGTGATGACCGCCCCGGGGCCACGCCTCGCGCCACCGGTCCGGAATATTCCCGAATTGCCCGATTCCGGACCGGAAACCCCTGGTGCCTGGGCCGTAAGAGGCGCATGATGGTAGTGAACCTGCGAGGTAACAGTGGGAGTTTGACCGCAGGAGGCAGTGGCGACAGATCGAGACGGATCAAGGTCTGCCGCTGGTACCTCGGTCGACGATCGAACTAACAGGCCGGAGGACGTAGTCCGGAGGCCACCCCGGCCTCGCAGGTTCACCGGTGCCCGGAACACCGCAGGCCGACGCCGGACACCCCCGGGGCGTCCCGGGGCCTCCGGGACGGTTCAGGGTGCGCGGCCCCCGGCGGCCGGCACCGGGTACCCCATCTCCCAGGCGTGCACGGCGATGCCGACCCGGTTCGGCACGTCGAGCTTGCGCTGGATGCTGGCGACATGCGTCTTGACCGTGCCCGGTGAGATGAACAGCTCGGCGGCGATGTCCGCGTTGGTCCGGCCCGCCGCCACCTGTCCGGCGATCTCCACCTCCCGCTCGGTGAGCGGCACCACCGGTCCGGGCCGCCGCTCGGCACGCCGGGGCGCGGTGACGTGTTCCAGCAGGCGGACGGTGACGGACGGGCTGATCAGACTCTCGCCGCCCGCCGCCGCCCGGACCGCCTCGGCCAGCAACGCCGGGCCGGAACGCTTCAGCAGAAAACCCGACGCGCCGTACCGCAGGGCCGGATAGACGTACTCGTCGAGGTCGAAGGTGGTCAGCACGACCACCCTGACCGGGGTGACGGCACCCGGTCCGGCCAGCCTGCGGGTCAGTTCCAGGCCGTCCATCCGGGGCATCCGGATGTCGACCAGAGCGACGTCGGGGCGCAGCTGCCCGGCGAGTTCGAGCGCGGCGGCGCCGTCGGCGGCCTCACCGACCACCTCGATGTCGGGCTGGGCGTCCAGAATCCGCCGCACGCTCCGGCGGACCGCCTCCTGGTCGTCCGCGATCAACGTGCGGATGGGCTGCGGGTTCGGGCTCGTCACGCCGAGCAGTCTCGCACGCCGACGGCCCCGGCCACACCGGGCCGCGTCGGCACCACGCCCCCGGGCGCACCACCACCCCACCCGGACACCGGAGGCAAGGACGGCCGGTGTCAGGAGGCGTTGCCCCCGAGGTCGGTCGCCCGGCCGTCACGCAGGACGGTCAGACCGCGCGGCACCTCCACCCGGAACCTCACATCGCAGTTGGCGATGCCGTTGCAGCCGGCCCTGAGGTCGAGGGCATCACCGTCCAGGCTCCAACTGGCTTCCTTGGAACCGATGACCCGCGCTTCGAACCAGCGGATCACCCTGACATCCTGACGGTCCGTCGCGACCAGATCGGTGGGGAGGCCGTGGGCACGCACGTCGAGGGTGGTTCCGCCGTAGCTGAAGACCTTCTCCTCAGGGGTGGCGTCCTTCGCCGTCGCGCAGCCGGTGACGGCGGCCGACGAGACGAAGGCGGCCAGGACCAGGGCCAGAACGGTGGCGGGCGCCCGCCCGGAAGACGCCCGGGCAGACATTCGGGGAAACGCCCGGCGGACGGACGGGGTACTGGTCATGAGGTGGATCCTCCGGCAGGAGCGGGTCGGTGACGACTACGAGCCTCGCCGCTGCGCCCGCCGCTGCCATCTGCCGTTCGGCAGATACCCGGCACCCGGCCGACCGCGCGCCCCGCCCGGGCCGGGCCGCCTACCGCACCGGCAGCACACAGACGGTCCGCCAGCCGGACGGCCGGTGCGGGCCCGCCTCCAGGGTGCCGCCGTGCGCCGCGGCGCGTTCGGCCAGGCCCGCCAGCCCGGTGCCGCCGCCCACGCGACGGCGCAGCAGGCCCTTCGGGCCGCGCGCCGCCCCGCCGTCGTTCGTCACCGACACCTCGACCGCCCGGCCGGGACCGGCCGTCACCCGGACGGCCACCTCGGTGGCGCCCGGCGCGTGCCGCCGCACATTGGTCAGCGACTCCAGGACGACGGCGTACACGGTGGCCTCGGCCTCGGCGGAGAGCACTCCGGTGGCATCCGGCGCCAGCTCGACGGTGGCGCGGACCTCGGCACCAGCGGGGCCGGTCGTGGCGAAGCGGCCGACCAGCTCCGGAAGATCGGCCAGCCCGCGGATCCGGGTGGCACCGGACGTCCGGCCGGCCGCCGCCGCGTCGGACTGCGGGTCGCGCAGGGCACCCACCATCTCGTCCATCGAGTCCAGCGCCCGCAGTCCGGCCTCCTCCAGACGGCGCAGCAGTGCGGCCGTCTCCTCCCGGTCCTGGCCGGGCAGCTGGCCGGCCTGTGCCTCCAGGACGATGCCGGTGATCTCGTGGGCGACGAAGTCGTGCAGTCCCCGGGCCACTTCGAGTCGCTGCTCGCGGCGGGCACGAGCCACCGCGCGCTCCCGGCGGGTGTCCAGCACCCGTAGGTAGAGGCCCGCCCCGGCGACGCCGACGGCCGGGAGGAGCGAGAGCAGGAGGGCAACCAGCGAGTCCTGCCATCCACCGTGCGGGGTCCGCAGGGTGAAGCGCAGCGGCACCAGGAGCGTCGCCAGGCCGACCAGGGCCGCCACCGCGCCCACCCATCGGCCCGGCACCCGGCGTATCGCCCGGCCGAGCAGCACCAGAAGGGCGAGCCACTCGAAGGGCAGCCAGAACGCGGGGAGCCGGTAGAGGCCCGAGTAGCCCGCGTCGAGTGCCAGCGAGGCGGCGGCCACGACGACGGCGGCCGCCCCGAGCGTCACCCTCCGGGCCGGCCACCGGACCGTCGCCACCAGCACCGCGAGCGCGGCCATGGCGGCGACGAGCAGGGCCGCCGCGCGGTCACCCGGGCGGGCCGGCACCACCGGGGCCAGCAGCACCAGGACGGCGCCGGCGGCCAGCAACCGGCGAACCGGGGCGACGAAGGCCGGGGGCGGAGGGTCGGTACGCATGCGCCCGAGCCTACGGGGCCGGTCCCGGCGGTACGGCGGGCACGGCCCTCCCGGGGGAGGGCGGAATCTTTCCCGGGCGGAGCGATTCCACTCCCGTGCGGCAGAACTGACGGACCGCAGGACACCGGAGCGGATCCGGCCGCAGCCGGGACGCCGTCGCCACGGGCGTGATCACCCGGGGCGAGGCACCGTGGTTCCCCGGTCGCCGGCTCGTGGGCTCCAAGGTCTCGATCACCGTCCAGGACAACGGCCGCGCCGACCGGCTCGGCCGGCTCCGGGGAGCGTTCGGTCGGCCCGTCCCGGACTTCCGGGGCGCGGTAGCGTTCATCCGCACCAGCAGTGGCAACTTCACCGTGCGGGGCTGACGCCCCGGACCATCCCCGGAGGACGGCCCGATGATCGACGACCGCGCGACTCCCGCCGTCCCCGCCGCCCAGGACCGGGCCGCCCACCTGGTCACCGTCGGCCCGCCCGGACACGTCACCCGCTCCGCGCCACCCGCCGTGTTCACCGGCCCGACGGGCGCCGGCCGGTGACCCCCGTGCTGGACTACCGGCAACTGGCCGCCGTCGGACCGTACTTCGCCCTGGACGTCGCCACCGCCCCCGGGGAGGGCCCGCCCCCGGGCTTCCGGCCGCTGCGCGAGCTGTACGCCGGCGGACCGGACTCGTTGCTGGCGGGGCGGGTGCGCGTGGTGGCGCAGCGACTGGGCACCGCCGAGCCCCGGGTGGCAGCGTCGATCCTGCACCTCGGGCTGGCCGCCCGGTTCTGGTCGGTCGGCCTCGGCTCGGCCCTCCTGCTGGGCGTGGTGCCCGACCTGGACCCGGACCGCGCCCGTGTCCGGGTGCCCGACCAGGGGCCGATCGATCTCTGGAGGCCGTACGCACCCGCGCCGTCCGGACGTGAACCGCTCACCGAGCGGCTCCACCAGTCCGTTGTCCAGGGCCAGTTGACGCCACTGGGAGCGGCCGTCCGGACGGTGGCGCCGATCGCCGGCCGGCTGCTCTGGGGCAACGCCGCGTCCGCGCTGGCGGGCGCGCTGCGGATGCTGGACGCCCACGGGGCACCCGGCCACGGCCGTGCCCTCGTCGCGGAGTTGCTGGACCGCCCGCCGCTGGCCGGCACCGGTGTGCTGCGCGCCCTCGGACCGCGCGACACCGCGTTCCGCCGGAACAGTTGCTGCCTGTACTACCGCGTCGGCCCGGGCGCCGGGGTCTGCGGCGACTGCTGCTTCACCCGCCCGCCTGGGCCCCGGGCCGGGTAGCGGCCCGCCCCTGACCGGCGGCCCCCGCCCGGGCGAGCACACTGCCGCGGCCCGGGCCCCTCGTACAGGGCCGCGCCGGCCAACAGCGTGCCGCCGAGCAACAGCCGGCGCGGGGCCCCCGGTCAGACCAGCTCGAACACCCCGTAGGAGAAGCCCTCGGCCCGCAGCTCCCCGTCCACCATCCGCACCCCTTGGACGTCCAGCGGCCGGAGCGCGCCCGGCCCGAACCGCACCGCCCCCGGCTCGCGCCTCGGATTGACGGCCACCAGGTACCGCCCGGCCCGGGTGTACACCAGCGGGTAGCCGGCATGCCGCACCTCGACCGTGCCGCCGGCGCCGAGGCCGGGGTGGGCGCGGCGCAGCGAGATCAGCCGGCGGACGGTGTGCAGCAGGGAGGTCGGATCGGCCCGCTGGGTGGCGACGTCGGGGCGGTGCGGGTCGGGGTCGACGGGCAGGTAGAGCCGCTCGGGCGGCGCCGTGGAGAAGCCCGCGTTCGGGCCCGGTTCCCACTGCATCGGGGTGCGCGAGCCGGCCCGGTTGTAGTGCGGCCCGAGCACACTGCCCTCGACGTCCGGGAGCCCGGGCAGGTACCGCATGCCGATCTCGTCGCCGTAGTAGACGGCGGGCAGGGTGGGCCAGGTGAGCTGGAAGGCGAAGGCGGGGGCGAGTTGCTCGGCGGTGCGCGGGCCGGTGGCGAGCCGGGAGAAGTCGTGGTTGGCGGTGGGCAGGGCGATATGGCCCGTGCCCCCGGTGAGTTCGGCGGCGGAGCGCCAGGCGTCCAGGAAGGTCTGCGGGGTGCCGCGGCCCTCGGCCTCGAAGTAGCAGGGGCCCTGTGTCCAGCGCTCCTCGGCGGTGCCGGCGCCGTTGTTCCACAGCGAGCGCAGCGGCAGGCCCCGGTCGGGGCCGCCGAACTGGAGGAAGAAGTCGGCGTGGAACCCGGCCGCGACGGCGACGGCCGGGTCGCCCCACTCGGCGAACAGCGCGGCCCCCGGGTGGGCACGGTCGAGCCAGTCGCGCAGTTCGGTCCAGAGTTTGGCGGTCTCGACGAAGCCGGGGTCGTCCTTGACCAGGGAGGAGGCCATGTCCACCCGGAAGCCGGCCAGGCCGAGGCCGAGCCAGTGCGCCATGATCTCCCGCAGGGCGGCGCGGTTGGCGCGCGGCCCGTCGGCGTCCACCGGCTGGCGCCAGGGCTGGTCGGAACGGCTGTGCGCGTAACCGAAGTTGAGCGCGGGCTGACAGTCGAAGAAGTTCGGCCGGTACCAACCGGGCCGACGGCCGGGCGAGGCGACGAAGCCGTCCACCGGGCGGTCGGACCAGATGTAGCGGTGGTCACCCGGGTCCTCGGCGGCGGCCAGGAACCACGGGTGCCGGTCCGAGGTGTGGCCGGCGACCAGGTCGAGCAGGACGCGGATGCCCTTGCGGCGGGCGGCCTCGACCAGCGCGACCAGGTCGTCCGTGGTGCCGTAGCGGGGCGCCGGGGCGAGGTAGTCGCTGATGTCGTACCCGGCGTCACGGAACGGCGAGGCGAAGCAGGGGTTGAGCCAGACGGTGTCGACGCCGAGCCAGGCGAGGTGGTCGAGGTGCCCGGTGATGCCCGCGAAGTCGCCGATGCCGTCGCCGTCGGAGTCGGCGAAGGTCTGCGGGTAGATCTGGTAGAGGACGGCGTCGGCCAGCCAGTCGGGGCCGGGTCGGGTCGAGGTCATGGGGGTGGATCCTCCTGCCGGGTGCCGGGGGCCGGGCTAACGATTGTCGTCCGATCCCGGCCGTCCCGACAGTCCGCGTCAGGCGGCTCGTGTCGCACACGCCTCCGTGAACGCCTTGGCCCGGCGGGTGATCTCGGCCCAGTCCCCGGCCGCGACGACGGCCGGCGGCACGACGTCGGTGCCGGCGCAGACCGCGAGCGCGCCGTGCGCGAGGAAGTCCGCCGCGTTGCCCGCGTTGACGCCGCCGGAGGCGACCAGCGGCACCTCCGGGTAGGGGCCGTGCAGGTCCTTGAAGTAGCCGGGGCCGAAGGCCCTGGCCGGGAAGATCTTGACGGCGGCGGCCCCGAGGTCGACGGCCTGGGCGACCTCGGTAGGGGTGAGCGCGCCGAGCACGACCGGCACTCCGGCGGTATGTGCGGCGTGCGCCACCTCGGGCCGGCAGCCGGGGGTGACCAGGAAGGACGCGCCGGCCTCGACGCCGCGCTCGGCCTGCTCGGCGGTGAGCACAGTACCGACCCCGACCCGCCAGCCCTCGGCCGAGGCCCGGCGCAGATGGTCCGTCACATCCGGTGTGGTGTAGGTGAATTCGGCCCAGGTGATGCCGCCCTCGGCGAGCGCGGCGCAGAGTGCGGCGGCGTCCGGTATCCGGGGGGCGCGGACGACGGCGATCACCGGCTCGGCGGCCAGCGCGGCCCGGGCGGTGGCGAGCACGGACTGCGCCGGAGCGGACCGCGCGGAAAGGGGCTGTGCGGGAAGGGGCTGTGCGGGGCTCATGCGGCTCGGGTCCCTCGGTCGGTTCGGCGCAGGGCGCGGCCCGGGCGGGCGCCCGTGGTGCGGCCCTGCTGGATGACGGCGGTGCCGTTGACGAAGACGTACTCGATGCCCGTGGCGGGCCGGCGGGGCTGGTCGAAGGTGGCGGCGTCCTGGACGTGTTCGGGGTCGAAGAGGACCAGGTCGGCGTGGTGGCCCGGGGCGATCAGGCCGCGCCGGTCCAGCCGGAGCCGGGCGGCGGGGCGGCCGGTCATCCGGGCGATCGTCTCCTCCAGCGTGAGGACGCCCAGCTCCCGGCTGTAGCGGGCGAGGTACCGGGGGAAGGTGCCCCAGGCGCGCGGGTGCGGCCGGGCGCCGACCAGCAGGCCGTCGCTGCCGACGGTGTGCGCGCGGTGGCGCATGATCGTCCGGACGTTCTCCTCGTGGCCGACGTGCTGGAGGATGGTGGTCGCCAACTCGTCCCGGCACAGCAGGTCGAGGAAGACCTCGGTACCGGACCGGCCCTGTTCGGCGGCGAGTTCGGCGACCGTCCGCCCGACCACCGCGGCCAGGCCGGGGGCGCGGACGCCGGAGATCTGGATGGTCTCCCAGTCGGTGACCACCCCGTGGCAGCCGTCGCTGCCCTTCTCCTCCACCTCGTACCGGATCCGCTCGCGGGCGTCCGCCTCGCCGAGCCGGGCCAGGGTGGCCTGCGGGCCGCCCTCGGTGGCCCAACCGGGCAGCAGGGCGGCCAGGGTGGTGGAGCCCGGCAGGTAGGGGTAGCTGTCCAGGGTGAGGTCCACGCCGTCGTCCAGCGCCCGGTCGACGAGGTCCAGCAGTTCACCGGCCCGCCCCTGGTTGACGCCGAAGTTCATGGTGGCGTGGGTCAGGTGCAGCGGGCAGCCGGAGCGGCGGGCGATCTCCACCATCTCGGCGTAGCCCTCCAGCGCCCCGGCCCCGTAGGAGCGCTGGTGCGGCGCGTGGAAGCCGCCGTGCGCCGCGACGACGGTGCACAGCTCGACCAGTTCGGCGGTGTCCGCGTACATCCCCGGGGTGTAGGTGAGGCCGCTGGAGAGGCCGACCGCGCCCTCGCGCAGCCCCTGGGCCAGGAGTTGGCACATCAGGTCGAGTTCGGCCGCCCTCGGTGCCCGGTTCTCCCAGCCCATGGCGAGCATCCGCAGTGAGCCGTGCGGCACCAGGTAGCAGGCGTTGACGGCGACGCCGGCGCGGTCCAGCCGGTCCAGGTAGCCGCCGACGGTGCGCCAGTCCCAGTCGAAGCCCTCGGGGTCGCCGTTCCAGCCGGCGATCTGGCGGCGCAGCGCGGCGAGCGTGCCGTCGTCCACCGGCGCGTAGGACAGGCCGTCCTGGCCGAGCACTTCGCAGGTGACGCCCTGGGTGACCTTGGCGGGGTGCTCGGGTTCGAGCAGCAGGGCCAGGTCGGAGTGGGCGTGCATGTCGATGAAGCCGGGTGCCAGGACGAGCCCGTCGGCGTCCACCTCCCGGACGGCGCCGAGGCCGTGGCCGATCTCGGTGATCAGTCCGTGGCTGATCCGGACGTCCGCGCGGTACCGCTCGGCGCCGGTACCGTCCACGACCGTGGCGCCCTTGAAGACGAGGGCCTGCCCTTCCGCCTGAGGCCTCATCAGAAATACGTCCGCACCAGGCCGGTGACCTTCGGCTCGGGGCTGTCCGCGTCGTCCAGCACCGGGATCATCGTCCACTTGTCGAAGGCGGTGCACGGATGCGAGACCCCGAGCCGCAGGACGGCACCGACGGGGGCGAGGTCGCCCGCGTCGCGCAGGAAGGCGTGCTGGTCGTTCAGCGCGGTGATCCGGGCGGCCGTCCCGGCCAGCCCGGGCCCGCCCCGGACGAGTTGCGGCTCCGGCAGGCCCTCGTCGAACGGCAGGTCGCGCTTGCCGGCGTCGAGCAGGGCCAGTTGCGGCTCGGGGCGGGAGACCACCCGCGCCCAGCCGTGCAGGGCGCTGCGGAACGGCGCCTGGCCGGCGCCCCGCCCGAGCGGCGAGATGCCCCGGTAGAAGCCGTCGTCGTGCGCCACGTACGCGCCCGAGCGCAGCACCACGAGGGCGTCCGGCAGCCCGGCCAGCTCCTCGACCACGAGGTCGAAGTAGGCGCTCCCGCCGGCCGACACGATCGGCTCGGCGCCGCTGGAGCAGGCGGTGGAGAGCCGCCCGTGCAGATCAGCGAGGGCCCGCAGATAGCCGCGGACGGTGGCCAGCCCCTCCTCGCTCGCGTCGTGGGCCAGCGCCCCCTCGTAGCCGCCGACGCCGGCCAGCCGCAGGGTGGGCGCACGCAGTACCGCGGCGGCGATCTCGACGGCCTCCTCGACGCCGCGCGCTCCGGTGCGCCCGCCGGGGCCGCCGAGTTCGACCAGCACCTCGACCGGCCGTTCGGCGCCGGCCGCGCGCAGGGCCTCGTCCATCAGCCGGACGCTCTCGGCGGAGTCCACCCAGGAGACGAAGGCGAACGACGGGTCGGCGGTGAGCTCGGCCGCGAGCCAGCCCAGTCCGGCGGGGTCGAGCAGCGTGTTGGCGAGCAGGATCCGCTGGACGCCGAAGGCCCGGGCCACCCGTACCTGCGGCAGGTTGGCGAGGGTGATGCCGTGACTGCCTGCGGCGAGCTGCGCCTGCCAGAGCGCGGGCGCCATGGTCGTCTTGCCGTGCGGGACGAGGGCCACCCCCGCCTTGGCGCACCACTCGGCCATGGTCCGCACGTTGTGGTCGACCGCGGCGGCGTCCAGGGTGAGCAGCGGGGTGCCGAGGCCGGCGAGGGCGGGCCGGGTGGCGAGGTAGTCGCGGACGCTCAGCCCCCAGGCCTCGGGCGGCAGGGCCTTGAACCGCCAGTCGAGCACCTCGTCGGCAAGGGCCGCCACCTTGCCGGCGTCGATGCCCGGCCCGGTGCCGCTGCTTGCGAAGGTCTGTTCCACGGTCTTCCTCCATCGCCGATGTTGCAACATACGCAACGAGGGTTGCACATGCTGGCATCACGGTTCTAGCATCGGCGCCGGACGAAGGTCAACGGAACGGTCAGCCGCAGGACACGAGGAGCCCAGCAGATGCCACGACAGGACCAGGCCGTGAGCTCGGGCACCCCGCCGCGCCGCACCCCGGCGGTGGAGGCGGTGTGCGTGGGCGAGTCGATGGCCGTCCTGCTGCCCGACCGGCCGGGCCCGCTGGAGTCGGTGGAGAACTTCCACCTCTCGGTCGGCGGCGCGGAGTCCAACGTGGCGGGCGCCCTGGCGGCGCTCGGTGTGCCGAGCGCCTGGATCAGCCGGGTCGGCGACGACGGCTTCGGCCGCCGCCTGACCGGCGAGGTCGCCGCACGCGGGGTGGACGTGTCCGCGGTCGCCGTCGACCCGCACCGCCCGACCGGCCTCTACCTCAAGGAGGTGGGCGGCAGCACCGGCCGCCGCCACGACCTCGGGCCCGGCCGCAGCCGGCTGCACTACCACCGCCGCGGCTCCGCGGCGTCCGCGCTCTCCCCCGCCGTGCTGGACGATCCGGCCGCCGCCCGGCTGCTGGCCGGCGCCCGGCTGCTGCACCTGTCCGGCATCACCGCCGCCCTCTCCGACGACTGCCTGGAGCTGCTCCGCGCCCTGCTGGCCGACCGCCGCCCGGGCCGTCTGGTCAGCTTCGACCTGAACTGGCGCCCGGCCCTGTGGCGCGAGCGCGACCCGGCCGTCCTGCCGCCCCTGCTGGACGCGGCCGACGTGCTGCTGCTCGGCTCCGACGAGGCGGAGGCCGCCTTCGGCACCGGCGACCCGGACGCGCTGCGCCGCCTCTTCCCCTCCCCCGCCACCGTGGTGGTCAAGGACGCCGCCCGAATGGTCACGGCCCTGCACCGGGACGGCACCGCCGTCACCGAGCCGGCCCTCGCCGTCGAGGTGGTCGAGGCCACCGGAGCGGGCGACGCCTTCGCGGCCGGCTATCTGGCCGCCACCGTGCGCGGCCTGGACCAGCGCAGCCGGCTGCGGCTCGGCCACCTCAGCGCGGCCTGCGCGCTCACCGCCCACGGCGACCAGGCCGAGCTGCCGCCCGAGCCGGTGGTCACCGCCCTGCTGACCGCCTCCCCGGGGGACTGGGCCGCGACCCGGGTCTCGGCGGATGGCATCGTGTCCCCGGTACTGCCCGTGGCCGGGGGCGGTGCCCCCGACCCTCGACCGGCCGCGTCCCCGGCCCTTGGAGCACGATGAGCCAGACCGTCACCCGCGCCCTGCGCATCCTCGCCGAGCTCGGTGAGGGCGAGCGCTCCCTCGACCAGCTGGCCGAGGTGCTCGGCGTGCACAAGACCACGGTGCTGCGGCTGCTCCAGAGCCTCGAAGAGGAACGTTTCGTCTACCGGGACCCGGCCTACCGCTACCACCTGGGCGCCGGACTCTTCGCCCTCTCCGGCCTCGCCCTGGAACAGCGCGGGATCCGCCGGATCGCCGCGCCGCACCTGGCCGGGCTGAACGCGGCCACCGGTCAGACCGTCCACCTGGCCGCGTACGAGGGCGGCGAGGTGGTCTACATCGACAAGTACGACTCCCGCCACCCGGTGCGGATGTACTCCCGGATCGGTCTGCGCGCCGCCCTGCACAGCGCCGCCGTCTCCAAAGTGCTGCTCGCCGACCTGCCGGTGCCCGAGCGCCGCCGGGTGGTGGCCGGGATCGACTTCATCCCGCACACCGCGCACACCCTGGCCACCCCCGAGGCCCTGCTCGCCGAGCTGGAGAAGGTCTCCGCCCAGGGCTGGGCGCAGGACCACGCCGAGCACGAGGCCTTCATCAACTGCGTGGCCGCGCCGATCCGGGACGCCAGCGGCCGGGTGGTCGCCGCCGCGTCGATCTCCGTCCCGGACGTCGTGCTCCCCTACGAGCAGGTGCTCGAACTGCTGCCGCAACTGCTCGCCACCACCCGCGCCGTCTCCGCCGACTGCGGCCAGCCGCCGCACGCCGGACCGGCCGCCCCGACCGCCTGACCCACCATCACCAACCGAGGAAGCACCGCATGAGCGACCAGCAGCCCGTCAACGGCAAGACCGAGATCCGCACCGACGGCGCCCCCGCCCCGGCCTGGATGTTCTCCCAGGGCGTCCGCAAGGGCCCGATCCTGCAGGTCTCCGGCCAGGGCCCGCAGGACCCGGCCACCGGCGAGTACCTGTACCACGGCGACGTCAAGGCGCAGACCCGGCGGACGCTGGAGAACGTCAAGGCCATCGTCGAGGCCGGCGGCGCCACCATCGAGGACGTGGTGATGTTCCGCGTCTACCTGACCAAGCGCGCCGACTTCCCGCTGATGAACGAGGTCTACGCCGAGTTCATCGACGAGAACGTCAAGGCCGGCGGGGTGAAGCCCTGCCGCACCACGATCTTCGTCGAGCTGCCGCAGGAGCCGATGCTGGTCGAGATCGACGCGCAGGCCGTGATCGGCTGAGCCGCCCGAGGCGGTACGCGCCGGGGCCCGGACGACCAGTCGGCCGTCCGGGCCCCGGCGCTTTCGTCCGCCGTCACCGGCCGGCGGTGACCGCCTGCTCGGCGGCCGCGCCGCGCGCCACCACCCGGGCGGCGCCCTTGGCCTCGCGCCGCTCCAGGGTGCCGGAGAGCAGGGCGACGCCCAGCGCGGCGACGGTGAGCAGCCCGCCGACCCAGTTCGGCGCGTCGTAGCCGAGCCCGGCGGAGATGACCAGCCCGCCGAGCCAGGCGGAGAGCGCGTTGCCCAGGTTGAACGCGGCGATGTTGGCGGCCGAGGCCAGCGTGGGCGCGCCGGCGGCCTGGTCCATCACCCGCTTCTGCAGCGGCGCGACGGTGGCGAAGCCGAACAGGCCGATCAGCGGGATGGTGATGATCGCGCCGGCCTTGCTGTGCGAGGCGAAGGTGAAGGCGAACAGCAGCACCGCCAGCACCGCCAGGATCACGTACAGGCTGCGCATCAGCGCGCGGTCGGCGAACCAGCCGCCGAGCAGGTTGCCGACGAACAGCCCGATGCCGAACAGGAAGAGCAGCCAGGTGACGCTGGTGTCGGCGAAGCCCGCCATCTCGGTCATCATCGGCGTGATGTAGGTGAACATCGCGAAGATGCCACCCCAGCCGAACACCGTCATGGTCAGCGCGAGCCAGATCTGCGGCCGGCGGAAGACCGCCAGCTCCGGGCCGAGCCGGGCCCCCTCGGCGCGCCGCTGGACGGGCACCAGCGCGGCGATGCCGGCGAACCCGATCACGCCGAGCGCCGCGACCACGTAGAAGGTGGACCGCCAGCCGAAGTGCTGGCCGAGCAGGGTGCCCATCGGCACGCCGAGGACGTTGGCGGCGGTGAGCCCGGTGAACATCAGGGCGATGGCGCCGGCCCGCTTCTGCGGGGCGACCAGATCGGCCGCGACCACCGAGCCGATCCCGAAGAACGCGCCGTGCGCGAAGGCCGCGAGGATCCGGCCGACCATCAGCAGGCCGAAGGCGGGCGCCACGGCGGAGACCAGGTTTCCGGCGATGAACAGGCCCATCAGCATCAGCAGCATCCCCTTGCGGGGGATCCGGGTGCCGAGGACGGTGAGCAGCGGTCCGCCCACCACGACGCCGAGCGCGTAGCCGGAGATGAGCAGGCCCGCGGTGGGGATGGACACCGAGAAGTCGCCGGCGACCTCGGGCAGCAGGCCCATGATCACGAACTCGGTGGTGCCGATGCCGAAGGCGCTGATCGCCAGCGCCAGGAGCGCGAGGGGCATGAGAGTCTGCTTTCCAAGACGATTGCATGTGCAACTACCAGCGCCGACAATACGTCTACCATCCAGATACTTGCAAGCGCCGGATATTGCCCAGGTGAACATACGCCACGCTTGCCAGCACCCCTCGGCGCGATTAGGTTAGGCTCACCTAACTTACTGGAGGTCAGCCATGAGCCCCGTGGACACCACGGCACCCGAGGCGCCGGAGGCGCCCGAACCCACCGCCGCCGAACGGGTCTGCAGTCTGCTCACCGCCACCTCCTCCGTGGTGATCCGCGCCTGCGGCGAGCACCATGAGCTGGACACCCCGATCGCGGTACAGGGCTCCCGGCTGCGCCTCCACGCCCCCCTCGACGCGCCGCTCACCCTCGCCGCCACCCGCGCGCAGGACGGGCTCGCCGTCGTCCTGGACCTCACCGACATCGCCCCGGTCGCCGTCCGCGACCGCGTCCGCGGCCGGCTCTCCCTGGCCGGCCGGCTCCACCTGGCCCACCTCGCCGACGACGGGCTCGGCGTCCACCTGCGCCTGGACGTCGCACACGCCGTCCTCTCCACCCCGTACGGCACCACCGCGCTGACCGGCGCCGACCTCGCCCTCGCCGGGCCCGACCCGCTCGCCCGCTACGAGGCCGGCCTGCTCACCCACCTCGCCGACGACCACCCGGACGCGCTCGCCGTGCTCACCCGCCTGCTCGACCCGGACCTACTCACCGAGCGGCCCGGGATCCGCCCGCTGGCCCTCGACCGGTACGGCCTGGTGCTGCGCCTGGACCACCCGCACGGCCATCGCGACGTCCGTCTGGTCTTCCCCGAACCCGCCCGGGACGCGGACGAGTTCGGCCACCGGGTACACCAGCTGCTGACCGCCGCACACCGCGCGCTGCCCGCCCACCGGATCTGAACCAGGCCACCGGTCAACTGGGCTGACCAGACGTCAACTTCCCTTGGCGTCACGTAAAACGAAAACGGCCGGCCCGGCTCGCGAGAGGATTTCTCGCGAGCCGGGCCGGCCGACTGGGCGTGTCCCGCGCCCAGGGTGCCACTGTCGGTGCGGCGATCACCCGGTCGAGCGGTCACCCGACATGACCATCCCGAGTGGCCGTACGCCCCGCACCCAGCGGTGGTTCTGATGCCCGATCAGATGGCGACGCCGTGCGCCCGCAGGTAGGCGATCGGGTTGACGTCCGTGCCGTACCCCGCACCGGTGCGGATCTCGAAGTGCAGGTGCGGGCCGGTCACGTTGCCGGTCGCGCCCGAAAGGCCGATCTGCTGGCCGGCGGTGACGGTCTGGCCGATCCTGACGCCGATCGAGGACAGGTGCGCGTACTGGGCGTACTTGCCGTCGGCGAGCTTGATCTCGACCTCGTTGCCGTAGGCGCCGCCGTTGCCGGCCTTCACCACGGTGCCGCCCGCGACGGCGCGCAGCGGGGTGCCGGTGGAGACGACGAAGTCGGCGCCGGTGTGGTGGCCGGAGGACCACATCGAGCCGGCCACGCCGTAGGCGGTGCCGAGCTTCGGGCTGGCGACCGGGGAGACGTAGCTGGCGACGCCGGCCACGGTAACCGGGGCCGGGGTGGCGGGCTTGGCGACCTCGATCTTGGTCTGGACCGGGGTCTGCGGGGCGGGCTTGACCGGCTTGGCGGTCTGAACCGGCTTCGGCGCGGCGGCCGGAGCGGCCGGAGCAACCGGGGCGGCCGGCTTGGCGGCCTCGGCCGGAGCGGCGGCCTTGGCGCCGAGCGCGAGCTTCTGGCCCGGGAAGATCAGGTTCGGGTTGGCACCGACGACCGAGCGGTTCTGCTCGTACAGCGCCTGCCAGCCACCCTCGACCTGCTTGGCGTCGGCGATCTTCGACAGGGTGTCCCCGCCGACGACCTGGTAGCTCTGCTCGACCGGCGCGGCGGCCGGGGCGGCCTGCTGCGGGGCGGCGGCCGGGGCGGCGTCGGCGGTCGAGGAGTTGCTCTGCCGGGGCTTCGCGGCCGGCGCGGTGTGGGCCTGGGCGCTGATCGCGGTCACCAGCGGAAGGGCGAAAGCGGCGCCGGTGACGGCGGTGGCGATACCGATGCGGGCGGCGCGGGGCAGGGCGATACGACGAGCCTGTGCGGGCATGGAAGATTTCCTCTCCGACGCCTACGAGGTGAGCTGTCGGGTTCGGGCTGGAGTTGCCCGGCCGCAATGCGGCTTCACCCCAAGCCGGACCGTGAATTCCGGTCCGGCGACTTACCTTTGGGTCCCCCGCTCCTGCCGTACAGAGTTCAGTTCGCACCACCGGGCAGCGGCAGGACTAGGCGTTCCACCCGGTGGCCGCCCGGGCCGTGGCCGGGCGGTCGCTGAACTAAAACCCATCCGTACGGGCTAAGCAATGTCGATCACGTGAAGTCACCACAAAGCCCCGAGGCGTCGTGACACTCCGAATGATCGGCTGCACGGTACGCACACAATCCATTGACCTGGAGCGACCGCCCGGCGACACTCCGCCGATATCCGCGTCAGTACGCACGCGATCACCTACGGAATGCCATTCGCCGACACACCCCCCGGTGACCCTTGTCACGTCGGCCCGCGGGGCGCACGATCGGGCGGTGGCCACCTCCGAGGCCGGCACCCTGCGCCTGGGCACCGCGCAGGGTCGCTGGGTACTACTGGCGACGGTGCTCGGCTCCAGCATGGCGATGCTCGACGGCACCGTGGTGAACGTCGCCCTGCCCCGGATCGGCGCCGATCTGGGCGCCCCCCTCGCCGCCCTGCAATGGACGCTCAACGCCTATCTGCTGACCCTGGCCGGGCTGATCCTGCTCGGCGGCGCGCTCGGCGACCGCTACGGCCGCCGCCGGGTGTTCCTGATCGGCGTGGTCTGGTTCGCCGTCGCCTCGGCGGCCTGCGCCGCCGCGCCCACCATCGGCGTGCTGGTCATCGCCCGCGCCGTGCAGGGCATCGGCGGCGCCCTGCTCACCCCCGGCTCACTGGCGATGCTCCAGGCCGTCTTCCACCCGGACGACCGCTCGGCGGCGGTCGGCCTCTGGTCCGGCCTCGGCGGGGTGTCGGCCGCGGTCGGGCCGTTCCTCGGCGGCTGGCTGGTGGACGGCCCCGGCTGGCGGTGGATCTTCCTGCTGAACGTCCCGCTCGCCGTCCTGGTGGTCGCGGTGGCGGCCCGGCATGTGCCGGAGAGCCGGGACGAGAGTGCGACCGGCCGGTTCGACGTCCTCGGCGCACTGCTCGCCGCCCTGACCCTGGGCGCGATCACCTACGCGCTGACGGCGGCCGGTGGAGGGGTGTCCGCGTCCGTCTGGGTGACCGGCGTGGCCGGCCTGCTGCTGGGGGCGGCCTTCGTCTCGGTGGAGCGCCGCAGCCCGGAGCCGATGCTGCCGCTCGGCCTCTTCTCCTCCCGGCTGTTCACCGCGGTGAACCTGGTCACCCTCTGCGTGTACGCGGCCTTCAGCGGAGTGTTCTTCCTCCTGGTGGTGCAGTTGCAGACGGTCTCCGGGTTCTCCCCGCTGGTCTCCGGGCTGTCCCTGATCCCGGTCACCGTCCTGATGCTGGCCCTGTCGGCACGCGCCGGGCGGCTCGGCAAGCGGATCGGCCCGCGGCTGCCGCTCACCGTGGGTCCGCTGCTCTGCGCGGGCGGTGTGCTGCTGATGCTGCGGATCGGCCCCGGCGCCTCGTACTGGGCGGACGTGCTGCCCGCCGTCACCGTGCTGGGCTGCGGGATGGTGCTGCTGGTCGCGCCGCTGACCGCCACGGTGCTGGCGGCGGTGGAGGTCCGGCACGCGGGCATCGCCAGCGGTGTCAACAACGCCGCCGCCCGGGCCGCCGGCCTGCTCGCGGTCGCCGCCCTGCCCGCCCTGGCCGGTCTCAGCGGCGAGGCCTACCGGGTGCCCGCCTCGGTGGACTCGGCCTTCCACACCGCGATGCTGATCTGCGCCGGGCTGCTGGTCGCCGGCGCGCTGGTGGCCGTCACCACCGTCCGGGGCAATGTGCTGGCCCCCGAGGACCACCGCCCGGTGGCCGAGCCGGACTGCCAGTGGTCCTGCGGCACCAACGCCCCGCCGCTCGACCCGGGCCACGTCGACGCCGGAACGGCCGAGGGCCCCGCCACCGGAACGGCGGCAGGGCCCTCGGCGAACTGACGGCACACCGGCGCAGGCGCGGCGTCAGTGCAGACGGGGCGTCAGAGGATGTCGCCCGGCGCGTACTTGGCGGCCTCCGGGTACGCGGCCGCGACGGCCTCGACCCGGCGGACCACCTCGGCGACCTGGGCGCCGGCCGCACCGGTGAAGGAGAGCCGGTCGGCGAGCAGCGCGTCCAGGGCGGCCCGGTCCAGCGGGATCCGCTCGTCGGCGGCCAGCCGGTCCAGCAGCTCGTTCTCCCGGGCGCCGGCCCGCATCGCCAGCGCGGAGGCGACGGCGTGCTCCTTGATGACCTCGTGCCCGGTCTCCCGGCCGACGCCCGCCCGCACCGCGCCCATCAGCACCTTGGTGGTGGCCAGGAACGGCAGGTAGCGGTCCAGCTCGGCCTCGATCACGGCCGGGAAGGCGCCGAACTCGTCGAGGACGGTCAGGAAGGTCTCCAGCAGGCCGTCGAAGGCGAAGAAGGCGTCCGGCAGCGCGACCCGGCGGACCACCGAGCAGGAGACGTCGCCCTCGTTCCACTGGTCGCCGCCCAGCTCGGCGGTCATCGAGGCGTAGCCGCGCAGGATGACGGCCAGGCCGTTGACGCGCTCGCAGGAGCGGGTGTTCATCTTGTGCGGCATCGCGGAGGAGCCGACCTGGCCCTCCTTGAAGCCCTCGGTGACCAGCTCGTGGCCGGCCATCAGACGGATGGTCTTGGCCAGGCTGGAGGGCGCGGCGGAGAGCTGGACGAGGGCGGTGAGCACCTCGAAGTCCAGCGAGCGCGGGTAGACCTGGCCGACGCTGGTCAGCACGTTCTGGAAGCCGAGGTGGCCGGCCACCCGGCGCTCCAGCTCGGCGAGCTTGTCGGTGTCGCCGCCGAGCAGGTCCAGCATGTCCTGGGCGGTGCCGACCGGGCCCTTGATCCCGCGCAGCGGGTAGCGGGCGATCAGCTCCTCCAGGCGGCTGAAGGCGACCAGCAGCTCGTCGGCGACGGTCGCGAAGCGCTTGCCCAGGGTGGTGGCCTGCGCGGCCACGTTGTGCGAACGGCCGGCCATGACCAGCTCGGCGTGCTGGGCGGAGAGACGGCCGAGGCGGACCAGGACGGCCACCGTGCGGTCCCGCACGTGCTCCAGCGACTGGCGGATCTGCAGCTGCTCGACGTTCTCGGTCAGATCCCGGGAGGTCATCCCCTTGTGGATCTGCTCGTGACCGGCGAGCTCGCTGAACTCCTCGATCCGGGCCTTCACGTCGTGGCGGGTGATCCGCTCACGGGCGGCGATGGAGCCGAGGTCGACCTGGTCGACCACGCGCTCGTAGTCGGCGACGGCGGTGGCGGGCACCTCGACACCGAGGTCCTGCTGGGCCTTCAGGACGGCGAGCCACAGGTGGCGCTCGAGGACCACCTTGTGCTCGGGGGACCACAGCTGGGCCAGGGTCGCCGAGGCGTACCGGGAGGCCAGGACATTGGGGATCTGGGGCTTCGCGCTCACGCTTCGCAAGCCTAACAGCCGAGGTCAGCCGGAACGGCCGCGCATCGGGTAGGCTGGGTCACTTGAGCACGGAAAATTAGAGGCACTACAAACTCCTCACCGCAAGGATACCACATCGATGGACGAATTTCCAGCGGAACCGACAGCCCGCCCGGGAGCACCAGCACATCCGGAACCGGCGGCGAACCCTGCCGTACCCCCGGAGCCGTCGGCGGCCGAGGCGCTCGCCGAGGCCCTGCGCACCGAACAGGCCTGCCTCACCCGGCTGTACGCCCGGCTGGACACCGTCCGGGAGGAGACCCGCCGCACCCTGGACGGCGTCCTCGCCCAGGCCGGCGCCGGCGGTACCCACCAGGCCAGGCTGGAGCGCGAGGTCCGTGCCACCGAGGCCGCCCGCCGGTGCGCCCGGCTGGACGCCGTCGAACGCGGCCTCTGCTTCGGCCGGCTCGACGCACGCGACGGCACCGTTCACCACATCGGCCGCACCGGACTGACCGACGAGGAGTACGAGCCGCTGCTGCTGGACTGGCGCGCCCCCGCCGCCCGCCCCTTCTACACCGCCACCCCGGCCGACCCCGGCACCGTGGTGCGCCGCCGCCATCTGCACACCCGCGACCGCACCGTCACCGGCCTGGACGACGAGGCCCTCGACCTGGCCGGCCTCGGCGAGGAGGGCCGGCGCACCCTGGTCGGCGAGGCCGCCCTGCTGGCCGCGCTGGGCCGCGAGCGCACCGACCGGATGGGCACCGCGGTGGCCACCATCCAGACCGAGCAGGACCGGGTGATCCGCGCCCCGCTCTCCGGCGCCCTGGTCGTCCAGGGCGGCCCCGGCACCGGCAAGACCGTCGCCGCCCTGCACCGCGCCGCCTATCTGCTGTACACGCACCGCGCGGTGCTGGAGCGGCGCGGCGTGCTGGTCGTCGGCCCCAGCCCGGCCTTCCTGCGCTACATCGACCAGGTCCTGCCCGCGCTCGGCGAGACCGAGGTGGTGCTCTGCACCGTCGGCGGGCTCTTCCCCGGTGTCGACGCCACGGCCTCCGACACCCCCGCCACCGCCGTCGCCAAGGGCGGCCCCTGGATGGCCGACGTCCTCCAACGCGCCGTCCGGGCCCACCAGTCGGCGCCCGCCGACGGACTCGACCTCGGCGACGGGCTGCGTCTGTCGCACCGGGTCTGCGCCGAAGCCCGCGCGGCCGCCCGCGGCCTGCGGCTGCCGCACAACCGGGCCCGCGGGTTCTTCCTGCGCACCCTGCTGGACGCCCTCGCCGTCGCCCAGGCGCTCGTCCTCGGCCGCCAGTACGACGAGGAGGAGGCCCGCTACGCCCCGCGCGAGCTGTGGGAGCGGCCGGACGTCCGGGCCGCGCTGGGCGCGCTCTGGCCGAAGCTGACCCCCGAGGGCCTGGTCGAACGGCTGCTCACCGACCGGGCCCTGCTGACCGCCGCCACCCCCGGCCGCTCCCCCGCCGAACGCGCCGCGCTGCTCCGCCCGCCAGGCGGCCCGTGGACGGTCGAGGACGTCCCGCTGCTGGACGAGGCCGCCGAGCTGCTCGGCGAGGACGACGCCCCCGCCCGCGCCCGGGCCCGCGCGGCGGAGCGCGGCCGGGCCGATGAACTCGCCTACGCCCAGGGCGTGTTGACCATCACCGGGCAGACCGGCAACGCCACCCTGGACCCGGCCCTGCTGGCCGATCGGTTCCACGACGACGGCCCGTACCGCTCCACCGCCGAACGGGCGGCCGCCGACCGCACCTGGGCGTACGGACACGTGGTGGTCGACGAAGCGCAGGAGCTGTCCGCGATGGCCTGGCGGGCCGTACTGCGCCGGGTGCCGACCAGCTCGCTGACCGTCGTCGGCGACCTCGCCCAGACCGGTTCGGCGGCCGGCGCCCGGTCCTGGGCCGAGATGCTGGACCCGCATCTGGCCGGCCGCTGGCGCGAGCAGCGGCTGACCGTCAACTACCGCACGCCCGCCGCCATCATGAGGCCGGCCGCGGCCGTCCTGCGCAGCGTCGCCCCCGACCAGCGGCCGCCCGAGTCCGTCCGCGACGACGCCGAGCCGCCGAGCGCCGTCCACGTCCCGGACGCCGACTACACCACCGCCCTGGCCCGGCTGCCCGCCCCGGTCGGCACCCTCGGCGTGATCGCGCCGGACGCCCTGGCCGCCCGCTCGGGGTGGCTGACGGTCGCGGGCTGCAAGGGACTCGAGTTCGACACGGTGGTGGTCGTCGACCCGGCCGCCATCCTCGCCCAGTCCCCGAAGGTCGGCCAGGACCTCTACGTCGCCCTCACCCGGGCCACCCGCCGGCTCACCCTGCTCCACCACGCGCCGCTGCCCGCAGTCCTCGCCGCAGCACTCTGACCCACCCGCTCCAGCGCGCCGGCCGGGCCACCGTTCCCGCGCCGGCGCGCTCGGCCCGGTCCAAGCAGTCCTCGATCAGGGCGTCGCGCAGCGGCCGGTAGACCAGCGGCCGGGTCAGCCGCGCCGGACCGCGGGTACGCATCGCCAGGGTGTGCCGCAGCACCGTCCGCCGCCACCTGCGCGCCGACGGCGCCCTGCCCGGGCACGCCGAGGAGCTGGCCCGGTGCTCCACCGCCCGGCTGCTGGCTACTGCGGGCTGACCGCCCGGCCGCTCAGCACCGGCAGCACCTGGGAGCAGATCGAGTGCAGGGCCACCCGCTGCTCGTCGCTCATCGCCTCGAAGGCCTGGTGGGTACGGGCCATCTCGCCGCGGATCAGGCCCAGGATCGCCCGGCCCTGCTCGGTGATGACGACGATCTTGACCCGCCGGTCACCGGCCGCGGCCTCACGGTGGGCCAGGCCCAGCGACTCCAGCCGGTCGACGATCCCGGTCACGTTCGAGGCGTCGCAGCCGAGCCGCCCGGCCAGCGCCCGCATCGGCACCGGCTCCTGCACCGCCCCCAGTGCCTTGGCCTGCGAGGAGGAGAGGCCATGCCGGGCCGCCGCCGCCGCGAAGTCCTGGAAGTACGCGGCGCCCACGGCGGCCAACACCTCCATCAACTCGGGGTTGGTCGGTACGGTCGTCGTCGCTGTCGAACCCATGGGGTCAGCGTACGACCGAGTGCTTCAGTAACTCAAGCTTTGACCACAGCAAAGGTCCGCCGGCCAACCGCTCACCCGCTCTTCCTCCGCCCCGCGGCACCCGCCTCCCCGCCCGCGGGGCAGCGGCCGGAACGGCGGTCAGAGCACCAACTGGTCGAAGAGCCGCCGCAGTTCCGCCTCCGGATCGGCGGTCAGCCCGGTGTGCACCGGCCCCGGCTGGACGATCGCGCTGCGCGGCGCCGTCAGCCAGCGGAACCGCTGCCCGGGGCTGTCGGCCGCCGCCGGACCGGCCGGCGGGCCGCCCACGCAGACCGCCTCGATCCCGTGCAGCGCGCGGCGCACCCCGGCGACGTCCGCCACCGGGTCGAGCGCCAGCAGCCGGCCCTGGTCGAGGTGGGTCCGGGCGGCCAGGTGCCCGCTCTGCCGGCAGTACAGCAGCACCCCGACGTTGACGCACTCCCCGCGCTCGACCCGGGGCACCGCCCGGATCACCGCGTACTCGTAGTCGTGCAGCTCGGCGACGGCCGGCAGGGCCGGCGGCAGGGGCTCGGTCATGCGGACACCTCCGGCAGCCAGTCGCGCGGACCGGCCAGTCGCTCGGTGAGCTGGGCGCGGTACGCGGCGCGCACCGCCTCGGGCGAGTCGAAGCCGGGTTCGTCCGCCAGCCAGACGTCGGGGATCTGCGCCACCGCATCCCCGATCGCCGCCTCGGCGATCGGGGCGAGCGCCTTGTCGGCCGCCGGCAGATCGGGCTCGGCCCGCAGCAGCGCGTGGTCGGAGGCGTCGTACGGGCGGCGGATCCAGGAGGCCGCGCCCGCCCAGTGGTGATGGAAGATGAGGCTCGCACCGTGGTCGATCAGCCGCAGCCCGCCGGTGGCGACCAGCAGGTTGGGGTTGCGCCAGGAGCGGTCCACATTGCCGATCAGCGCGTCGAACCAGAGCACCTGCCCGGCCAGTCCGGCGTCCACGTCGAAGCAGAGCGGATCGAAGTTGAGCGCGCCGCTGACAAAGGCCATGCCCAGGTTGACTCCGCCGCTGGCCCGCATCTGGTCCTGGATCAGCGGGTCCGGCTCACTGCGGGCGAGCACCGGATCCAGATCGACGGTGACCAGCTCCGGCACCGGAAGGCCCAGCCGGCGGCCGAGTTCACCCGCCAGCACCTCCGCCACCAGCGCCTTGCGGCCCTGCGCCGCGCCGACCCATTTCAGGGCGTACAGCCGTCGGTCGTCCGCCTCGACCAGGCCCGGCATCGAGCCGCCTTCTCGCAGTGGCGTCACATAACGGATCGCCGTCACCTCGGTGAGCACGCCCGACAGCCTATCGGGCATATGCGCGAGGCGGGTAACTCCGGCGCGTCTGCGCCATCCGCGCCTCCCCGGTGGCAGCCCACGCTGCTCCGTGCGAGTGTGGCGGGCAATAGGGCGCGTCTGAGGCCCCGGACCCTGCACTGGACGACCTGCGCTGTAAGGGATGAACGATGGAACGACCTCGGATCCTGATCGTGGGCGGCGGCTTCGCCGGACTGGAGTGCGCTCGCCGCCTCGAACACAAGCTCACGCCCTCGGAGGCGGAGATCTCGCTGGTCACGCCGTTCAGTTATCAGCTCTACCTCCCGCTGCTGCCGCACGTGGCCGCCGGGGTGCTGACTCCGCAGTCGGTCGCGGTCTCGCTGCGCCGCACACTGCGCCGCACCCACATCGTGCCCGGCGGCGCGATCGGGATCGACCCGCGTTCCAAGGTCTGTGTGGTCCGCAAGATCACCGACGAGGTGGTGGCGCAGAAGTACGACTACCTGGTGCTCGCCCCCGGCAGCGTGACCCGCACCTTCGACATCCCGGGCCTGACGGACTACGCGCGCGGGATGAAGACGCTCGCCGAGGCGGCCTACGTCCGCGACCACGTGATCGCTCAACTCGACCTCGCCTCGGCCACCCTGGACCAGAAGGAGCGCGAGTCCCGGCTCCAGTTCGTGGTGGTCGGCGGCGGCTACGCGGGCACCGAGACCGCCGCCTGCCTGCAGCGGCTGACCACCGCGGCCGCCAAACGCTACCCACGGCTGGACGCCCGGCAGATCAAGTGGCATCTGATCGACATCGCGCCCAAGTTGATGCCGGAGCTGGGCGACGCGCTGGGCCTCGCCGCCCTGGAGGTGCTGCGCGAGCGCGGCATCGAGGTCTCGCTGGGCGTCTCGGTGGCCGAAGTCGGCGCCGAATCGGTGAAGTTCACCGACGGCCGGGTGCTGCCCTGCCGCACGCTGATCTGGACGGCGGGCGTCGCGGCCAGCCCGCTGATCGGCACGCTGGACGCCGAGACGGTGCGCGGCCGGATCGCGGTGACGGCGGAGATGCGGGTGCCGCAGTTCCAGGGTGTGTTCGCGCTCGGCGACGCGGCCGCGGTGCCGGACCTCTCCAAGGGCGACGGCGCGGTCTGCCCGCCGACCGCCCAGCACTCCGCCCGCCAGGGCCGGGCGGTCGCGGACAACGTGCTCGCCGCGCTCCACAACCGACCCCTGGAGCCCTACTACCACAAGGACTTGGGCCTGGTGGTGGACCTCGGCGGCAAGGACGCGGTCTCCAAGCCGCTGGGCGTGGAGCTGCACGGGGTGCCGGCCCAGCTGGTGGCGCGCGGCTACCACCTGATGGCGATGCGCACCAATGTCGCCAAGTTCCGGGTCGGCGCCAACTGGCTGCTGAACGCCACCGCCGGAGACGACTTCGTCCGCACCGGCTTCCTGGCCCGCCAGCCCGCCCGGCTGCAGGACTTCGAGTACACCGACGCCTATCTGACGAAGGATCAGGTCAGGGCGCACGCCGAGGCGCTGCTCGCCAAGGGCTGACCGGCGCCGGGGCGGCCGCCGCACAACGGCCGCCCCGGCTCCGACCCCGACTCCCGCTCCGGCTCCGGCTCCGGCTCCGGTTCAGATCAGCCGCGAGCCGACACCGCCCGTCCCCAGCACGGCCGCCAGGTCCTCGGCCAGCCGCCGCGCGTCGGCCGGGTCCAGCTCCGCGATGGTGAGCCTCATCCCCGGCGGGGACTGCATCCGGTAGCGCGCGCCGGGCGCCGCCACCCAGCCGCGCTGCACCAGGGCGACCAGCGCGGACGTCTCGTCCGGCACGGGCACCCAGACGTTCAGCCCGCTGGCGCCGTGCGCCTCGATGCCACGCGCGGCCAACTCCCCCAGCAGCGCGTCCCGGCGCTCCCGATAGGCGGCGGCCACCCGCCCGGCCGGCGCCGCGTCGGTCCGCCACAGTTCCGCGACGGTGCGCTGCAGCAGATGGCTGACCCAGCCGGCCCCGAGCCGCTGCCGGCCCGAGACCCGCCCGATGGTGTCCTCGTCCCCGACCGCGACCGAGAGCCGCAGGTCCGGCCCGTACGCCTTGGCCGCCGAGCGCACCACCGCCCAGCGTTCCGGGCCGGAGCCGACCAGCGGGTGGTACGGCTGGTCGACGATGCCGTGCCCGTGGTCGTCCTCGATCAGCAGCACCCCGGGGTACCCGGCCAGCACCTCGCGCAGCTCTCCGGCCCTGGTGGCGGTGAGCGCGGCCCCGGTCGGGTTCTGCGCGCGGCTGGTGACGATCACCGCGCGGGCGCCGTCCGCCAGCGCCCCGGCGAGCGCGTCGGGCAGCGGGCCGTCGTCGTCCAGCCGGACGGGCGCGGGCTTGAGACCGAGCGCGGGCAGCAGGTCCAGCAGGCTCCCCCAGCCCGGATCCTCGACGGCGACGGCGTCGCCGGGGCGCAGCCGGGTGGCGAGGATGCGCTCGATGGTGTCGAGCGAGCCGGAGGCGACGGCGATCGGCCCGTCGGGGAGGCCGTCGGCCGCGAAGGCGGCGCCGGCGAGGGCGAGCAGCCCGGGGTCGGCGGCCGGGTGCCCGTACTGCACCGGCTCGCGGCGGGCGGCCTCGGCGGCGGCCGCGAGGGCCGGGGTGAGGTCGGGCAGCTGTGCCGGGTCGGGGTTGCCGCCGGACAGGTCGCGGGCGTGCGGGGGCACGGGCACGCGGATCTGGTCGCGCGGGGTGAGCGCGGGCCTGGGGAGGATGCGGCTGCCCTTGCGGCCGGCCGTCTCGATCACCCCGCGGTCGCGGAGCAGCCGGTAGGCGGCGGCGACCGTGTTGGGGTTGACGCCGAGCTCGCCGGCCAGGTCGCGCAGCGGGGGCAGTGGGGTTCCGGGCGCGAGCCGTCCGCTGCTCACGCCCCGCTCGACGTCGGCCGCGATTTCGCTGGCGCGCCGCCCCTTGATCGGATAGTCTCCTAGCACAAAACAGATTATGCACTAGTACATAGAGGTTGTCATGTCTGGCGGCACCCCGGTTTACTCCCGCACCCCGCGCACCACCCCGACCCGCTACAAGGACCGCGCCACCTGGGAGCAGGACGCGATCCACGCCATCCTCGACAGCGCTTACATCTGCCACCTGGGTTTCATCGCCGACGGCGCCCCGGTCGTCCTGCCGACCATCTACGCCCGCGTCGGCGACCGCCTCTACGTCCACGGCTCCACCGGCAGCCGTCCGCTGCGCGGCGCCGCGGGCGACCAGGGCCTGCCGGTCTGCGTCACCGTCACCCTGGTCGACGGCCTGGTGCTGACCAAGTCCGCGTTCAACCACTCGGTCAACTTCCGCTCGGTGGTCGCCCACGGCACCGCCCACCAGGTCACCGACCCGGAGGAGCTGACGACCGCGCTGGACGCGCTGGTCGACCACGCCGTCCCCGGCCGCTCCGCCGAGGTCCGCCCGGCCAACGCCAGGGAGCTCGCCGCCACCGCGGTGATCCGCCTCGACCTGGACGAGGTCTCCGCCAAGACCCGCGCCGACGGCGCCGACGACGACGAGGCCGACCTCGGTCTGCCGCACTGGGCCGGCGTGGTGCCGGTCGCCACGGTGCACGGCACCCCCGAACCGGCCGCGTCCACCACCGTTCCGCTCCCCGCGCACCTGCGCGACCTCTCCCGCTGACGGGGGCCCGACGATGCTGATCAGGTCCTGGGACCGGGGCGACGAGGCCGAGTGGCGCGCCTGGCTCGCCGAGGGCCGCGACTTCGGCCTGCTCGCCGCCAACGGCCCGCCCGGCCAGGGCCCCGTCCTGGTCCCCACCCACTTCCTGCTGGACGCCGAGCGCGGCGAGGTCCTGCTCCACCTCGCCGCGCCCAACCCGCTGCTCGCCGCCGTCCGGGCCGACCCCCAGGTGACCCTCTCGGTGACCGACGACTACGTCTTCGCCCCGGGCCACTGGCGCGGCGAGCCCGGCACGCCGACCAGTTACTACGCCTCCGTCCAGTTCTCCTGCACCGCCGAGCTGGTCGAGGACGCGGCCGGCAAGGCGGAGATCCTCAACCGCCAGCTGGCCCACTTCCAGCCCGAGACCCCGCAGATCCGGGTCACCCCCGGCGACAGCCCGTTCGGCCGGCTCCTCCCGGGCCTGCGCGGGCTGCGGCTGACGGTCCGCGAGGTGCGCGCCAAGTTCAAGTACGACGACAAGAAGCCCGCGGCCGAGCAGCACGCCATCGCCGACCGCCTGGCCGAACGCGGCCGCGGCCTGGACACCGCGGCCCGGGTCCAACTGCTCCGGCGTAACGCCCGGCGGAGCGGGTAGCAGCGCTGACACCACGTCACCCGATCGGCTCGATCTCGGGCGGGATCCACCGACTACTGGTCGGATGTGAGACGAATCCCGCCCATCCGGATGCCGGCGGGCCCGTCCACTCGGGGAGCGCGCATGTCCACACTCGACAGTCATCAGGCGTCCGGCGAGGCGCACCTCGGGCACGTCGTGTTCATCTCCGCCGCCGCCGCGATGGGCGGCTTCCTGTTCGGCTACGACAGTGCGGTGATCAACGGCGCGGTGACGGGCATCCAGCGGCACTTCGGGGTGGGCAACAGCGAGACCGCCTTCGTGGTGGCCATCGCGCTGCTCGGCTCGGCGGCCGGCGCGGTCATCGCGGGCCGGCTCGCCGATCACCTCGGCCGGGTCCGCACCATGCTGCTCGCCGCGACCCTCTTCGCGATCAGCGGTGCCGGCTCGATGTTCCCGCCGAGCATCCAGGTGCTCGCGGCCTGGCGGGTGGTCGGTGGCATCGCGATCGGCATCGCCTCCGTCATCGCGCCCACCTATATCGCCGAGGTCGCCCCGACCGCCTACCGCGGCCGGCTCGCGTCCTTCCAGCAGATGGCGATCGTGCTCGGCATCACCGTCTCCCAGCTCGCCAACTGGGCGCTCAACCAGGCCGCCGGCGGCGAGTCCACCGGCCACCTCGGCGGTATCCAGGCCTGGCAGTGGATGCTCGGTGTGGAGACCGTCCCGGCGCTGGTGTACGGCCTGATGGCGCTGGCCATCCCGGAGTCTCCGCGCTATCTGATCGCCGACCACCGCGAGGAGCAGGCGCGCAAGGTGCTGCTGGAGGTGGAGGGCGCGGGGGTGGACCTGGACGCCCGGGTCGCCGAGATCCGGGCGGTGCTGGAGTCCACCCACAAGCCCCGGCCGAAGGACCTGCTGGGCGGCCGGTTCGGGCTGCTGCCGATCGTCTGGGTCGGCATCGGCGCCTCGGTGTTCCAGCAGTTCGTCGGCATCAACGTGATCTTCTACTACTCGTCCTTCCTCTGGCAGTCCGTCGGCATCAACGAGGCCAACTCACTGCTGATCAGCCTCTCCACCTCGATCATCAACGTCATCGGAACGGTGGTCGCGATGGCGCTGGTGGACCGGATCGGCCGCAAGCCGCTGGCGCTGGCCGGTTCGACGGGCATGGCGATCGCGCTGTCCACCGCCGCCTGGGCGTTCTCCTACCGGCACGGCACCGGCGACACCGCCACGCTGGACAACACCCACGCCACGGTCGCGCTGGTCGCCGCGCACGTCTTCGTGTTCTGCTTCGCGTTCTCCTGGGGCGTGGTGGTCTGGGTCCTGCTCGGCGAGATGTTCCCCAACCGGATCCGGGCGCTCGCCCTGTCGGTCGCCGCCTCGGCCCAGTGGATCGCCAACTGGGCGATCACCGTCACCTTCCCCGACCTCGCCGACTGGAACCTGTCGGCGACGTACGTCGTCTACGCCGCCTTCGCGCTGCTCTCGATCCCCTTCGTGGCCTTCTGCATCAAGGAGACCAAGGGCCGCGCCCTGGAGGAGATGGGCTGACGTACAGGCCCCCGCAGTCGTCGCCGCGCCGCGCGGCCCGTCCCACCGAGAGGAAGCCATGCCTGATCAGGGCGGCTCCCGGCAGAACGTCACCTTCCCGAGCAACGGGCGTCGGGCCCACGGCTATCTGGCCCGTCCGCCGCAGGGCGTCGGCCCCGGCCTGGTGGTGGTGCAGGAGTGGTGGGGGCTCACCTCGCACATCGCGACCATGGCGGACCGCTTCGCCGCCGAGGGCTTCACCGTCCTCGCACCCGACCTGTTCGGCGGTGCCACCACCCACGACAGCGCGGAGGCCGCCCGGCTGAGGCGCGAGCTGCCGGTCGAGCGGGCCGTGGCGGACCTCGGCGGCGCGGTCGACTTCCTGCTCGGGCTCGACGGCGTGGTCGGGGACGCCGTCGGGGTGGTCGGCTTCTGCATGGGCGGCGGCTTCGCCCTGCTGCTCGGCGCCGCGGCGGGCGACCGGGTGGCCGCCGTGGTCCCGTTCTACGGGCTCCCGCCGGACCAGGACTTCGACTACCGGGGCCTGACCGCGCACGTCCTCGGCCACTTCGGCGAGCGGGACCGCTCGATCCCGATGGCGGCCGTGGACGAGGCGGCGATCCGCATCGGCGAGGCGACCGACGTCCGCCCCGAGATCCACTTCTACCCGGCCGGGCACGCCTTCATGAACGACGAGAACCCGCTCGGCGGCTACGACCCGCTCCAGGCCCGGACGGCCTGGCGGCGCACCCTCAGCTTCCTCCACGGCCACCTCGGATAGGGCCTGCCCCGCGCCCCGCCCCGTACCCGCCCCACCACCGCCGGTAAGGCCCGAAAACCCGCTGGACAGCTGACAGTTCGCCCGGCATAGTCTCCAGGTGCCCAGCCAACCCGCACGCCGCCCCCGTTTCCCCTGGGCCGGCCGCAACTACCGCATCCAGACCGCCGCCACCGTGATCAGCGGCCTCGGCAACGCCGGCGCCCCGATCGCCACCGCCTTCGCCGTCATGGACAGCGGTGGCTCCACCACCGAGGTCGGGTATGTCACCGCGGCCCGTCTGGTGCCGGTCGTCCTGCTGCTGATGGTCGGCGGCGCCCTCGCCGACCGGCTGCCGCGCCACCACGTCATGGTCGCGGCCAATCTGTTCAACGCCCTCTCCCAGGCCGTTCTGGCCGCCCTCGTCCTCTCCGGCCACGTCCAGCTCTGGCAGTTGATGCTGCTCTCCGCCGCCGGCGGCGCGGGCCACGCCTTCTACGCCCCGGCCTCCGAGGGCATGATCATGCAGAGCGTGTCGACGGAGCACGCCGGGCGGGCGTTCTCGGTCTTCCGGATGGCCCTCAACTCGGCCCAGATCGGCGGTATGGCGCTCGGCGGCGCCCTGACCGCCGCCGTCGGCCCCGGCTGGGTGCTCGCGCTGGACGCCGGCTGCTTCCTGGTCGCCGCCTGCCTGCGCTTCCTCCTGGAGGCGGAGGCCGCGCCCACCGCCGGCGCCGGGCCCGGCATGCTGCGCGATCTGCGCGAGGGCTGGCAGGAGTTCGCCTCCCGGCGCTGGCTCTGGGTGATCGTCCTCCAGTTCGCCGTCCTGATGGCGTGCATCACCGCGGTGGACGCGGTCTACGGGCCGATCGTCGCCAAGGAGCAGCTCGGCGGCGCCGGCGACTGGGGTCTGGCGCTGGCCGCGCACGGGATCGGCCTGGTCGTGACCGGCCTGGTGATGGTCCGCTGGCAGCCGCGCCGGATCCTGCTCGTCGGCAACTACGGCGTCTTCCTCTTCGGCCTGCCCGCCCTGGCCCTGGCCGTGGCCGCGCCGCTGCCGGTCCTGGTTGCCGTGATGTTCCTGTCCGGCGCCGGGGTCACCGTGTTCGGCGTCAACTGGATGATCGCCCTGCAGCAGGAGATCCCGGCCGAGATGTTCTCCCGGGTCTCCGCCTACGACCAGCTCGGCTCGCTCTCCCTGGCACCGGTCGGAACGGCCCTGGCCGGCCCGGCCGCCGACGCGCTCGGCCTCTCCGGCGCCCTCTGGGCCTGTGCGGTGCTCTGTCTGCTGCTCAGCGCCGTCGTCCTGCTGGAGCCGCAGGTCCGCCAACTCTCCCGGCGCGCCGCCCGGCCCGCCGAAGCCGCCGTGCCGACCGGTACGGAGGCCACCGCCGTCCGCTGAGCGCCCCACCTGACCCGTACGCCCCGCCGGTGGCAACCACCGGCGGGGCGTCCCGCGTCCGACCAGGAAACGACGGAGTCGAACCTGGGGCGCCCGATGCCGAAACCACTGCTCTTCCTGGACGTCGACGGTGTGCTCAACCCGGTCTGTCCCGGCCCGGAGAACGATTTCGACACGCACACCCTGCTCGGCTACAGCGTGCTGCTCTCGGCCCGGCACGGCGAGTGGCTGCGCGAACTGGCCGGCACCTACGAACTCGTCTGGGCGACCACGTGGGAGGAGAAAGCCAACATCCACATCGCCCCGGCGATCGGCCTGCCCCGCCTCCCGGTGGTCCGCTTCGCCGGCTACGTCCCGCAGCCCGGCGACCCGCGGGTGCCGCTGATGGACCTGTTCTCCGCCCACAAGTGGGCACCCCTGCTGCGGTACGCCGCGGGCCGTCCGTTCGCCTGGGTCGACGACGTCATCCCCGGCTGCCTGGTCCGCCGGGCGCTCTGGCGGCGCGACCGCGTCCTGCTGCCGATCGACCCCGGCCAGGGCCTCGAACGCCGGCACGTGGACCGGCTGCTCGCCCGCCCGCCGCGCACCCCGGCCGTCCCGTTCCCGGTCAGCCGGTCGGCAGCCAACTGACGTGCCCGGCCAGCAGCGCGTACCCGACGAAGGCCACCGTGTCGATCAGCGCGTGCGCCACCACCAGCGGCATCACCCGCCCCCACCGCCGGTACAGCAGGCAGAACACCGCGCCCATCACCATGTTGCCGATCAGCCCGCCGACCCCCTGGTACAGGTGGTACGAGCCCCGCAGCACCGAACTCGCCACCAGCGCGGCCGGCCAGGACCAGCCCAGCTGCCCGAGCCGGCGCAGCAGGTAGCCGAGGACGACCACCTCCTCCAGGATCGCGTTCTGCCAGGCGGAGGCGAGCAGCACCGGGATCCGCCACCAGACGTCGGGCAGCCCGGAGGGCGCCACCGTCAGGTTGTAGCCGGCCGCCTGGGAGGCCAGGTAGAGCGCGAGCCCCGAGCCGCCGATCGCGGCGGCGACGGCGGCGCCCCGGCCGAGGTCCTTCAGCTTCTGCCCGAGGTCGAAGCCGAGCACCCGCAGCGCGGCGCCCTCGCGCACCAGCAGATAGCCGACCAGTACGACCGGCATCAGGCCGCGTCCGATGTAGTACAGCTGCCAGGTGAGGTCCAGCCAGGGCCGGCCGGGGGCGCGCGAGCCGTTCAGGGTGGCGACCTGCTGGCCGAGCTTGAGCGGCTCGGTGAGCGAACCCGTGAAGCTGATCAGCGCGGCGATGCCGCTGGCCCCGAGCGAGAGCCCGAGGACGGTCAGCAGCTCCACGCCGAGCAGCCGGCGCGTGGGCGTCGCGGTCTCCGGTGCGGTCGGGACGGTGGTCACGGGGGGCTCCAGCGGGCGGGCGTCGCTCCGGCCGTCGGCCGACCGCCGGAGCGGTCATCCTGCCACAGGGCTGCTCCTAGCCCACCGGCCAGGTGTGCACCGGCTCGCCGCCGCGCATGTGCTCGATGTACCGCCGGGTCATCGCGGCGAGCGCGGCCGACCGGTCCATCCCGAACTGCTCGCGCAGCCGGTGGAAGGTCGCGCTCTGCCAGGAGGCTCCGTTGACGCGGCGCAGGCAGCGCTGCTCGATGATGCCGAGGTAGCGGTCCCGGTCGGCGGGCTCCACGCCCCACTCGTCCAGTCCCTGGTACGCCATCGGCAGCAGTTCGTTGAGCACCAGGTCCACGGCGGAGACGGTGGCCAGCCCGCCGGCCCGCCCGGCCCGGCCGCGCTGCGGCCACTGGAAGACGGCGTCGATGCCGTACCGGGCGGCCTGCTGGAAGTTCTCGTCCGCCCGGTCGAACGGCAGCCTGGTCCAGATCGGCTTCGGCTGTTCGGCCAGCACCCGGACCAGCCCGTAGTAGAAGGCCGCGTTGGCCAGGGTGTCGGCCACCGTCGGGCCGGCCGGCAGCGCCCGGTTCTCCACCCGCAGGTGCGGCACGCCGTCGCTGACGTCGTACACCGGGCGGTTCCAGCGGTAGATGGTGCCGTTGTGCAGGCGCATCTCGGCCAGCCTCGGGATCCCGCCGGAGGAGAGCACCTTGGCCGGGTCCTCGTCGTCGCAGATCGGCAGCAGCGCCGGGAAGTAGCGGAGGTTCTCCTCGAACAGGTCGTAGGCGGAGTCCACCCAGCGCTCGCCGAACCAGGTGATCGGGCGCACGCCCTGTGCCTTGAGCTCCGCCGTACGGGTGTCGCAGGCCTGCTGGAAGAGCACCGGCCTGGTCTCCCGCCACAGCTCCCGTCCGAACAGGAACGGCGAGTTGGCGCCGAGCGCGAGCTGCGGGCCGCAGAACGCCTGGGCGGCGTTCCAGACCGAGGAGAACCGCTCGGGGGTGACCTGCAGATGCAACTGCAGGGAGGTCGCGGCGGCCTCGGCCACCATGGTGATCGACTCCAGCTGGAGACGCTCGACGCCCTCGATGTCCAGGGTGATGTCCTCGCCCCGGGCCGCCACGATCTGGTCGCTGAGCAGGCTGTAGCGCTGGTTGTGGGACATCGCGTCCAGCCCGGTGTGGTCGTGCTCCAGGGTCGGGAGGATGCCCACCATCACGATCCGGGCCCCGGCCTCGGCGGCCCGCCGGTCGGCGTAGCGCAGCCCGGTGTCGATCTCCTCCCGCAGTTCCTCGAAGACGTGCCCGCAGAGCCGGTGCGGGGTGATGTTGACCTCGATGTTGAACTGGCCCAGCTCGGTCTGGAAGTCACTGGAGCCGATGGAGCTCAGCACCTGCGCGTTGCGCATCACCGGAAGACCCTGCTCGTCGGCCAGGTTGAGCTCGATCTCCAGGCCCACCACCGCTCGCGGGCGGTCGAAGCGCTCCTCGCGCAGCATCCGCCCCAGCGCGTCGAGACAGGACTGCAGCTTGCGGCGGTACTGCTGTCGGTCCGACAGGTCCGCCCGCGTCGCCACGACCTTCTCGCCCATGGTCCCCTCCTCCTGAGCCCACCCGGCCGACCGACCGTGCAAGCATCATGCCCGCCTGGAAGATCGATACCCGAGAGCTTCGAATGGCTTGCAATGCAAGGAAACTGATGGACTTTCAGCGCATCTGCCGACTTGCCCGGCGACACCGCCTGTGATAAACAGGTCACCCTGCGCACCTGTTCGAGTAGAATTCGCACTGCACTGCGCTCCGGCCGGTCTGCTACTGCTCCGAAGCCCTCGTCGACTGCAGCAGCCGCGCCGGCACCGCGATCATGCACAACCGGACACGGCCAGGTCCCGTCACCGATGACACACCGCGCCACGCCGGTATGCCGCACTCGCACGCCGATCTCGCACGGAGAGGCGACCTCGCCATGACTCTGCAGACCCCCCAGCCCCCGCCCAGTGCCCTGCGCGCGGTCCTCGCCGCGCTCGACTCGGAGACCGCGCTGCGCCAACCCGCCGCCGCAGCGCTGCTCCACCCGGCCGGCCCACTGCTCCCCGCACACCCGCTCGCGGTCTACGTCCTGGACGGGCCACGCCCCGAACTCCGCGCCGCCCGGCGAACGGGCTGGCGCTTCCTGATCAAGGACGGACCCGAGGTCGCCGCCGCGGCGGAGGTCGTACAGGGCGTGGAGGGCCACGCCTTCTCCCACTTCACCGCCGGGCCGTACCTGGACTCCACCGTCCGGGCCCTGCGCCAGGCCTGGCAGCTCGCCCAGTCCTCCCGGGCCCGGCAGCAGCCCAGACTGCTGACCTTCCCCGGCCAGTACGCGACGGCGCTGTGGCTGCACAGCCCGGACGCCGGCCCGGCCTCGGACCTGCTGATCCCGCTGGCACCGGCCCCGCTCGGGGTCACCGCGCACCGCGCCTATCCGGCCGGCGACCTGCTGGCGGCCCTGGCACGGACACCGCTCGCCGGGTCGCTGCTGCTCGGCTCGCCCTGAGGCCCCCCACGGCACCCCACCGCCCTGCCCGCCCACCCGGGCGGGCCATCGGGCATGGCCTTCCCGGGCCAGCCGGACGATGGCCCGTCCGGGGGTGATTCACCCGCTACGCCACCTGAACGGGTGATCTCTGCCCGGGGGTTGTGGCGCGTGTCACGAAATCGCTGCGCGATCGTCCCCGGATGCCGACACTGGGAACCAGCGTGGAAGGACCCCCTGTCCTACCCACTTGAGCGCCGGCCCACACCTGGCCCGGCGCCGGACAGGATCCGGCTACCGCGGCGGCTCCCGATGGTCATCCGTCGGCCGCACCACGGGGTGGATCGCAGAGCGAAGCGAGGGTACGCGAATGTGCCAGCACCGTCCTGAGTGCCCGTCGGCCGAATCCGAGGACCGCGAGGCGGCCGTACCGGTGGCCTGCCACCCGGAGCAGGGCTGGAGCCTGCTCTGCAACGGCGTCCTGCTCTTCGAGGACACCGGCGAACTGCTGCCTGACGGCCGGGTGATCGCCCCGCGCCGCGCCGTCGCCCACGCCGCGTAGACGGCCGGGGCGACACAGGACGGGGCAGGGCCCCGGCGGAACGTTCCGCCGGGGCCCTGCCTGTGCCGTCCGGGCTACGTCAGGAGCCGTACTCGTCCAGCGGCGGGCAGGAGCAGACCAGGTTGCGGTCGCCGTACGCGCCGTCGATCCGGCTGACCGGCGGCCAGTACTTGTCCGCCGGGTTGACGCCGGCCGGGAAGACCGCCTCCTGCCGCGAGTAGCCGTGCGCCCAGTCGCCGGCCAGGGCGGCTGCGGTGTGCGGGGCGTTGCGCAGCGGGTTGTCCTCGGCCGCCCACGCGCCCGAGCCGACCTTCTCGATCTCGGCCCGGATCTCGATCATCGCGTCGCAGAACCGGTCGATCTCGTGCAGGTCCTCGGACTCGGTCGGCTCGATCATCAGGGTGCCGGCCACCGGGAACGACATCGTCGGCGCGTGGAACCCGTAGTCGATCAGGCGCTTGGCGATGTCGTCCACCGAGACGCCGGTCTCCTTGGTGAGCGGGCGCAGGTCGATGATGCACTCGTGCGCGACCAGGCCGCCGGGGCCGGTGTAGAGCACCGGGAAGTGCGGGGCCAGCCGCTTGGCGATGTAGTTGGCGTTCAGCACCGCGACCTGGGTGGCGTGCTTGAGCCCCTCGCCGCCCATCAGCCGGACGTACGCCCAGGAGATCGGCAGGATGGCGGCCGAGCCCCAGGGCGCGGCCGAGATCGGGCCGACGCCGGTGGCCGGGCCGGCCTCCGCCTGGAGCGGGTGGTTGGGCAGGTACGGCGCGAGGTGCCCGCGCACCGCGACCGGGCCGACGCCGGGGCCGCCGCCGCCGTGCGGGATGCAGAAGGTCTTGTGCAGGTTCAGGTGCGAGACGTCCGCGCCGAACTTGCCCGGCTTGGCGAGGCCGACCAGGGCGTTCAGGTTGGCACCGTCCACGTACACCTGGCCCCCGGCCTCGTGCACGGCCGCGCAGATGTCGGTGATCTGGGTCTCGTACACGCCGTGGGTGGACGGGTAGGTGACCATCAGCACGGCGAGGCTGTCGCGGTGCTTCTCGATCTTGACCTTGAGGTCCTCGACGTCCACGTCGCCGTCGACCAGGGTCTTGACCACGACCACGCGCATGCCGGCCATCACGGCGGAGGCCGCGTTGGTGCCGTGCGCGGAGGACGGGATCAGGCAGACGTCACGCTGGGTGTCGCCGTTGGCGTGGTGGTAGGCGCGGACGGCCAGCAGGCCGGCCAGCTCGCCCTGGGAGCCGGCGTTCGGCTGGATGGAGACGGCGTCGTAGCCGGTCACCTCGACCAGCTGCTGCTCCAGCTGACGGATCAGGGTGAGGAAGCCCTGCGCCTGGTCGATCGGCGCGAAGGGGTGCAGCTGGCCGAACTCGGGCCAGGTCACCGGCTCCATCTCGGTGGTCGCGTTGAGCTTCATGGTGCAGGAGCCCAGCGGGATCATGCCGCGGTCCAGCGCGTAGTCCCGGTCCGACAGGCGGCGCAGGTACCGCAGCAGCGCGGTCTCCGAGCGGTGGCTGTGGAAGACCGGGTGGGTCAGGTACTCGTCCTCGCGCAGCAGCGCGGCGGGCAGCGCGTCGGCGCCCTCCGCGACCTCGACGCCCTCGACGCCGAACGCGGCCCAGACGCCCGCCAGGTGCTCGCGGGTGGTGGTCTCGTCGGTGGAGACCGAGATCCGGTCCTCGCCGTCCTGGTAGACGTTGATGCCGTGCTCGCGGGCGGCCTCGGCGATCGCGGCGGCGCGGCCGGGGACGACGGCGGTGACGGTGTCGAAGAACTCGCCGTGCAGCAGTTCCACGCCGCCGGCCCGCAGGCCCTCGGCGAGGGCGGCGGCGTAGCGGTGGGTGCGCCGGGCGATGTCCGCCAGGCCGTCCGGGCCGTGGTAGACGGCGTACATCGAGGCCATCACGGCGAGCAGCACCTGGGCGGTGCAGATGTTGCTGGTCGCCTTCTCGCGGCGGATGTGCTGCTCACGGGTCTGCAGCGCCAGGCGGTAGGCGCGGTTGCCGTCGGCGTCGACGGAGACGCCGACCAGGCGGCCGGGCAGCGAACGGGCGTACTCGGCGCGCACCGAGAGGTAGCCGGCGTGCGGGCCGCCGAAGCCCATCGGCACCCCGAAGCGCTGCGAGGTGCCGCAGGCGATGTCGGCGCCGAGCGAGCCCGGGGACTTCAGCAGGGTGAGCGCCAGCAGGTCGGCGGCGACGGCGACGATCGCGCCGAGGCCGTGGGCCTGCTCGATGACGGGGGTGAGGTCGCGGACCACACCGGTGGCACCCGGGTACTGGAGCAGCACGCCGAAGACACCGCGCTCGACGATCTCGGCCGGGATGCCCGCGGAGAGGTCGGCGACGACGACCTCGACCCCGGTCGGCACGGCGCGGGTGTTGACCACCGCGAGGGTCTGCGGCAGGGTCTCGGCGTCGACCAGGAAGACACCGCCCTTGACCTTGGTGACGCGGCGGGCCAGCGCCATCGCCTCGGCGGCCGCGGTGCCCTCGTCGAGCAGCGAGGAGCCGGAGGTGGGCAGGCCGGTCAGGTCGGAGACCAGGGTCTGGAAGTTGATCAGCGCCTCCAGGCGGCCCTGCGAGATCTCCGGCTGGTACGGCGTGTAGGCGGTGTACCAGGCCGGGTTCTCCAGGACGTTGCGGAGGATCACCGGCGGGGTGAAGGTCCCGTAGTAGCCCAGGCCGATCATCGGCTGGAGCACCCGGTTGCGGCCGGCCAGCTCGCGCAGCTCCGCGAGCACCTGGGCCTCGCTGCGACCCGCGGGCAGGTCCAGACCGGTGATGGAGCGGATCGCCTCGGGCACGGCGGTGGCGGCGAGCTCGTCCAGCGAGCCGTAGCCGACCTGGGCCAGCATCTTCTCCTGCGCGGCGGCGTCGGGGCCGATGTGGCGGGTCTCGAAGGGGCTGGCCTGCTCAAGCTCGGTGAGGGTCGCGGCGCTGGTGGAGCGTCCGGCGTTCGGCTGGGCGTTCATGGTGGTCGAGGCCTCCTGGTCACGGACCGGCGGGGGTCCGCACGCCGGACGGCTCCGATCGCTGCGGACAGCGGCTCGGCCCGGGCGGACGAACCCGACAGGCCTCCCCCTCTGTCATCGGGACCTGAGAGCTTCACCCGCACGGTGCGCTGTGGGCGCACCGTCGGCTTGCACCGTCGGTGAGGGTGGTGGCCGCCGGCTCCCTCGCCGGCGGTCCTGCCCTGCTTTCCAGAGTGACCTATCCCACACGGTACGGATGCCTGAGAGATTCCGGGGAGGAGTTGCTCCTTCGGCGCCTCGACCAGCGGTTTTCGCGGTCGGGGACTCTCCCGAGCGGGCTCGGCGGTCGCGCCCAGGGTACCAGCGGGAAGCCCTCCGATCACGGGTACGTCAGGTCACTCGGCCACTTCACCCGTGACCCGTACAGCGGAGCACCCGGCCCGGACGGCTGCACCCGGCTCGCGTATGTCTGGTTCATGGCTTTTGGTGTGAAGTGGCGGAGGGAACGGGTGCTCAAACCGCCGGCCTACGGCGTTCCGCAGGAACAGCTGCACGGGAGGAAAGAGTGCAAACCGATATCGATCCCCGGGACCTCATCGGCCACAAGGCGGTGGACCGCAACGGAGACAAGATCGGCACGGTCGACGAGGTGTACCTCGACGACGCCACCGGCCAGCCGGAGTGGGCCGCCGTCCGGACCGGCATCTTCGGCCGGGACGCCTTCGTCCCGCTGACCACCAGCGAGTTCTCCGGCGACGAGCTGCGGGTGCCGTACGACAAGTCCCTGGTGAAGGAGTCACCGGACTTCGGCGTGGGCCAGCACCTCTCACCGGCCCAGGAACTCCAGCTCTACCGCTACTACGGACTCGACACCCCGGCGGACGACCGCTCCGGGCCCGACACCGACCAGCCGGCCGACCTGGACTTCGGCGCCGTCCCCCCGGCGGAGAAGGCCGCCGACGCGGCGGGGGCGGGCGCGGCCGCAGGCGTCGCGTCCACCGCCGCGGCTCCGGCCAAGCACCTCTCCTTCCACTCCGCAGACGCCGCGCCCCCCGCCGGGCCGCTCGCCTTCCACTCCGCCGACACCGCGCCCGCCAAGCACGCCACCACCCCGGCGGTCGACCTCGGCAAGCCGTCCGGACCCGCCCGGGAGACCGCCTCGGGAGCCGGCACCGCCACCGCGCCCGCCGCCGCGCCCCGGCCGCAGACCACGGAGCCCGACACTCCGGCCGTCGACGGCGCCCCAGTCGTCGACGGCGCCCCGGTCGACGCCGCACGGCCGGCCCCGCCCGCGCTCGGCAGCCCGGTGGAGCTCACCTGCCGCGAGGAACGGCTGGAGGTCACCACCGAGTGGCACGTCCTGGGCACCGCGAAGCTGCGCAAGTACGTCATCACCGAGGCGGTGGAGCACCGCGTCCCCGTGGTCCGCGAGCGGGTCCGGGTGGAGCGGACGCCCGTCAGCGAGGCCGAGCGCGCGCTCATCACCAACAAGGAGATCGCCGAGTCCGTCGAGGAGGTCACGCTGCGCGAGGAGCGCCCGGTGGTCCGCAAGTACCTGGCGCCCGTCGAGCGGGTCCGCCTGGTGGTCGAGCGGTACACCACCGAGGAGGTGATCCGCGACGAGCTGCGGCGCGAGCACATCGAGGTGCACGACGCCACCGCGCCCGCCCCGCCCCCCGCGACGGCGTCCGTCCACACGCCCGTACCCCCGGCGGCCCACACTCCGCACCCGGCCACAGCCGCCCGTGCGGTGGACGAACCGGCCCGCGAGGCTCCGGTCCGGCCGCTCATCTGAACCGGACATCAGCAGGACCCCGGGCCGCCGCGGCCCGGGGTCCTCGACTTTGCCAAAGCTTCACCAATCGATATTTGACACACTGAAGTATCCCCCTGCATGGTTACTTCAGTTCATTCACCATGTACAGGAGGAAGCAACCGTGAGTGAGGCACCACAGCCCACCACCACGAAGCCAAGCAGCGCCCGGGTCCTGCCGGCCCTCATCCTGGCGATGCTGTCGTTCAGCGTGGTGCAGACCGCGGTCGTTCCGATCCTGCCCTCGCTGGCCAAGGAGCTCGGCGTCTCGGGCTCCAGCATCACCTGGCTGATGACCGCCAACCTGCTCTCCGCCGCCGTGCTGACCCCCCTGCTGGGGCGCTTCGGCGACCTGCGCGGCCGCAAGCCGATGCTGCTGATCTCGCTGGCCGGCCTGGTGGCGGGGTCCGCACTCGCGGTCACCACCCACTCCTTCACCTGGCTGGTCGTCGCCCGCGTCCTCCAGGGCGCCGGCGGTGGCGTGCTGCCGCTGGCCATCAGCATCGTCCGTGACGAACTGCCCAAGCAGAAGGTCACCGGCGGCGTCGCGGCGATCAGCGCGTCGATGGGCGTCGGCAGCGGCCTCGGCCTGGTCGCCACCGGCCTGCTGCTGGAGCACTGGAGCTACAAGTCGATCTTCTGGATGGGCCTGGTCTTCGGTCTGCTCGCGGTCGCCCTGGTCGCCTTCCGGGTGCCCGCCGACCCGGTCACCGACAAGGACGGCGGCGCCGACCCGCTCGGTGCGATCACCCTGGCCGGCTGGCTCTCCGCCCTGCTGGTCGCGGTCAGCCAGGGCAACCACTGGGGCTGGACCTCCACCAAGACGCTCGGCCTGTTCGCCGTCGCCGCCGTGGTCGCCCTGATCTGGGGCGTCATCGAGGTCAAGGTCAAGCACCCGCTGGTCGACATGACGATGATGTCCCGCCCGGCCGTCGCCTTCACCAACCTGGCCGGCCTGCTGATCGGCTTCGGCATGTACGGCTCGTTCATGGTGATCAGCAACTTCGCCCAGACCCCTGAGAAGCTCGCCCACTACGGCTTCACCGCCACCGTGCTGCACGCCGGCATCATGCTGCTGCCCTCCGCGCTCGGCTCGATGGTCGCCGCCCCGCTCGGCGCCCTGCTGATCGCCCGCCGCGGCCCCCGCCTCCCGCTGGTCCTCGGTGGCGTCCTCGGCGCCGTCGCGATGGCCTACCTGGCCCTGCGGCACAGCCACGAGGCCGACATCTACACCGCCTCGGCGATCTTCGGTCTGGGCATCGGCCTCGCCTTCTCGGCGATGCCCGCCTACATCAACGGCGCCGTCCCGGTCGAGCAGAGCGGCATCGCCAACGGCATGAACGCCGTGCTGCGCACCGTCGGTGGCGCGATCGGCACCGCCGTGATGGCCGCCATCCTGACCGGCGACACCATGAAGCTGCCGATCCCGGTCTCGCTCCCCACCCTGGACGCCTACAAGCACGCGTTCTGGACCGCCGCCGCGGTCTGCGTGGTCGCCGGCGCCGTCCCCTTCCTGATCCGCAGCGTCAAGCCCGCCACCATCGTGGCCCAGGGCTCCGCGGCGAACCACGCCTCCAGCCCCGAGCTGGTGAAGACCGACGCCTGACGAGGCGTCCACCCCCGCGCTCAGGGACAGGGCGCGGGGGACCGGACCCCGAACGGTCGACGAGGGCATCGCGGCCGTCCGAGGCCCGGCACGGCACGCGGCCCCACCCGGATCCCCCGCCGGGTGGGGCCGCTTCGTATGTTCAGCCGTCCCCTGCCGAGCCTTCGGCCCGACCCGCCTCCCCGTCGTCGGGAGCCCCCTCGTCCCCGCGCAGCGGCAGCGGCCGGGCCGGCTCCAACGCCGGATCGTCCACCGCGAAGGTCCGCACCCGGCCCCGCCCGCTCCACGGCGTCTCGAACCGGACGGTCACCCGGCCGACGCCACTGCCCTGGACCCAGCCCGGCCCGAACCCGGCATGGCGGACGTCCTGCCCGGGCATCCAGTGCCGCACCCCGGCCGCCACCGGCTCGGGCTCCGCACCGGTCGTCTCGTCCTCGTCCGCCTCCCGCTCCGCAGACTCCTCCCGGACGGCCTGCGCGAACAGGTCCTCCTGGGTGTAGTCGGCCAGCTGCGAGACCCCGACACCGAGCAGCCGCACCCCGCCGGTGATGTCCACCTGGCCGGCCAGTCGGCGGGCCGTCTCGGTGATCACCGTCTCGTCGTCCGTCGGGCCGCGCAGCGTCTCCGAGCGGGTCAGCGTGGAGAAGTCGAACCGGCGGACCTTCAGCACCACCGTCCGGCCCGAACGCCCGGCCGCCCGCAACCGGCGCACGCACCGCGCCGCCAGCACCTCCACCTCGCGCAGCACCCGCTCCCGGTCAGCCAGGTCCACCTCGAAGGTGTCCTCCACCGAGACGGACTTGGCGTCCTGGTCGGCCACCACCGGCCGGTCGTCCAGCCCTGTCGACATCTGGAACACACCGGCGCCGTGGGCCCTGCCGAGCAACTGCACCAGCTCGGCCTCCCCCGCCTCCGCGAGATCGGCCACGGTGTTCAGACCGGCCCGGCGCAGCACCTGCTCGGTGGCCGGCCCGACACCGGGCAGGGCCCGCACCGGCATCGGCCCGAGCACCGCGCGCTCCTGGCCGGGCTCGATCAGCACCAGCCCGTCCGGCTTGGCCTGCTCGGAGGCGATCTTCGCCATCAGTTTGGACCCGGCCGCCCCGACCGAGGCGGTCAGCCCGGTGCGCCGGTGGATGTCCGCGCGCAGGTCCTCCGCCAGCGCGAGCACCAGCCGCTCCCCCGTCGCGTGGTCCGCCGCCGCCAGCGCCGGTCCGTACGGGCCGGCCTCCAGGTCGACGAACGCCTCGTCCAGGCTGAGCGGCTGCACCAGCGGCGACAGCTCGCGCAGCAGGCCCATCACTATCTCGCTCACCTGCCGGTAGGCCTCGAACCGCCCGGACAGGAACGCCGCGTTGGGGCAGAGCCGGCGCGCCTGGGCCATCGGCATCGCCGAATGCACCCCGAACTTCCGCGCCTCGTACGAAGCGGTGGAGACGACGCCACGCCCGCCCAGCCCACCGACGATCACCGGCTTTCCACGCAGGCTCGGCTTGGCCGCCTGCTCCACCGCCGCGAAGAAGGCGTCCATGTCGAGGTGGATGATGCTCGGCAGTGACCGCACTCGCCGATCATGCCGCACGGGTCCGACAGTCCGTACGAACCCGGCCGCCGCCCGTCACCCGTCGGCCGTCACCAACCGCCGGGGAGCCTGCCAACCTGGACCGATGCCACGCTGGATCGACGCCGCCCGGGGTCAGCGCTGCCCCGCGACCGACCCCGCGTCGGCCAGTGCCTGCGGAATGCCCTGTTCCGCAGGGCCGAGGAACACCGGATCCGGCCGCAGCCAGGCGTTCAGCGCCGCTTTTCCCGCTCCCGGGATCTCCCGCAGCCCGCCGTACAGCCAGGTGGCGTCGTGCAGCTCCGGTACCCCGACCGCGTAGGAGTCGATGCCCGCCGCCTCGCAGAGCGCCAGCGCCCGCCGGACGTGGAAGTCCTGGCTGACCAGCACCGCCCGGTCAACCCCGAAGATCCGGTGCGCCCGGGTGCAGGAGTCCCAGGTCTCGAAGCCCGCGTAGTCGCCCACCACCCGCACCTGGGGCACCCCGTGCTCGACCAGGTACTGCCGCATCGCGTCGGTCTCGTCGTAGCTGTCCCGCCCGTTGTCACCGGTGACCAGGATCGCCTGGACCTTCTGCAGCCGGTACAGGTCGACCGCCGCGTCCAGTCGGTGGGCCAGATACGGCGACGGCTTGCCGTCGAAGAGCCCCGCGCCGAAGACCACCGCCACCGGTGCCGTGGGCGCGCTCTCCACCGTGCCCACCCGGTCCCCCGCCGACATCCACAGCCAGGCGCTCGGCGCCAGGGCCAACGAACAGCAGCTGGTGGCGAGTTGGAAGATCCTGCGCTGGGTGCGCCGCCGCCGCAGCCGGACGCCGAGCCGCAACGCCCGCCGCCTCAGCAGACCAGGTATGCCGGAGCCGGACCGCACATGCCCTCCCGTGATCGGTTCACCAGGCACGACGAGGCCGCGGGCCCGGACGGTTCCCCGTCCGGGCCCGCGGCCTCGTCAGCTCCCGCGTCAGCCCGCGCGGTTGCGGCGCTGCGCCAGCTCGTCCGCCGGGTCCTGTCCGATCACGGTCTCACCGGTGTCCGTACGCTCGGCGTGCAGCCGCCCGAGGGACCGCTCCAGCTCCTGCCAGACCGCACCGACCGCGATGCCGAAGACACCCTGACCGCCCTTGAGCAGATCGACCACCTGCTGCGGCGTGGTGCACTCGTACACCGTCGCGCCGTCGCACATCAGCGTCAGCCCGGCCAGCCCGGTGACCTCCGGGGACTGCAGATGGGCGACCGCCACCCGGATGTTCTGCAGCGAGACACCCGCGTCCAGCAGCCTCTTCACGATCTTCAGCAGCAGGATGTCGCGGAAGCTGTACAGCCGCTGGCTGCTCGCCGGATACACCGACCGGACGCTCGGCTCCAGCAGCCCCGTCCGGGCCCAGTAGTCCAGCTGGCGGTAGGTGATCCCGGCCGCGGCACAGGCCGTCGGGCCCCGGTAGCCGATCAGCTCGGAGGTCGGCGCGAGGCGCTCGATGGCCGGCTGGCCCGGCTGTACGGCGGGGAACCGGCCCACCCGGGGCAGCTCCGGCCGGTGCAGGTCAGCCACGCTGCGAGCGGTGCGCGACATGTGCACGGCGCACAGGCCTCCCACGGCCGCTTCATCGCCGGTGCTGATCATGCCTACCTCCGTCCACTCGTCCTGCGGGCAACCCAGGCTGCGGGCGAGAGACACCCTGACAACCACTCCTGACGGTAGGCAGTCCCCTATGGCCCGTCAACGATCGCCACGCCGAGCGGGATAAACCGCGTCACTCGGGAGAGTGGTTTTTCGTGCCCCTAGTGTGGGTAAGTAGTCGCCTTTTGGCAAAATGACCGAACGCCCGCCCCGCCAGGTCTCCGCATTACTGCGGACCGCTGCCGCCGAAGTCCTCGGGCGACACCTGATCGAGGAACTCGCGGAACTTCTCGACCTCGTCCTCCTGCTCGTCCGGGATCGCGATGCCCGCCTCCGCGAGCACCTCCTCGCTCCCGTAGATCGGCGTGCCGGTCCGCAGCGCCAGCGCTATCGCGTCGGACGGCCGGGCGCTCACCTCCACCCCGCCGGCGAAGACCAGTTCGGCGTAGAACACGCCCTCCCGCAGATCGGTGATCCGCACCTCGGTGAGCTGCTGGCCGAGCGCCTCCAGGACGTCCTTGAAGAGGTCGTGCGTCAGCGGGCGCACAGGCGTCATGCCCTGCTGGGCGAAGGCGATCGCGGTCGCCTCGCCGGGGCCGATCCAGATCGGCAGGTACCGATCGCCCCCGACCTCCCGCAGCAGCACGATCGGCTGGTTGGAAGGCATCTCCACCCGGACACCCACGACGTCGAGCTCATTCACACAGGCAACCCTATGGCCCTCGACCCGGATATGAAAGCGCAGAGTCGACGGCGCTGGTCAGCGCGGTGGGGCAGGCTACGAGCGGATTCGCAGGCCGGCCTGGACCATGGCCGCGTGGAGCCGCACGGAGAGCGTGGCCAGCTCCCTGGCGGTGGCCTCGGCGTGGGCCCTGGTCTGTGGGTTCCGGTGCCGCCGCAGCGGCGCCACGACCTGCTCGACCAGCGCGATCTCGCGGTCCGCGGCGGCCTTCATGGCCCGCAGGTGGCGCGGTTCCAGGCCGTACCGGCCCAGCTCCGCGACCAGCCGGGCCACCTGCAGCGCCTCGCCGTCGTAGCCGCCGTCCGGACCGGGTGCGACCAGCCCGTACGACTCCCACTCGGCCAGTTCGCCCTCGCCCGCCTCGGCGGCGGCCAGCAGCTCGGCCCGGCCGAGCCGGACCCCGGTCGAGGCCTCGGCGGCCGCCACCAGCTCGCGGTCCGCCTCCTCCATCGGCCCGGGCCTGGCGTCGGCAGGGGGCAGCGCGGGCGGGTTCTCGCCGCGCTCGATCGCGTCCAGGTGCTCGCGGATCACCCGTAGCGGCAGATAGTGGTCGCGCTGCATCCGCAGCACGTACGCCAGCCGCTCGACGTCGGCCGGACTGAACTTGCGATACCCCGAGGGTGTGCGCTGCGGCTCGACCAGGCCCTCCGCCTCCAGGAACCTGATCTTGGAAATGGTGACCTCGGGGAAGTCGTCCCGCAGGAAGGCCAGCACCGCTCCGATGCTCAGCAGCTCGTCGCCGGCGCGCCGTCGGCCACCCCCGGCCACCCGGTCCGAGTGGATCGGGCGCCTGGGGGCCGCGACCACCCCGCGCACGGTCTGGTCCGCTTGCGAACCGGACGACGCGGGGTTGGCCGCCCCGAGAGATGAAGGGGTGTTCGCACTCACTCGGGCTCCTGCCAACGTTGGGGTCAGTACCCCCGGTTATGGCCGGCGAAGAACACCAGCCGGTACTTCCCGATCTGCACCTCGTCGCCGTTGTTCAGCGACACCTCGTCGATCCGCTCCCGGTTGACGTAGGTGCCGTTGAGGCTGCCCACGTCGGCGACGCTGAAGCCGGCCGGGGTGCGGCGGAACTCCACGTGCCGCCGCGAGACCGTGACGTCGTCGAGGAAGATGTCACCCTGCGGGTGACGTCCGGCCGTGGTGATGTCCGAGTCCAGCAGGAACCGGCTGCCCGAGTTCGGGCCGCGCTGGACGATCAGCAGGGCCGAGCCCGGCGGAAGCGCGTCGATCGCCGACAGCACCTCCGCCGACAGGGCCGGCGTGGCGCCGGTGCCGGTGGTGGTGTTGGGGTCGTACGACTCCAGGCCGGAGATCGAGATGGTCGACGTGGTCTCCGCCGCCCCCTCGGGCAGCGCGCCACCGCGCAGCGCCATACCGCAGTTGGAACAGAAGCGGGCCGCAGCCGGGTTCTGGTTGCCACACCTGGGGCACGGAATGGGGCCAGCCATGTTCACAGCCTCCTGGCGCGGCACACCCGACGGGTTGTGCCCGGCATACGGGTCCGGGGCAAACCCTCCACCAGAGGTTGAGGGTCCTGACGGGAAACCTATGCGCGGGGCGCCGGAGGGGTCAACCGACGCGCCGTAGCCCGCGGAATTTCCCGCGTACTGGGCGCCGGCACCGTCCCGGAACAACGGCCGCTCGGCGTAGTCCGCCCCCTCTGGGGCGGAGCGCATGCCCGGCACGGCGGGCTCTTCGTCGGCGCGGCGGTGACGCGCGGTGGGCGCCTCGACGGCGGCCGCGTCACGGCCCTTGTTGCGACCGAACAACTTCGAGAAGAAACTCACGGGCGAATCCCCTTGCGTGTGACAGACCCGCCCGCGGGGCAGGGTGAGAACCTCGGACAGGCTGCGGGCCCGGTCATGGATCGGGCCGGCTGGAGTGGTACTCCGACGGGTGGTGTTCCGGCGTGTGCTGGTGTGGACCAGTCTCGCCCACGCGACGGCGGCCTCCCGCACCGGGGGCCGCCCGCGGGTGACGGACCGTTCGACAGGTGCCCCGTCACTTCGGAGCCGGCTTGGCGTACTGCGGTGTCTTCAGATCGACGAGAGCGTCGACGACCACCTTCTGCTGCTGGGAGATGGTCGCCCGCGCCTGATGGCTCTCCAGGGTACGGACCACACCCCCCGGGATGTTCAGCGCGGGTGTGAGGTCCTGCGGGTTCCCCACGACGGTGAACCGATAGGGCTGCGAGACCTTCTTGCCGTCGATCTGCACGCCGCCGCCGGACACGTCGGTGAAGTAGGTGTTGACCACCACACGCACATCGTTGATCTGAATCGCCTCCGCCCCCGCCGCTCGGAGTTCCTGCAGGGTGTCCAGCAGCATATCTGCCTTCACCTGCCCTTGGGGATCATCGACCGTCAGTACGATGCCCGGACCAGTGGCTTTGACGGTCCCGGCAAGCACGCCGAGCTCCGTCACCTTCTTCCTGGTCTGTTCCTGGGCCTCCTTGGCCTGGTTGGAACTGTTCTCCAACTTGGCCAGGGACTGCTCGAGCTCCGCCTTCTCCTGCTGGAGACGCTGCTGGCGGCTGTCCAGTTCGTCGAGGATACGAACAAGATCCTCCTGGCGTGCGCCACGCAGCTGGCTGTGGTGGTCGTTCGTCGAACGCACCTGGATCGCCAGCGCCAGACCGAGCGAGAACAGCAGCACCGCCACGACCAGCTGGCCGCGCGACAGGCGCGGCGGCCAGAGCGCCGCCTTCAGGCGCCGCCGACCCGCACCGCGGTCGTCGGCGTCCGGTTCCGCCCCGGGTTCGGCCGGCTCCTCCGCCGCTCGTACCCGCTCCGCCTCGGGCGCCGTCCCGGCGGCCGGTTCCGGCCCGGGCACCGCCACCGGCTGCGGCGCAGGCGCGGCGGGCTCGGCCGCCGCCTCGACCTCAGCCTTGGCCTCAGGCTTCGCCGGCCGCCCCTCGGCCTCCTGCTCGGCCTGGCCGCCGTTCCCCTGGTCGGACGACCCAGACCCCGCGACGGGCCCTTCCGGAATCCGCTCCGGCGCCTTGCCCGCCGCCTTCTCAGGCCCCTCGCCGCTGCCCTCGCGCACGCCGTTTCCTGCCCTTTCGTCCATGTTCCCGTCCGCCGGCCCGCGGTCCGGCTCAGGCACGGAAGACATGGCGCCTGATCGCAGCGGCGTTCGAGAAGATGCGGATACCGAGGACGACGACCACGCCGGTGGACAGCTGCGAGCCGACGCCCAGCTGGTCCCCGAGGAAGACGATCAGCGCCGCGACCACCACGTTCGACAGGAACGAGACGATGAACACCTTGTCGTTGAAGATCCCGTCCAGCATGGCCCGGACGCCACCGAAGACGGCGTCCAGCGCCGCCACCACCGCGATCGGAAGATACGGCACGACGGCGTCGGGCACCTCGGGCTGGACGAAGAGCCCGACGACCACCCCGATCACGAGACCCAGTACGGCAATCACGGTCTAGCTGCTCCTGTCCCTGCGGAGGAGGGCGGCCCGCTTGTGGCCGCCGTGGGCGTGTGGGCTGTCGCGGTCCTGGCGGAGGTGGTCGGCGTGCGCCTGCCCGAGGGCTGCCCGCTGGGCGTGGCCTTCGACGAGGCCCCGGCGGAGGGGCTCTCCGAGCCACTGGCGGACGGTGGCACACCGGCGGAGGCCGAGGAGCCGGGGGCGGCCGACGGGCTCGCCGTCGGCGCCGGCTCGGGCGTGGCCGGCTGGGCGGTCCGCAGTGTGACGCCGACCGCCGCCGGCAGGGTCAGCTTCTTCTGCGCCGAGATCGTCGACTTGATGCCGTACTTCTCCTGGAGCAGCCGCAGGTACTGGCCCGCCATATTGCCCTCGAAGGCGGTGACCAGCTTCGGACCGTCCCCGAGCGCCTGCACGTTGTACGGCGGGACCAGCGGCCGGTTGTCGACCAGCACCGCCTCGCCGGCCGCCCGGATCGCCGAGAGCGCGGTGAGCCGCTGCCCGTTGATCGACACCGCCTCCGCACCGGACTCCCAGAGGCCGTTCACCACCAGTTGAAGATCTCGGTCCCGGAGGCGGCCGCTGTTGGAGAAGCCCTGCCCGGCGCGCGGATCGACGTTCCCGCCCGCGCCGGTGCCGCTCGCGTCCTCCAGCACCAGTTTCACGCCCGGCCCGGCGACCTCCCCGAGCCCGACGGTGCCCGCCAGGTCGGCCGGATCCGTGTCCCCCGAGTCCAGCGCCTGCTGCTGCGCATTGTCGGCCTTCCGCCGCAGGTCCTGGACCTGCTGCTGGAGGTGGTCCACCGAGCCGTTGCTGTCGTTGATCCGCTGGATCAGCGCGTCGCGTTCCTTGGCCAGCGTCGGCTCGGCCTTGTGCGCGTTGACCGCGCCCACCGTCACCACGGCCCCGACCAGGGCCAGCCCGGCACCCAGCGTGAGCAGGCCCCGGGCCGTGCCCGGTATCCGGCTGTCGCGGTCACCGCCCTGCGCCGCGGCCGCCTCGGCATAGCCCTCGTCCAGACTGTGGTCCATCACATTGGTCAGCAGGGACATCGAGGCGTCCGGACGGTTGTACCGTCCGTTACGGGCACCCGGTGTCGGCGTCGCTGGCATGCGGACCATCGTCCCATGTCGGCGGAGGACCCCGCGCACACCCCCTGACCTGCACACACGCCATAAGCGACGGATCATGACCAAGAGTGCGAAAACGGACAGCGGGGCGGTACGGGACATCCCGTACCGCCCCGCTGTCCTGACCGCGGTTCTCAGGCCCCGGCCGTCACCGCCCGGCCCCGTCGACCACTGCGGCCCACTCGTCCAGCAGCGCCTCGGTCGCCGCGTCGTCCGGGCCCTCCGCCCAGAGGTGGGTGATCGCCTCGGCCGGGTCCGGCAGCACCAGCGTCCAGCGCCCGTCGGCCTCGACCACCCGCACACCGTCGGTGGTGTCGAGCCGCCGGCTACCGGCCGCCTCCACGACCGAGCGCATGACCATGCCCTTCGCCGCCCACGGCGTGGCGATGTCCCGGCGCCGGATGTGCGCCTGCGGGATCCGCGCGTCGATCTGGCTCAGCGTGAGCTGGGTCCGGGCCACCAGGCCGACCAGGCGGACGAACGCCGCCGCACCGTCCAGTACGCCGCTGAACTCCGGCACGACGAAGCCGCCGCGCCCGTCCCCGCCGAACACCGTGCCGTCGGCCGCGGCCGCCTTGGCGAGGTCGTCCGGCGAAGTCGTCGTCCAGCAGACCTGGGTGCCGTGGTACGCGGCCACCTGCTCGGCGATCCTGGTGGTCGTCACCGGGAGCGCCACCTGGCCACTGCGGCGCTCGGCCGCGACCAGGTCGAGCAGCACGAGCAGGGCCCGGTCGTCGTCGATCACCCGGCCCAGCTCGTCCACGAACGCCACCCGCTCGCCCACCGGGTCGAAGCGCACGCCGAAAGCCGCCCGGGACGACGCCACCAGCTCGCCCAGCCTGGCCAGCCCGGCCCTGCGCTCCTCCGCGTCCTCGGTGGGCCTGGACTCGTCCAGCCCGCTGGAGACGGTGAGCGCCTCCACCCCGAGCCGGCCGAGGATGCTCGGCAGAACGAGTGCGGCACTGCCGTGCGCGGTGTCCACGACCACCTTCAGTCCGGCCTCGCGAACGCCCGTGGTGTCCACCGTCCGCAGCAGATTACCCGCGTAGGAGTCGAAGACGCTGGACGGGAAGGTCAGATCACCGATCTCCCCGGGGAACGCGCGCCGGTACTCCTGGCGTGCGTACACCCGGTCGAGCTTGCGCTGCCCGGCCTGGGAGAGGTCGGCCCCGCGTTCGTCGAAGAAGAGGATGTCGAGCGAGTCCGGCACCCCCGGCGTGGTCCGCAGGAAGATCCCGCCCGCACTCCCGCGCGCGGTGTGCTGCCGGGCTACTGGCATCGGCACGTTCTCGAGGTCACGGACGTCGATCGCGCTCGTCTGCAACGCAGAGATCATCGCCCGTTTGAGTGCACGCGCACCACGCGAGTGGTCACGCGCAATGGTGACGGTGGCCCCCTTCTTCAGGGTCGTCGCGTACGCGCCGGCCAGCCGGACGGCCAGCTCGGGCGTGATCTCGACGTTCAGGATGCCCGAGACACCGCGCACCCCGAACAGGTGCTCCTGGCCGCGGGATTCCCAGATCACCGAGGTGTTGACGACCGCACCGGCCTCGATGGTCTTGAACGGGTACACCCGGACATTGGCCGTGATGATCGACTCCTCGCCGACCAGGCACTCGTCCCCGATCACCGCGCCGTCCTCGATCCGGGCGGCCCGCATCACATCGGTGTTCTTGCCGACCACACAGCCGCGCAGGTTGCTCTGCGGTCCGATGTAGACGTTGTCGTGGATGACCGCCCGGTGCAGGAAGGCGCCGCGCTTGACGACCACGTTGCTGCCCAGCACCGTGTGCTCGCGGATCTCCACCCCGGCTTCGACCTTGGCGTAGTCACCGATGTAGAGCGGCCCGCGCAGGACCGCCTCCGGGTCCACCTCCGCGCCTTCGGCGACCCAGACACCCGGCGAGATCTCGAACCCGTCGAGCTCGACGTCGACCTTGCCCTCCAGGACGTCCGCCTGGGCCTTGCCGTAGCTCTCGTGGGTACCCACGTCCTCCCAGTAGCCCTCGGCGACATAGCCGTAGACCGGCTTGCCCTCCTTGAGCAACTGCGGGAACACATCACTCGACCAGTCGACGGACTCCCCCGCGGCGACGTAGTCGAAGACCTCGGGCTCCATGACATAGATACCGGTGTTCACCGTGTCGGAGAAGACCTGACCCCAGGTCGGCTTCTCCAGGAACCGCTCGACCCGCCCCTCGTCGTCGGTGATCGTGATACCGAACTCCAGTGGATTCGGCACCCGGGTCAGACAGACCGTGACCAGTGCGTTCTTGCTGCGGTGAAACTCGATCAATTCCGTGAGGTTGAAGTCGGTCAACGCGTCACCGGAGATCACCAGAAAGGAGTCGTCCTTCAGCGCGTCCTCGGCGTTCTTGACACTCCCCGCAGTGCCGAGCGGCGTCTCCTCGTTGGCATATGTCAGATGCATTCCAAGCTCTTCGCCGTCACCGAAGTAGTTCTTGACCAGTGAGGCCAGGAACTGCACGGTGACGACGGTGTCGGAGAGGCCGTGCCGCTTCAGCAGCCGAAGCACATGCTCCATGATCGGCCTGTTGGCCACGGGAAGCAGCGGCTTCGGCATGCTGGAGGTCATCGGGCGGAGCCGGGTGCCTTCGCCCCCTGCCATTACAACGGCTTTCATTACGGGTGCGTCCTCCTTCGGGGTGGTGGACCTGCAGGTCCATCAAACCGTTCCAGAGGTTCTTCTACCCGGAAGATATCGTCCGACGCACCGTGTCGCCGTGGCACTTCTCTCAGATCACGTCTCAGCCTGTGGACGCGGCGCCGGCCCGGATGATCCGCCGCGCCTGAACGGCGTAAAGAATACCGGCCCACCAGTACAACGTGGTCCCCCACCAGATGAAGGCCCAGCTCACGGCCTCGGCCAGCCGCGAGATCCAGCTGTCGCCGACGCCGAGCAGGAGAAGCGGAAACGCGTACATCAGATTGAATGTCGCGGCCTTCCCCAGAAAACTCACCTGAAGCGGCCCATAACCATGCCGGTTCAGAATGGGCAGAAGCGCCAGGATAAACAGTTCACGCGCGAGCAGGATGCCCGTGACCCACCACGGCAGGATCTCACGCCAGGTCAGGCCGACCAGAGTGGAGAGGACATAGAGCCGGTCCGCCAGCGGGTCGAGCAGCTGGCCGACCCGACTGATCTGCCCCCACCTACGGGCGAGCTTGCCGTCCAGGTAGTCGCTGATGCCACTCAGCATCAGGATCAGCAGCGCCCAGCCGTCGTTGTTCGGCCCGTCGAACACCGGCCAGAGGATCAGCCAGAGAAAGAGCGGAACACCGACCAGCCGGCCCATGCTCAGCAGGTTGGGGATGGTGAGGACGCGATCGGTCTGGACCCGCGTCTCCTGGACCTCCACCCGGGAGCCTCCTGTACCGTGTGACGACTTTTGCACATTGACCTTACAACAGAGAAGCCCCCGCCCGGTTCACCCGGCGGGGGCTTCTCTCGAATGATTGTTCGGCGGCGTCCTACTCTCCCACAGGGTCCCCCCTGCAGTACCATCGGCGCTGTGAGGCTTAGCTTCCGGGTTCGGAATGTAACC
>NZ_JBIUYD010000029.1:0-111698 GCF_044744345.1 Kitasatospora sp. NPDC087315 | reverse complement strand
GAGTTGCCTACGCGTCACACACAGCGTCCTACCGGATTCCGCCTTCGGGTGGGCACGGAACCGCAATATTGATCACGACATCACACAGGCCCTAGGGCCTGTCGTCAGACTCCCGTCTGCGCGTCGACGCTCCCCCAGCCTCCGGCCGGGAGGTGCCCCCACCGCAGTGGCTTCCTCCTCCGCCTTGCGATGCACGCACCCCAACGCCGTCACGCCCGCCCTCCGGGCGGACGACGGGAGTCCGACGACAGGCCCCAGGGCTTCTCCGCCGATCCCCGGGGCCGGACACACCCGGTCGGCGGCGAGTCGCGAACCCGCCGGCCGACCGGGCTCACCACCGGCCGGTACTGGTTCGCTACCGCCGCCCAGTCAGCGTGGCGCCCACACTCGCGGCCACCACGCACCCGATCCCGGCCAGCTGCGGTGCGCCGAGCAACTGGCCCAGCACCACGAGGCCGACCAGGGCGCTGACCGCCGGCTCCAGGCTCACCAGCACGCTGAACACCCGTTGCGGCATCCGCCGCAGCGCCGTCATCTCCAGCGCGTACGGGATCACCGGCAGCAGCAGCGACACCCCGGCCACCGCGAGCAGCAGCATCAGCGGTGAGGCGCCGGGGGCGGTCAGCCCGTCCCAGGCCTGGCCGAGTCCGAACGGTGCCAGCGTCAGCGCGCCGACCGTCATCGACACCGCCAGGCCCTGGAAACCCTGGAACGCGGCGCCGACCTTGTCCGTGAACAGGATGTACGCGGCGTAGCAGGCGGCCGCGCCGAAGGCGTACAGCAGGCCGACCGGGTCGAGCGACGAGCCGCCGTCGCCCTCGCCGAGCAGCGTCAGCAGCACCACCCCGCCGGCTGCCAGCAGCGCCCAGAGCAGGTGGCTGGCGCGGCGGGCGAAGACCAGCGCGACCGCGAGCGGGCCGAGGAACTCGATGGTCGCGGCGGTGCCCATCGGCAGCCGGTCGATCGCCCCGGCGAAGAGCAGCGTCATCCCGGCGGACGCCATCCCGAGCAGGCCGGCCGCCGCGAGGTCGCGCGGACGGCGCCCGCGCAGCCGGGGCCGGGTGGCGATCAGCAGGATGACCGCAGCGAAGCTCAGCCGCAGGAAGGTCGTACCGCTGACCCCGAGCGGGCCGAACAGCGGCTTGGACAGCGCGATGCCGAGCTGCACCAGGAACATCGCGGCCAGACAGAAGAGCGGCGCCGGGATTCGCTCCGGGCGCCGCATCAGCTTCGAGAACCGCCGGTCGGTCCGGCCGGGTCGGGTGCCTGGGGGCGGTTCGGCGCCGGGCGCCCCGCCTCGTCGCCAGCTACCGCGCTCGCCGGCGGGCTCGCCCTTGGGGGCGGGCGGCATGGCAAGGGCCTCGGCGACGGCGGCGGCCGACGTCGGGGCGACGGTTTCGCTGGGGTTGGGCGTGGGCATGCTGGCGAGTTTGCCGTAAGGAGTGATGAAGGGGCAAGCTCGTTACCTGAATCCGGACGGATGCGGACGGGTGCGCCCGAAAGGGTGAGCTTCGGCGGCACGGGCGGCGCGGCAGTGGCAACCGTTCGACGGTCCGTCAGTATCAAGGCGGGGTGCGCTATCTCCGTTCCGCGGCCCTTGTCGTCGTGTCCCTCGCCCTGCTGCTCGCCACCGACGGAGCGGGCGTGAACGCCGACACGACCGCCCTGGCCGCCGCCGCCCCCCGGATCCGGGCCACCGTGCTGCCCGATTGGGCCGGCCCGCCCGCCCTCCGGGCCCGCGACCTCTACACCGGCGCCGCCTTCGACGCCTGCACCGCACCCCCGCTCGACACCCTCCGGGCCTGGCGCGGCACCTCCCCGTACGGCGCGGTCGGCATCTACACCAGCGGCGGCCAGCGCGGCTGCGACCAGCCGAGGCTCACCGCCGACTGGGTCCGCCAGGTACGGGCGATGGGCTGGCGGTTCATCCCCGTCCACGTGGGGCTGCAGGCGCCGTGCAGCGGACTCAGCCGCAAGCCCCGGCGGATCGACCCGAACCGGGCCGTGCAGCAGGGCCGGGACGAGGCGGCCGAGGCGGTCCGCGGCCTGAGCACCGTCGGGCTGGGCGAGGGCAGCCCGGTCTTCCTCGACATCGAGGCGTACCCGGCGCGGGACCCGGGCTGCGGTCAGGCCGTCGTCGACTTCACCCTCGGCTGGACCCAGACCCTGCACGCGGCCGGCTACCGCTCCGGCTTCTACTCCAGCCTCGACTCAGGCATCGCCGACCTCGCCGCCGCCGCGCGGGCCGGCAGCTCCCCGCTGCCCGACTCGCTCTGGTACGCCCGCTGGGACGACCGCGCCGACACCGTCGGGGGCGGTCCCCTCGGCGCCGAACTCTGGACCGACCACCAGCGCGTGCACCAGTACCACGGCAACATCGAGGAGACCTACGGCGGCGCGACGCTCACCGTCGACCGCAACCACGTCGACACCCCCCTCGCGGGCTGACGGGGCGGTTCCCCGGCCCCCCCGCCGAGCCGCCCGGCGGCGCCCACCCGGGCTCAGCCTGCGGCCGGGCGCCGCCGCCACTCGCCGCTCCCGAGCGGCGACCAGCCCCGTCCGGCACAGTCCCGGCAGGTCTCCGGGATGTGGCCGGTCCCCGTCCGGTCTCCCCGGATCCCCATCCGGGCCCGGGTCTGCACCCCGTTCGAACAGTTGGGACACGGCACCCGGAACCTGGCCGGCTCCCGCTTCACCTGGCGGTCGTCGTGGCTGTCGCTCATGCCATGCAGTATCGCGCGCGGGCCCGTCCGGGACCGGCGCCGACCGCCATTGTCAGCCGTGAGTGCTACAACCTCTGTCCAGGGAAGCGGAAACCGAGGAGGACCACATGGGTACCTGGGACAGCGGCAACTTCGACAACGACACGGCGGCCGACCACCTCTCCGGGGTCACCGCGCGCCTCATCGGCGAGATCGAGCAGGCCATGGCCGGTGACCAGGTCGAGCTGGAGCCCGACGAGTACTGGGGCGTGGCCGTCCCCTGCAACCTCGAACTGCTCCACCTGATCGCCTCCCAGCACTACGTCGGTGCCGAACTTCCCCCGGCCGACGTCGTCGAGGCCTGGAAGGAGGCCTTCCTGTCCGTCTGGGAGCGCTCCATAGACGACCTGGACCCGTCACCCGGCCACAAGGAGGAACGCCGCGCCGTCCTCCTCCGCACCTTCGACGACCTCGCGGCCCTCGCCCGCTCCCGGGGCTGATCCCCGGGGCCGGGAACAGGGACGAATCCGTGATCCGTGCAACGGGCCCGGGCTACTGACATCCGCCCTGCCGAGAGGCACAATCGGGCTCGTCCGCGCGCCTTACCGCCCAGTAGCCCCCGGTAGCCGCGCAGTCGCAGCCGCAGTGCCGCCCGGTCAAGGAGGACCCGTGTTCAGCACGATGCAGGACGTACCGCTCACCGTCGCCAGGATCCTCGAGCACGGGGCCACCATCCACGGGCGGTCGACCGTCACCACCTGGGACGGCACGGGGCCGGTGGTCCGGACGTACGCCGAGGTCGGGGCGCGGGCCGCCCGGCTCGCGCACGCGCTGCGGGACGAGCTCGGGGTGACCGGGGACGACCGGGTCGCGACGCTGATGTGGAACAACGCCGAGCACCTGGAGGCCTACCTCGCGGTGCCGGCGATGGGCGCGGTGCTGCACACGCTCAACCTGCGGCTGCCGGCACACCAGTTGTCGTTCATCGTCAACCACGCCGCCGACCGCGTGATCATCGTCAACGGCAGCGTGCTCCCGCTGCTCGCCGCCGTCCTCCCGGACCTCGACCCGACGCTCCGGCACATCGTGGTCAGCGGCCCCGGCGACCGGTCCGTCCTGGACGGCTTCGCGGGCACCGTGCACGACTACGAGGAGCTGATCGCCGACCGGCCCGCCGAGTACCCCTGGCAGAGCGACATCGACGAGCGCCAGGCCGCCGTGCTCTGCTACACCTCCGGCACCACCGGGGACCCGAAGGGCGTGCTCTACAGCCACCGGTCGGTCTACCTGCACTGTCTCCAGGTCAACACCGGGGACAACTTCGCCTTCACCCCGCGCGACATCGCGCTGCCGGTCGTCCCGATGTTCCACGTCAACGCCTGGGGCATCCCGCACGCCGCGTTCATGTCCGGCGCCGGCCTGCTCATGCCGGACCGTTTCCTCCAGCCGAAGCCGATGGCGGAGATGATCGCCCGGGTGCGGCCCACCGTCAGCGCGGCCGTGCCCACCATCTGGAGCGGTCTGCTGGACGAGCTCGACGCGGGCGACCACGACACCTCCAGCCTGCGCATGGTGGTCATCGGCGGCAGCGCCTGCCCGCCGTCGCTGATGCGGGGCTTCGAGGAGCGCCACGGCATCCGGGTCCTGCACGCCTGGGGCATGACCGAGACCTCGCCGCTCGGCTCCTTCGCCCAGCCTCCGGGGGGCCTCACCCCGGAGGAGGAGTGGCCGTACCGCGTCACCCAGGGCATCTTCCCGGCCTCCGTCGAGGCCCGGCTGATCGGCCCGGGCGGCGAGCGGATGCCGCACGACGGCGTCTCGGCCGGCGAGCTGGAGGTGCGCGGACCGTGGATCGCCGGGGCGTACTACGGCGGCGCGGGCCACGACCCGCAGCGTCCGGACGACAAGTTCTCCGAGGACGGCTGGCTGCGCACCGGTGACGTCGGCACCATCACCGCCGACGGCTACCTCACCCTCACCGACCGCGCCAAGGACGTGATCAAGTCCGGTGGCGAGTGGATCTCCTCGCAGGACCTGGAGAACCAGCTGATGGCCCACCCGCAGGTCGCCGAGGCCGCGGTGGTCGCCGTCCCGGACGAGAAGTGGGGCGAGCGCCCGCTGGCCACCGTCGTGCTGCGCCCGGGCGCCACGGTCGGGCTGAAGGAACTGCGCGCCTTCCTGGCCGGGCGGATCGCCTCCTGGCAGCTGCCGGAGCGCTGGGTGATCGTCGACGCGGTGCCGAAGACCTCGGTCGGCAAGTTCGACAAGAAGGTGATCCGCGCCAGCTACGCGGCCGACGAACTGGACGTCACGCTCCTCGGCAAGGAGTAGACCGGGGCGCGACGAGGGCCGGCCACCCACGGCGGGTGGCCGGCCCTCTCGCGTCGTCCGGGTCAGCCGGCGGCCGCGACGCCCGTCTCGCCCATGGCACCGATCCGTCCGAGCAGGTCGACGATCCGCGACTGCACGTCCGCGCTGGTCGAGCGCTCGGCGAGGAACAGCACCGTCTCGCCGGTGCGCAGCCGGGGCAGCTCACGCGGGTCGAGGTCGACCGAGGTGTAGACCACCAGCGGGGTGCGGTGCAGCCGGTCGTTGGTGCGCAGCCAGTCCAGCAGACCGATTCGGCGGCGGCGGATCTGGAACAGGTCCATCACCACCAGGTTCGGCTGGACGCTGCTCGCCCGGGCGACGGCGTCGTTCTCGTCCACCGCGTGCTCGACGTGCATGCCGCGCCGCTCCAGGCTGCTGATCATGGCGGCGGCGATGTCCGGATCGCCCTCGACCAGCAGGACCCGCGGGGCGTGGTTCTCCCCGTCGCGGGGGGCGAGTGCGCGCAGCAGGACGGCCGGGTCGGCGCCGTACGCGGCATCCCGGGTGGCCTGGCCGAGGCCGGCGGTGACCAGCACCGGGACCCGGCTGTTCAGCGCGGCGGTGCGCAGCGACTGCAGCGCGGTCCGGGTGATCGGGCCGGTCAGCGGGTCGACGAAGAGCGCGGCGGGGAAGCCGGAGACCTGGGCGTCCACCTCCTCGCGGGAGCGGACGATCACCGGGCGGTAGCCGCGTTCCTGGAGAGCCTGCTTGGTGGCCGGGTCGGGCTCGGGCCAGACCAGCAACCGGCGCGGGCCGCCGTCCCCGGCGGGGGTCGCCATCGACGGGTGCTCGACCGAGTCCTGGCCGGCGGCCGGCAGCTCGGCCATCGGACGCGGTGCCGTCCGGGCCTCCGGCGCGGCGGGCGGCTGCGGCGCGCCGCCGGTCGGGACCGGCCCGGCGGACGGTGTGACGGCGGACGACGGCAGGGCGGCCGGGGGCAGCGCGGCCGGCGGGAACGCCTCACCCGGGCCGCCGGGCGTGCCGGCCTCGCCCGGAGCGCCGAGCGGGCGCGGCGGCGCGAGCTCGGCGAGGCCGGTGCCGACCGGCCGCGGGCCGTCGGTCCGGTCCGGCGCGCCGGGGCCGTCGCCACCGGAGCCGTTCCCGCCGGGGGCGGGCAGCGCGGGCCGGGCGGGCTCCAGCTCGGCGGACGTGCCGGAGGTGCCGGAGGTGACCCGGGCGTCCGGGCCCGGGCCGGGCGGGACGGCCAGCCGGCGCCGACGGCCGGTCGGCGCGGCGCCGGTCGGTTCGCTCGGTGCGGGCGTGGGCGCGGGCCCGGCCGGGAGGGCGTGCTCCAGACCGGGGTAGACCGGGAAGCCGGTGTCGGGGACGCCCGGCAGGGCGAATCCGTCGGCGGACTCCTCGTTGGCGGGCAGCGCCCGGCGCCGCCCGGAGGGCTTGGACTCCGGCTCGGCCGGGGCCTGACCGGACGGCCGGCCCGTGCTCGGGCCGGCCTCCCGGCCGGCGGCCGCGCCGCGGTCGCCGAAGGCCTCGGCGGGGGTCTCGGTCCCACCCGCCGGCGTGCTCGTGGCGGGCTCCGGAGCGGACCCGGTGCCCGGCCCGAGCGCGAACGGGCCGCGCGGGCCCGTCGGCGCGGCCTGGCCGCCCCGGCCGCCCGGGTGCTCGCCGCCGACCGGCACCGCGTACGCCGTACCGGCCCGGCCGTCGTCCTTGCCCCATGGGTCGCGCTGCGCGGTGTCCGGGCCGCCCAGGCCCTGCCGGCCGTATGCGGGGTCGTTGCCGGTGCCGTTCCACTGCTCGGGAACGGCCCGCTCGACCCGCGCCGGGGCGTTCGGCCACTGGTCGGGGTCGGCCGGTACGGCCGGGGGCGCGGCCTCCTCGGCCGCGGCCCGGCCACGGCGTCCGCGCCGTTCGGCCGCGGGCTCCTCGGCGGACTTCTCGGCGGACTTCTCGTCGGGGCTCTGCTCCCGGTCCTTCCCCTTCCCCTGGCCCTGGTCCGGGCGGGGCGCCTTCTCGCCGGGCGCCGCCTCGGCGTCGTCCTCGGCCCCCTGCGCGGTGGGCAGCTGCGGGATGCCCGGCAGGTCGGGCAGCACGGCGCTGTCGCTCTCCTTGGGGCGGTCCGAGCGCCCCTCGGCGCCCGCGCGCTCGGCGGCGGCCTTGGCCGCGGCCGGGTCCAGCGGCAGCTCGACCACATAGGTGGTGCCGGCCTTGCCGGGCAGCTCGTGCGGCTGGAGCACACCGCCGTGGCGCTCGACCACGGCCCGGGCTATCGGCAGGTGGACGGGGCTGCCGCCGCGTCCGGGGCCGCGGATCTCCACCCGGGCGACCTCGCCGCGCTGGGCGGCCGCGAGCACCACCATGGGCGCGTCTCCGCCGCCGGGGGGCAGCGCGGGCGCGCCGGGGGCGGCCAGGCCGGGGGAGGAGGTCTCGGGGGTGGCGTCCAGCGAGAGTCCGACCCCGCTGACGTCGGCGACCAGGTGGGCCAGTGCCTGGGCGAGCCGCTGTTCGTCGGCGATCACCTCGACGGCGGCCGCGTGCACGGAGAACCGGACCCGGCCCGCGCCGACCAGCTCGCCCGCCTGCTCGACGGCCCGCCGGACGACCTTGTCCAGGGCGACCGGCACCCGCTCGGCGGTCTTCTTCCCGCCCTTGTCGTCGCCGGCCCGGCCGTCCTCGGCGGAGCCGGGTGCGCCGGACCCGCCGTCGCCGCCGGCCTCGGAACGCTGGTGGGCGAGCACGCCGTCGATCAGCTTGCCGAACCGGCGGCACTCGTCGGCGAGCCGGCGCAGTGTCCAGTTGGCCTCGGGCCAGAGCTGGCCGGCCGGGTCGGTGGCCAGCGCGTCGATCCGCCGGTGCAGCGCGGTCAGGGCGCCGCCCAGCTCGCCCTCCAGGACGGCGGTGAGGTGCTCGTTGCGGGCGACCAGGGCCAGCTCACGGCTGCGGTCGGTGAAGGTCATCACCGCGCCGACCAGCTGGTCGCCGTCCCGGACGGGGGCGGTGGTGAGGTCGACGGTGACCGGCCGGCCGTCCTTGCGCCACAGCACGGTGCCGCGCACCCGGTGCTTGCGCCCGGAGGTCAGGGTGTCCAGCAGTGCGGACTCCTCCAGCGTCAGCGGCGTGCCGTCGGCCCGGGAGTGCTGGATCAGCGGGTGCAGCTCGCGCCCGCCCAGCTCGCTCGCCCGGTACTCCAGGATGTGCGCGGCGGCCGGGTTGACCAGGACGCAGCGGCCTTCGAGGTCCACGCCGAGCACGCCCTCGGCGGCGGCCCGCAGGATCATCTCGGTCTGCTTGTGCTGGCGGCGCAGCTCCGCCTCGACGCCGAGGCGGCTGGAGAGGTCGCGGACCAGCAGCAGGAGCAGGTCGCTCGCGGAGGAGCGCTCGCGGTACGGGTCGTACGGGACGAGCGGGGTGAGCGCGTAGCCGCGGCTGTCCCCGGCGCCGTCGTCGGCGAAGTCGTTGCCGGAGACCTCGACCGGGAAGGTCGTGCCGTCGGTGCGGCGGGCGGTCATCCGGACCGGCCGGTCGAGGGCGTCGTCCTCGCGGGGCGCCGGCCGCATCGAGCCGGGGATCCGGCTGGGGTCGAACTCGGGCAGGAGGTCCAGCACGCCCATGCCGACCAGCGAGGTGCCGGGGGTCTGGAGTGCGTGGACCGCCGCGTTGTTGGCGTCGACAACGGTGCCGTTGCTGTTCACCAGCAGCAACGCGTCTGGCAGGGCGTCGAGTATGGCGGCGAGGCGAGCAGCGCCTCGGATCGGCCTGCTGCTCACGTCGACAGGTCTCCTCGGCTCAGGGCAGCTCCTCCGGAGACGGCAGTATCTCATTCTTCTTTGCGGCGGGGACGACCCGCCTAGTAACGTTGGCGGCGGTTGGTGCCGGACCCTCGGGTTGTGGCATCATCACAGGCACACGGAACGAGTCCGCCATGCGGGCGCGGTCCATGTGGGGAGGCTTCGCCTAGTCCGGTCTATGGCGCCGCACTGCTAATGCGGTTTGGGTCTTAAAGCCCATCGAGGGTTCAAATCCCTCAGCCTCCGCCTCATGGGAGCCCCGTCGACGATCATGTCGGCGGGGCTCTTCGCATGGCTCCGCGGGGCGTCCGGATCAATCGATTTCGCCCCGCGTCGCAGGTCATGTAATGTTGTCCCCGCAACGCCCCGATGGCACGTTCACCAGGGCGAGCGCTCATAGCTCAACGGATAGAGCACTTGACTACGGATCAAGAGGTTGCAGGTTCGAATCCTGCTGAGCGCACCAATCCCCGCAAGATCGGGTTCGCCCGGTTCTTGCGCTCATAGCTCAACGGATAGAGCACTTGACTACGGATCAAGAGGTTGCAGGTTCGAATCCTGCTGAGCGCACCATCGAGAAGCCCCCGGCCACCGGCCGGGGGCTTCTTCGTCGTGTGCGCCCGGCCCGCGGGTGCCCGGATCCTGTGCGCCCGGCCCGGGGACCGGGGCCGGCTGCCGGACGGCGGCGCCCGGTTGGGCTTCTGGGGCTCCGGCCCGATACCCCGCTTAATGGATGAAATGCATTCCTTTCGGGTACATCCTGTCCTGCCGGTCGGATGACCGCCAAACGGGTAGGACACGGCCAAGAGTGCAGGTGTCGCAGTATTACCGGCCCAGGATCATGATTCCGTTTTGTCAGATCTTGTGCCCAGACTGCCCGGCCACCCTGGCAGCCGACACCGAAGGGAGAGCCGGATGGGCCGACAGCTTCCCCGCATCGCAGCCCCGCCCGCCCCGGCCCCGGACCGGCGCACCCGCCGGGCGCGGCGCCTACGACTGGCGTCGGCCGGGGCCTCCTCCGCACTGGCCGCCGGACTGCTCGTCGCCGGGAACCCGGCGCCCTCCGCCGCCCAGCAGTCCCCGGACGCCTGGTCGGGAGAACAGCGCGCGGTCCTTCCCTCCGGGCTCTCCGTACAGTTCGACTTCTCCGCCGCCCCGGGAGTGGCCGTCACCGCCGGGCCGGGCGAATTGGCCGACCGTTCCGGAGCGGGAAAAACCGGCGCGCTCTATGCCGACGGACTGCGGCCCGGAGATCCCGCGCAGACGTTCCGAATCGCCGAGGACCGTCCGCGGACGGACGGTTCCTGGCGCACCGTCGGAACGCTCCGGCTCGCATTCTCGCGCCCGGTCCGCAATCCCCGGCTGCACCTCAGCGGACTCGCCGGAATCGCCACCGGGAAAGGCGGGACCACCAGCACCGCCACCCGGCTGACCCTCACCGACGGCTCGCCGGGCTCGCCCACCCTGGTCGACCGCACCGGCTGGCCCGGCTGGACGGTGCGGGGCAACACCCTCGCGCCCGCCGGGGCCGACGGCGGCACCGACGCCGTGGCCGGATCCGCCGCCGAGGGCAGCCTGGAACTGGCCGGCACCTTCCGCACCGCCGTCTTCCGGGTCGAGCAGCGCTCCACCGCCCGGGCCGGCAGCACCACCGCCCCCGCGGCACTGGCCCAGGCGTACACCGTCACCCTGGACGAAGGCGTCGGCACCGCGCCGCAGGGCTACGGCAACGCCTCCCACCTGGTCTCCGACCTCTTCCTGGGGACGGACGCCACCACCACGCCGGGCCGGCCCGCCCGGCGGGCCGCCGCGACCGCCCCGGGGGCGGCCGGGGAACCGCTCGTCCAGCTCGACCACGGCGCGGGCCTGCGCGGCGTCTGGTCCGACCCGGCGTCGTCCCGGCGCCGGCCCGGGCGCGGCGAGTACCCGGGCGCCGATCCGGCCGTCGGTTTTCCCGCCGAGGCCGCGATCGGCCGCTACTACCGGCTCACCGTCCCGGTGGCGGTCGGCGACGCGCCCGCCACCCTGGCCGGCTGGATCGACTTCGACCACAACGGGAGGTTCGACCCCACCGAGCGGGTGCAGACCGACCTCCCGGCCGGGGCGCGCACCGCCGTCCTGGAGTGGACCGTCCCCGGCAACGCCTCCTCGGGGGAGACCTGGGCCCGGCTGCGGCTCGGCCGGGACGCCACCCAGCTGGTGGGCGCCGACGGCTACGCCGACTCCGGCCAGGTCTCCGACCAGCGGGTCAGACTGACGGTCGGCGCCGCCCGCCTTGAGATCGCCGACCCGGTCGACGGCGCGGTGGTCTCCGACGCGCGCCCGCGGATGCGCGGCGAGGGTGCCGTCGCCGGGGCGGCGGTGGAGGTCCGCGACGGGGACACCGTGCTCTGCGGCACCCGGGTGGGGCCGGGCGGCGACTGGTCCTGCAGGCCCGGCAGCGCGCTGAGCGCGGGCGCACACAGCCTCACCCCGGTCGAGACCACCCGCGGCGGCGTGGTGCTGCGCGGCGAGCCGGTCCGGATCACTGTGAAGACGGCGCCGCCCGGCGCGCCCGTCCTCACCCTCCCCGAGTACACCAACGACCCGGGCCTCCAGCTGACCGGCACCGGGGAGCCGGGCAGCGTCGTCTCGGTCGCCGACCGGCCCGCCGGGGCGCCCGGCGACGCGGACACCGAGCTGTGCACGACGGCGGTGCGGGCCGACGGTGGCTGGTCCTGCCTCCCGGTGGAGAACCTGCCGGACGGGCGGCACCGGCTCACCCCGTCCGCCGCGGACCAGGCCGGGAACCGGACGGCGGGGCGCGTCGCCGAGCTGGTCGTCGACACTGTTGCGCCGGACCGCCCGGTGCTCACCGCGCCGGCCGCCGGCGAGACCGTACGGGTAGCCCGGCCGAAGCTCGCCGGGCGGGCGGAGGCGGGGGCCAGGGTCGTCGTCACCGTCCGGGCGGGCGGCTCGGCCCCGGGCTCCGGCGAGCCGGTCGTGGCCTGCGGGGCGACCGCCGCCGTCGACGGCAGCTGGACCTGCACGGCCGACCGCGATCTGGCGGACGGCGAGCAGCGGCTGGTCGTCACGGCGACCGACCTGGCGGGGAACGGAACGGCGGCCGACGCGGTCCCGATCCTGGTCGCGACTGCGACTGCGACTGCGACTGCGACTGCGAGTACGGGTGCGGCGGTGCCGACGCCGTCCCAGCCGACGTCGCCGTCGCCGTCGGTGCCCACGTCGTCGCCCACGTGGGCACCCACGTCGGTACCGACAGCGGTGCCGTCCTGGACGGCGTGGCCCTCGCCGTCCCTCTCCCCGTCCCGGCCGCCGGTTCCCGGCCGACCGGCCCCGTCCGTACCGGTCGCCAGGCCCACGGGGCCGGCGAGTCCGGTACCGGCGCCCGTGGCGTCGTCGGCCGCGGCCGTACCGCCGGAACAGGCCGCCCCGTCCGGCCGGCCGGTTCCGTCCGGTCCTGTCCGCGGGCCCGGCCTGCCGGGGCTGCTGCCGATCGCCGTGCCACCGGCGGCCGTGCCGGACCCCCGTCCGGCGCTGCCCCCGGCGTCCGTCCCCGCCCCGGCGGCGCCCGCGCTCGCGGTGTCCGTCTCGCCGAGTGCGGCGGTGGGCCGGAGCGCGGCACCGGACCCGAGCCCGAGCGCGGGTCCGGCCGCGGGCGCCGCCCCGGCCGCCGCCGTCACCCTGGAGTCCGGCGCCGGGAACGCGCCCACCGAGGCCTCCCGGCAGCCGGCTGCACCGCCCGCCGTATCGCCGCCCGTGTCGCCAGTGGCGCCCGTGGTGGAGGAGCCCGTGGACGAGCCGCCCGTCGAGGCGTCGCACGCGTCCGGCCGGACGGGATCGGGCGGCTGGCGCGGCGGGCTCGCCGGTGTCCTCTTACTGCTCACCGCGGCCGGCCTGATCACGCGACGGTTCGTCGCGCGGAGGCCCGGCGCGCAACGAGGTTGAACAAATCCGACCATCCGACCATGTGCCTGCGCGTCAGGTCAGCCTCGGACGATTCGTCAGGAAATGTCGACACGCACTACCTCAAATGTCGCATTTGATGACGTATGAACTTAGCCTGACTCTGGCACTGCCCGTCAGATCCGGGCCGCCCGTTGCGCGACACACCGACCCCGAGGATCCGTGCATGGACGTCACCCGCGATTCTTCGCAGCGACCCGACAATCTGCCCAAGGCGCTCCCCCCGGCGCTGCCGGAACGTTCCTCCAGCGGCGCAAGCCCGCTGGTCAAGCCGGCCAGGACCGCCGGCCCGGCCGACAGCGGCCCGGCCACCACACCGCTGGCGGTCGTCCCCGGCCCGTCGACGGGTACCCCGATCGACCTGCGCGACCCGCTGGAGACGGCCGGCCCGGCGAACCTGGACAGCCTGGAGGCCACCCCGGCCGGCGCGGTCCCCGCCACCGCCTCCCGCCGCCCCCCGCGTGCCGACCAGGCACTGCGGGAGCACAGCGCCGCCGCCCTGCCGGGCTGGATCGCCCTGCTGACCCTGCTGGTCGGCGTGGCCGCCGTCCTGCTGGTGCTGCTGCGCGACGGCGTCATTCCCTACTGGGACGCGCTGCCCGACCTGCGCGGCACCGCCGCGAGGGAGAACGGCCACGCCGAGGTGACCGTCCAGTCCATCGCGGCCGTCACCGCCGCCGGGCTGCTGATCGTGCTCTCCCTCGCCGGGCTGCTGGCCAACGCGGGCGGCGAGACCCGGGTGCTCACCCGCTGGGGCCGCTACCGGGGCACCGTCCGCCGGACCGGCCTGGTCTGGGTCAACCCGCTGCTGCGCCGCCGCCGGGTGGACGTCCGGCTGCGGCACTGGCGCAGCGAACAGGTCAAGGTGGTCGACCGCACCGGCACACCGATCGTCGTCCGGCTGCTGATCGTCTGGCGGGTCAAGGACACCGCCCGCGTGCTGCTGGCGATCGAGGACCACGAGAGCTACCTGCGCGAGCAGGTGCAGGCGGTGCTGACCCGTACCGCGTCCACACTGCCGTGCGACAGCAACGCGGCGCCCGGGCCCGCGCTGCGCGACGGCCAGTGGTTCGCCGACGAGCTGACCCGGGGGCTGGCCGCCGAGGTCGCCCCGGCGGGCATGGAGGTCTACTCGGTGCAGCCGCTGGCACTGGACTACGCGCCCGAGGTGGCCGAGTCGATGCGCCGGCGCCGGCTGGCCGACCTGGACGCGGGCCTGCGCACCGTGCTGGTGGACGACGCCGTGGAGGCGGCGGCGCTCGCCGTCCGCCGGCTGGAGCGCGCCACCACGCACGAACTGGACGAGGCCGCCCGCAGCGCGCTGATGGAACAGCTGCTGGTCGCCTTCGTCGCCCCGGCCGGAGTGGCCGCCTCGGTACCGTCCCCGGCCACCCGGGCCGGGCGGAAGGAAGGACGACCGGCATGAGGATAGCCACCGTCACGGAAGCCGGCTTCGACGCCGACACCGCACTGATCGGCTTCGAGGAGAGCCTCGGCGGCATCCCCGCGATCGAGGGCTGCGCCTGCCCGAACTGCGCGGCCCGGCCGCGCACCGCCCGCCCCGCGGCGGGCGGTGGCGGCCGAATACACCGCGCCGTGCGAAATACCTGCCTTGCCACCACCGTGCTGGCCGGCGCCGGCGTGGTCGGTCTGACGGCCGGCGCCGGGTCCGCGCAGGCCGCGGCCGGCAAGCAGGGCTGGGACGGGTCGAAGTACTGGTTCAAGAACGCCGACGGCGAGTGGCGCTGGACCAGCCACTACGAGGTCTACGCCGGCCGCACCGGCAAGTCCGCCGGCTCGGGCGGCTCCGGCGGGGCCGCCGCCTCCAACGGCTCGGCCTCCTCCTCGGGTATCACCCAGGGCTGGGACGGTTCCAAGTACTGGTTCAAGAACGGCAGCGGGGAGTGGCGCTGGACCAGCCACCACGACGTCTACCTGAGCCGCACCGGCCAGTCCGGCGGCGGTTCGGCCCCCGCTCCCGCCCAGCCCGCCACCCGGCCCGCCGCCGACAGCGCGCCCGCCTCCGGCAGCGTGGAGACCGCGATCGACTACGCGCTCGCCCAGCTCGGCAAGCCGTACGTCTGGGGTGGCAACGGCCCGTCCGGTTACGACTGCTCGGGGCTGGTCCAGCAGGCGTACCGGCGCAGCGGGATCAGCCTGCCGCGGGTGGCCGACGACCAGTACGCGGCCACCACGCCGATCAGCGCCGGGCAGCTGCGCCGCGGCGATCTGGTGTTCTGGTCGGACAGCGGCCGGGCCTCCGGCATCCACCACGTGGGGATCTACCTGGGCGGCGGCAAGTTCGTCGAGGCGCCCAGGCCGGGGACGACGGTGCGGATCTCCAGCCTGAGCCAGGGCTACTACCCGACCCACTTCGGGCGTCCGTAGGACGTCGCGGCCCGGGCCCTCCGGGGACACGGCCCGGGCCCCCGCCGGGGCCTGACCCGGCGAATGCTCCTAGCTGTTCTCGCCGCCGCGGCCGAGGGCGGTGGCGGCGTCCGAGCGGCCGGTGTCGTAGACCGTCCGCATCTGCTGCTCGTCCCAGTCCACGTCGAGGGCGTCGGGGCTTTGCCGCCGTCGTTCCGTCTGCCACGTCTCGACCATCGCGCTGATCCCCTCGTGGCCGCTTCCGCCGTCGCCGCCGGTGAGGGTGTTCCGCTCGATCCGGCCGGCCGCGGCCGCGTTGATCTCGTCGGTGGCGCTGCTCTGCCACTGGGTGAGCCCGGCGCCGAGGAGGCGCTGGGCGGCCTCGCCCATCCCGGGGACGGGGACGAGCGAGAGCGGGGTGCCGACCCCGGCGTACATGGTCTTGGCCTTCCAGGCCTCGACCTTGGTGTCGTCGTCGCGCTGGTCGAGGATGGCGTCGGCCTGGACGGCGTCGATGACCCCGAGGGCGACGGAGGAGTTGGCCATCAGGCCCTTCCACTCCTTCTCGGCCGTGGTCGGCGGGAGCTGGGAGAGCTGCTGGGCCACGTGCGTCAGCTCGGCCCGGCGGACGGTCTGGTGGGCGTCCGGGTCGTCGGCGACGCCGCGCAGGAGCCGGATCAGCGAGCCCTTGTCGGTGGCCATCCTGGTTCCGCCGGTCTCCTGGTCGGTCCAGACGCCGCCGGTGTTCCCGCCCGCGTGGTCCTTGGCGGCGCGGTTGGTGCCGGAGAGGATGTCGTGGGTGTCGGCGGCGTAGTCGGCCAGCGCGTCGGCGAGCGGGCGCCGCAGGCCGTCCGGGAGCCTCTCGTGGCCGATGCCGGCGTCCAGCAGACCGACGGTGTCGCGCATCACCCGGGCCTGGGCCTCGGTGTGGTGCCTGACGGCGTCCTCCCGGCCCGGGCGGTCGCCGGTGGCGGCCGCCTCGACGGCCAGGCCGAGCGAGTGGTGGCCGGTGGCGCGGGCGCCGGCGACCAGCTCCTCCGGCCAGTGGCGGCCGTTCAGCAGGTAGGCCAGGTGGTCACCGCGACGGGGGTCGCCCGGGTCGAGGAAGCGGGTCGAGGCCTGCGGGTTGCGGCCCAGGGCCGTGAGGAAGCCGGCCACCGCGTCGCCGCCGCGGCCCTCGCCGAGGTGGTCCCACGTCGGCTGGGTGGAGTCCGGGGCCCAGATGGCCTGCGGGCCGATCCCGGAGCCGCGCTCGAAGGCGAGCAGGCTCTCGCCGTAGGCGTTGAGGAAGTCGGAGTCGTACGCCCCGGAGCGCAGCAGGCTGCTCATCAGCTGGTAGCCGTAGGGTGTGGGGCCGCCGCCCGGGCGGTTCCGGACCCGTGGTCCGAGCCTGATGATCTCGTGTTCCCAGTCCCGCATGGCCCGGCCGCGGCTCTGGGTCGCGGTGCCGAGGGTGGTGCCCAGCGAGGTCTGGAGGCGCCGGACGGCCTCGCCGCGCCCGCCGCCGTACGCGCCGGCCTTCGCCGGGTCGTTGACGTCGCGCCAGAAGTCCAGGGTGCCCTGCGGGCCGAGCGTGACGGCGAACTCCTCGGCGAAGGCGGGGTCGCTCCCGCGCCGGTCGAGCAGGGCGTTCAGCCTGGTCAGCTCCGCGGTGGAGAGGGCGCCGCCCTTTCCGGCCAGGGCGAGGGCCTCGCCGAGGTCCGCGCGGGCCGCCCGGGCCTCGTCCAGGCTGCGGCAGCCGCTGGTGTTGAAGGAGTCGTCGGCCGCGCCGTTCGGGTCGGAGCGCAGGGCCCAGGCCGCGGCCTCGTCGGCCTCGGTGGCCTGCCGCAGTGCCGCCTCGATGCGGTGGACCAGGTCGTCGACCGCCTGCCTCCGCCCGGGCAGGAAGGCCGTCCGGAAGTCCGGCTGGTGCCGGGCGGACTCGTCGTGCAGGAGCGGGTGGACGTCGGTGACCGTCCCGTCGGGCGCCACCTTCAGATGGCCGGCGGGGGCGTCCTCGTCGGCGAGCCGCCTGAGCCGGCGCTGGGCCTCGCCGAACTGCCCGGCGGCGTCGGCCAGCAGGCCGGCGAGGTCCGCGGACTCCTGGGCGGCGGCCTCGATCTGTTCGGCGGCCCGCCGGATCAGCGCCCTGGCCTCGGTCGCGGCCTCGCCCTCCCAGCCGCCGGCCAGCGCGGTCACGACCTCGCCGGTCAGCCGGTCCTTCAGTCCGAGGTAGCGGCCGCGCAGCGCCCGCCACTCCTCGGCGGCTCCGTTCAGCGTGTCGAGTCGGGCCGTGGTCACGGCTTCGTAGCTCAGCATGGTCGGCCCCGTCACCGTTCGCCGGAGAGGTTCCGCCCGGTCGCGTCCTCCGTCGCCGTGTAGGCGTCGGCGGTGGTGCGCAGCCGCCGGGCGATGTCGTGGAGCGTGTTTCCCAGCGTCGCCACCTGGTTGTCCCAGCGGATCGCGCGGGCCCGCAGCTCCGGTCCGGTCCGCCAGCCGCCGAGCGTGCCGTACGCGGTGGTGGTCCACTCCTGGGCGCGGTCGTCGACGGCGGAGAAGCACGCGTGGATCTCGTCGACGGTGCCGGCCCGGGCTCTCAGCTCGGCCGGGGTGACGGTCACTTCCGGGCCGGCCGTGGTGCCGGGGCCCGGCCGCGGGTACGTCGTGCCGTCCGCGCCGTCGAACAGGCCGCCCCGGACGGGTTGGCCGGCCGACCGGCGCCAGGTGGCCGTGTGGTCGGTGAAGTCCTGCTCGGTACCCGGTCGTTCGTGGACCATGGTTCATCATGGCGCGTTCCGGCCGTGAACGGCTGGTCCGCGTGCGCGAAAACGCCCGCAGGCTGCGAACAGGACCCGTACGGGGGGGCGTGTTCGCAGCCTGCGGGGCGTGCGGGGACCTGCGGTGCGCTCAGGCGGAGGCCCTGTCCAGCAGAGCCGTCTGCTCGGGGGTGAGCCGCAGCGAGGCGGCGGCCAGCAGCGGCGGGAGCTGCTCGACCGTACGGGCGCTGGCGATCGGGGCGGCGACCGTCGGGCGGGCGGTCAGCCAGGCCAGGGCGACCGTGGCGGGCTCGACGCCGTGCTCGCCCGCGACGGTGTCCAGCGCCTCCAGCACCTTGGGGCCGCGCGGGTCGTCCAGGTAGCGGGCGGCGCCCTCGGAGCGGGCGCTCGCCACCCCGGCACCGCCGAGGCGGTACTTGCCGGTCAGGAAGCCGGAGGCGAGCGCGTAGTACGGCACGGTGGCCAGGCCGTGCTCCGCGACCACGTCGGCGAGCGGGCCCTCGAAGGTGGCGCGGGAAACCAGGTTGTAGTGCGGCTGGACCGCGACGTACTTGGCCAGGCCCTCGCGCTCGGAGAAGGCCAGCGCCTCGGCGAGCCGTTCGGCGCCGATGTTGGAGGCGCCGATCTCGCGGACCTTGCCCTCCTTCACCAGCTCGTCCAGCGCGGTGACGAACTCCTCGACCGGGGTGTCGTCGTCCTGGTGGGTGTAGTAGAGGTCGATGCGCTCGATACCGAGACGGCGCAGCGAACCCTCGACGGAGGACTTGATGTTGGCCGCGCCCAGGCCGAGCGCCTCGGGGTGGAGGCCGACCTTGGTGGCGATCACGATGTCGTCGCGGTTGCCCCGGCTGCGCAGCCAGTTGCCGATGATGGTCTCGGACTCGCCGCCGGTGTTGCCGGGCACCCAGGAGGAGTAGACGTCGGCGGTGTCGACGAAGTTGCCGCCGGCGGCGGCGTAGGCGTCGAGCACGGCGAAGGACTGCTCCTCGTCGGCCGTCCAGCCGAAGACGTTGCCGCCGAGGGAGAGCGGGTGGACGGCGAGGTCGGAGGTGCCGAGCTGCACACTGCGCCCGGCGTCACTGTGGTTTTCGGTCATGGTCGGAGTCAACCCGATCACGGTGGCCCGCATTCCATGATCCGGACAGGCTTCACCCGCTTGTCGCACCGTTGTTGCACTCGCGGGTGGTGAGGGCCGGAGGAGGGTCCGGGGTGTCGGCCGGGCGCGCGGATTCGTTAGAGTCCGTGCCATGGCTGACAACGACTACGACCCCGCCGGCAGCACCCAGATGTTCCGGGCGTTCGTCGACGAGACCCCGGCACCTCAGGCACCGGGCTCCGTCTCCACCTACGGCAGCAGCAGCGGCGGTGGCAACCGCACCGGTGTGATCGCGCTGATCGCGGTCGTCGCGGTGGCCGTTCTGGGTGCCGTCATCTGGCTGGCGGTCAAGTAACCCCCTCGGTGGACCGCCTGGCGGCGCCCGCCATGTCCGTGGCTCTCAGCAGGGCCGTCGCCAGGCGTCCAGTTCGAGCTTCTTCTGCATCGAGCTGAAGCCCAGACCCTTGGTCCGGGCGCAGAACTTCTCCGTGCCGAGCTTGTACTCGACATGGAAGACCGCCTTGCCCGCCTGGATGAAGGGCGAGAGCCGGTCGCACTCGTTGAACTCGGCGCATTCCTCGTTCACCGCGAAGTCGAACTCGCCGACCAGCGCCGGGATCTGCTCCAGGTCGTTCTTCAGGCCGATCGCCATCCCGCGCTCGTGGGCGAGCGAGGCCAGCATGCGGTTGTACCGGAGCTGGTCCTCGGCGGTCAGCGGGAAGCCACTCTTCTGGTTGTACGCCTCGATGGTGTCGGGCTCGATGGCGTCGAAGCCCTTGGCCCTGCACATGTCGAAGCGGGCGGCCATCAGCGGCTTCAGCTGGTCGATCTTCCGGATGTCGAACCACTTCTCGCCCTTCCAGCCGTTGCCGGAGCCCTGGAGGGCCTTGGCGAAGGCGGCGGAGTCGGGGCGGAAGTCCTCCCAGGAGCCGGCGTTGATGTAGCAGATCACCTTGCGGCCCTTGGCGTGCAGCGCGGCGACCACCGAGGCGTCGTTCTCGAAGCCGTCGATGTCGTAGACCGGTACGTCCACCGACTGGTCGACGCCGTCGCCGAGTTGCCACTGCCAGGCGAGGCCGGGCGCGGGCTGCCAGCGGGCGCCGGCGGGCTGGGGCGGGGTGGCGCCCGGGGTGGTGGTGCCCGGCGCGGTGCCGCCGGGGGTGCCCGGCGTGCCGGTGGCCGGGGTGCCCGGGGCGGTGGTCGGGGTGCCCGGGACGGCGCTGGGCGGGGTGCCCGGGGTGGACGGCGCGTCCGGGGTGCCGGGGGTGCCCGGGCCGCTCGACGCCCCGGGGTCGGGGGTGGCGGTGGCCGCGGGCGGCTGGGCGCCGGTGGCATCGGCCGAGGGGTCGTCCCCGGCGTTCGAGCCTGAGCTGCACGAGGTCGCCAGCAGGGCGGTGGCGAGGGCGATGGCGGCCGGCAGGGGCCGGGTGCGGCGGGTCACGGGTACTCGAACTCCGGTTCAGGTCATGCCAGTTCGGCGGCGGTCAGGCCGTACGGCAGGGTGCGCCAGGGGTTCTCCCCGGCGCCCGGGACGGCGCAGCCGACGCCGGCCCGGCGGGCGGCGATCAGCGCGGCGGCGTCCCGGGCCTGCTCGGCGGGCACGTCGTACACGAGATGGCAGAAGCGGGCGGCCGCGTGCCGGCCGGTCCACACCGGCAGGGCCATCGAGCGGTACGTCTCCCAGTCGCCCTCGAAGGTGACCAGCAGGTCGGCGAGTCCGACCTCGGCGTAGCCGGGGTCGGGGTGGTCGCCGTGGCCGAACACCACGGTGCCGCACCCGGCGGCCCGGGCCGCGGTGGCCAGCCGCCGGTAGTGGGCCAGCGCGCCCGGGTGGGTGGCGACCTGGTCGAGGTAGACGCCGGTGATCCCGTGCCGCTGGCGGTAGGTCAGCACGTCGGCGACCACGGCCGCGTGCGGCCTCCGGCCGTAGTCGGTGTCGGCGTAGCCGAGCAGCGGCAGGCCGGCCGCGCGCAGTTCCTCGGCGGCCTCGGCGAAGACGTTGTCGGGGGTCTCGCCCGGGCCGTCGGCGAGGTTGAGCACGACGGCGGCGATCCGGCCCGGGTCGGCGGCGGCGACCGCCTGCCAGGCCGCCGGGTCCACTGCGGGGTGGACGTACAGCGGCACCAGCAGGCGGCCGTCGAGGTGGCTGCCGCCCGTCATGCGACGGCCGGGGCGGGGACGGGCTCGGCGGTGCCGAGCCAGAGGTCGCGCAGGGTGTCGGCGAGGCCGGTCTCCGGCTGCCAGCCGAGGGCCCGGGCGGCGGCCGAGACATCGGCCTGCTGCCACGAGACGGCGGCCGAGCGCTCGGAGCCGGCGCCGCTCTCGTCGATCCGGCCGGTGAAGCCGGCCGCCGCGACCAGGCCGTCCGCGATCGCCCGGACCGGCTTCGCCCGCCCGGAGGCGAGGTTGAGCACCCGGGGCAGCGGACCCTCGGCGGTGACCGCCAGACCGACCGCGCGGGCGATGTCCCGGGCGTCGACGAAGTCGCGGTGGGCCGAGAGATCCCCGACCTTCACCACCCCGTCGGCCCCGTCCGGGGCGGCCCGGCGCAGTTCCGCGGCGAGCCGGCCGGGCAGCGAGCCCGCCGGTGCTCCCGGGCCGACCGGGTTGAACACCCGCAGCACCACGGCGTCCAGCGGTGAACCGGCCACCGCGAGGGAGCCGGCCAGCTTGGTGGCGCCGTACACGCCGACCGGGCGGGCGTCGGCGTCCTCGGCGAGCGAGCTCCCGGGTGCGCAGACGCCGTACTCGCCGGCCGAGCCGATGTGCACCAGGCGCGCCGCCGGGGCGCCCTGCCGCAGGGCCTCGGCGAGCACGGCCGGGCCGCGCGCGTTGACCTCGGCGAGGGTGACGGCGCTGCCGGCCACCGCGCCGGCGAAGTTGACCACCGCGTCGGGCGCCAGCGCGGCCAGTTCCTCGCCGAGCGGGCCGGTCCGGGCGGTGGCGAGGTCCAGCCGGAGGTCGTGGTCGGGCCGCCGCCCGGCGGTCAGCACGGTGGCACCGGGCAGCGACCGCAGGACGGCGGCGGCGTGGCGGCCGAGGAAGCCGTCCGCGCCGAGCAGCAGGATTCTCACGCGGCCCGTCCGTCGTTCTCGGGGCCCGCGGCGGCGGTCGCGGGCTGTTCGACGGCGTCCGGCGCGGTGCGGGCGGCCGGGATCGACAGCTCCGAGCCGCTTCCGGGGACGGCGTACAGGCCCTCGACCGGCTCGCCGGGCAGCAGCAGCGAGCGGTTGACCGCGAACTCCGCGTTGGCCCGGTCGTAGTCGTCCGGGCGGCCGATGTCCAGCCAGTAGCCGCTGAACTCGTAGGCGGACGGCGGGGTCTGCGTGGCCAGCAGGTCCAGCACCAGCTCGTCGAAGCCCAGTGGCAGGCCGGGGGTGTACGAGGCCAGGGCCGAGCGGGACACGCCGTACACGCCCATCGAGACCCGGTAGTCGATGCTCGGCTTCTCCTGGAACCCGGTGATGCGGCCGGCCTCGGAGGTCAGCACACCGAAGTCGATCTTCACCTGGCGGGCGTAGGTGGCGATGGTGAGCGGAGCCCCGGACGCCTCGTGGTGCCTGAGCACCCCGGCGAAGTCCAGGTCGGTGAGGATGTCGCCGTTCATCACCAGGAAGTGCTCGGGCAGCCGGTCCTGCATGGTGAGCAGCGGGCCCATGGTGCCGAGCGGGCTGTCCTCGACGGCGTAGCCGACCCGCAGGCCCCACTGCGAGCCGTTGCCGACGTAGGCGCGGATGATGTGGCCGAGGTGGCCGATGGCGAGGGTGACGGTCTTGAAGCCCGCGGCGGCGAGCTGGCGCATCACGATCTCCAGGATCGCGTGCTGGTCGCCGATCGGGACGAGTGGCTTGGGGAGCGCGGTGGTGTAGGGGCGAAGGCGTACGCCCTTACCGCCGGCCAGGATCACTGCGTGCATGGTGTTTCCCCCACGGATGATGGTGCGACAGGAGCCTTGGAAATCGGTGCTGGCAGGGAGGGAGGAGCGCGGCGGGGTCAGACGTTGTAGAGACCGGTCTTGTAGCGGGCCAGGTTGGCCGGGTCCCGGAAGAACTCGATCGTCTGCTCCAGGCCCTCCTCCAGGGAGAACCGCGGAGCCCAGCCGGTGGCGGCGCGCAGCCGGGTGGCGTCGGCGACCAGGCGCATCACCTCGGAGTTGGCGGGGCGGATGCGCTGCTCGTCCTCCTTCACCGTGAGGTCGACGTCCATCAGCTTGCCGACCAGGGCGACCAGGTCGCCGACCGAGATCTCGCCGCCGGTGCCGGCGTTGAAGGTCTTGCCGACGACGGTCTCGGCGGGGGCGGTGCCGACCGTGCGGAAGGCGTTCGCGGTGTCCTTCACAAAGGTGAAGTCGCGGGTCGGGCGCAGGTCGCCGAGGGTGATCTCGCGCTCGCCGGCGGCCAGCTGGGCGATCACGGTCGGGATGACGGCGCGCATCGACTGGCGCGGGCCGAAGGTGTTGAACGGGCGCAGCGTGACGACCGGGGTCTCGAAGCTGGCGTGGTAGCTGTCGGCCAGCCGGTCCCCGCCGGCCTTGGAGGCGGCGTACGGGGACTGGGTGTTGATCGGGTGGTCCTCGGTGATCGGCACGGTCTGCGCGGTGCCGTAGGTCTCGCTGGTGGAGGTGTGCACCAGGCGGGGGATCTCCAGGTGGCGCACCGCCTCCAGCACGTTGAGGGTGCCGGTGACGTTGGTCTCGATGTACGAGTGCGGGGCCCGGTAGGAGTACGGGATCGCGATCAGCGCGGCCAGGTGGTAGACCGCTTCGGTGCCCTTGACCAGGCCGTTGACCGAGCCCGGGTCCCGGACGTCGCCGAGGACGATCTCGACCGAGTCCAGCACCTCCTCGGACAGGGTCTCCAGCCAGCCGAAGGACGAGAAGGAGTTGTACTGCACCATGGCGCGGACCTGATGACCGTCGGCGACGAGGGTCTCGACGAGGTGGGAGCCGATGAAACCCTCGGCTCCGGTGACGGCGACGCTGCTCATGCTGGGAGTTCGCTTTCTGGGTTCGGGGACGGCCGAGCGGGTTCGTGGCGGCTCGGCCGTGTTCGGTGCTGTTCGGTTCGGCTGTCGTGTGTGTTCAGCGGTGCTGGGGCCAGCGGCGCTGTCGTTCGGCGGTGCTGTCTCAGCGGTGCTTGGTGGTGCGGCCGAGCACAGGCCCGGCGATGGCGGTGAGGACGACGGCCGCCGCCCCGCAGCCGAACAGCTGCAGGAGCGTCGGATCCACACCGGTCAGCAGCCCGGCGCACTCGGCGCCCGCGGCGGCCAGACAGATCAGGGCGGTGCTCCAGCTGAGCCCGAAGGCGTTCAGCAGCAGCGCCAGCCAGAGTGAGCCGCCGAGCAGCAGCAGCGCACCGAGCGCCGGTACACCGAGCGCCGGGGCGCCGGGCCAGAGCACGGTGGCGGCTGCGTCCAGCGCGGCCACGGTGGTGAGGTAGATGAACAGGCAGCCGAGCAGCACGCCGCCGGTGCGGCGGGTGAACTCCCCGGCGGTGTGGCTGGTGCGCAGCGTGGCCACGGCCATCGCCCGGTAGCGGAAGAGCAGCCACTCGGCGAGCCCGAGGCTGAGCGTCAGCGCGATCATGGCCGGCCCGGTCGGGCTGGCGGACGCCCCCTCGGCCGCGCCGGTGCGGACGGCCTGGTGAATGGTGGCACCCAGGCCGGCGATCAGCGTGAGGGTGCCGACCGCCAGGCCGAACAGCAGGTGCGGCAGCTCGTGCCGCAGCGGCAGCTTCAGCACGGTGGCGTCCTGCTCGCTGCGCAGGCAGCGGACGATCTCGCGGGTGGCCAGCCCCGCCGCCAGCCCCAGCGAGGCCAGCAGGACGACGGTCCGGACCACTTGCGGCACGTCCACGGCGAGCACCACCCCGGCGCCCAGCGCGGACGGCGCCAGCGCCAGCAGCAGGAACTTCTCCCGGCCCAGCACCAGCAGCACGGTGGCGGCGGCCAGATAGCCGGACTGCCCGGCGGCGAAGCAGAGCGAGCCGAGCGGCCCGCCGACCACGTACCCGGCGGTGGCCGCGATCAGCGCGCCCAGCGGCGCGCCGACGGCCAGGCAGATCCCGGCCGCCCGGCGCCGGCCACGGCCGAGCCAGGCGTACGAGCGGTGCGCCAGTGCCTGGTTCCAGGACCAGCTGACCAGGGTGGCGACGGAGAGCGCGAGCATCCCCGACGGCAGGCCGAACCGCATCCGGGTGGCCGCGAACAGGTTGGCGCCGAGCAGGTAGCCGAGGCCCGGCAGGGCGAACACCAGGCCGCGCACCACACAGCGCCAGGGGTCGGCCCGCCAGGGGTTGGCGAACTCCGAACTCGGACCGGGGTAGCGGCGCTGGACCTTCTCGAACAGCTCCTCGGCGACGGTGAAGGCGTCGGGGCGGCCGTACAGCAGCCCGGCCTGCTCGTCGGAGAGGCCGTCGGACTCCAGGAAGGCCGCGATCTCGTACGGGTGGACGGCATCGGCGCAGACGTCGGCGAGCCGCTCGGCGAGCTCGTCCAGCGGGTCCGGGGAGAGCTCCAGCTGCTCCTCGGGCTCGGGACGCTGCTCAGGCAGCACCGGCCGGCGGCGCTTGCGCGGCAGGGTGCGCAACTGGACGGTCTGCTCGGCCCACTCGGGGCCGGCCTCGTCCGGAACCAGGCGAAGAGGACCGCTCATGCGCCCACCTCGCTGCGCCGCGCAACCGCCAGCGGTTGCGCCCAGTCCGCGGCGGGTGCGCCGTCGTCGACCGGGATGGCGTCGTCGACCGCGACCACGCCGTTCGGCAGCCAGCGGGCGGTGCCGAGGAGTTCGGTGTAGATGCCGCGGAAGCCGTCGATGTTCTGCCGGAGGGTGAACTGCTCGATCACCCGCAGCCGGGCCTGCTCGCCCAGCCGGGCCCGGCGTTCCGGGTCGCGGAGCAGTTCGAGGGCGGCGGCGGCCATCGGTTCGGGTTCGCGCGGCGGGACGACCAGACCGGTGTCGCCGACGGCCTCGCGCACGCCGCCCACGTCGGTCGAGACGGTGGAACGGCCGCAGGACATGGCCTCGATCAGGGTGAACGGGAAGCCCTCGCTGATGCTGGAGAGCATCACCACGTTCCCCGCCGCGTACGCGTCGGTGATGTCGGCGACGCGGCCTTCGAAGGCCACCGAGTCGGCGATGCCGAGCTCGGCGGCCAGGGCTATGCAGGTGTCGCGGTACGCCTCGCCACCCTTGGGCGTGCCGCCGAACAGGCGCAGTCGCGCCTCGGGTATCTCGTGCCGGACGATCGCGAAGGCCCGGATCAGGGTCTCCAGGTCCTTGATCGGGTCGACCCGGCCGGCCCAGCTGAGCGTGGGCGTCTCCGGCTCCGGCCCGGCCGGCGGGAAGGCGGCGGGGTCCACGCCGTTGTACACGGTGCGGATGTGGGCGGACGGCGTGCCGCCGCGCTCCTCCCAGCGCCGGTTGTACCGGTTGCCGGGGGTGACCAGCGCGGCCCGCCGGTAGCTCTCCTCGGCGAGCATCCGGTAGAAGCCGAGCAGCAGCGCCTTGACCGGCCAGCGGTAGGGGCCGGTGCGGTAGCCGAGGTAGCGCTCGCGCAGGTAGATGCCGTGCTCGGTGAGCAGAAACGGTACGCCGTACTGCTGTGAGGCGATCAGCCCCGGCAGCGTGGCCAGGCCACCGCTGGCGGCGTGCGCGACGCCGTCCTGCGGCGGCTCGACCGAGAGCGGGCGCAGCGCGTGCTCCAGCAGGTCGGTGGCGTTCAGCGCGTCGTGCAGGGTGGGCCGGGAGACGGCGGTGGAGAGGTAGTCGCGGGTCCAGACGTGCTGGAGGGTGCGCAGGGCGCGCTCGCTGCGCAGCGCCGGGCTGAGCAGCCCGCGCCGGGCGAGGTCGGCGAAGCCGTACAGCTCGGTGCCGAAGTGGGTGGTGTAGACCGGGTCCAGGATGGAGTGCAGGAAGCGCTCGTACGCGTTGAGGAAACGGCGCATCTCCTTGCCGCGTGGCGCCCTCGCCTCGGAGGGCGGGCCCCACAGCGGCGCGGTCGTGACGGACCGTACGTTGGCGGGCAGCTCCCAGGCCAGCGGTTCGTGGCCGGTGCCGGTGACGGCGATGACGTCGAAGTCGACGTCCGGCATGCCCTGGACGAGCTGGTCGCACCAGACGCTCACACCGCCGTGCTGGTGTGGATACGTTCCCTCGGTGAGCAGGGTGACGCGCATGCTTGTCCCCCCTCCTGTCCTTGCGTCAAGCGTCCGGCCTGGGTGGCCGGTCCGGGTGCCGGTGGTGGGGCCGGGGGACGGCCCGCCCCCACCACCGGTATCACCTGTTAGCGGGTGCCGGGCTGGCCGGCGGTCTTCCTGGCGGGTTCGGCCTTCCCCCCGGAGGCCTGACCGCCCTTGGCGCCGCCCTTGGCGTTGCCGTTGGTGCTGCTGCTCGTGACGACGCCCTTGCCCGCCACCGGAGCCCCGCTGCCGGGGACCAGCGTCGGGGCGTCGGTCCGGGCGGTGTCGCCCGGGCCGGCCGGGACGGCGTCGACGGTGCCCTGGGGCACCACCTTCTTGTCGGCCGGCGCCGGAGCCGGCACCGCCTTGGCGGCGGCGGACGGCGCGGCGACGGCCGGGGCCGCCGGGGTTCCGGCCGCGGTCAGCTTGAGCGTGACACTGCTCTGCAGCTGACCGGGCTTCACCCAGCCGGACAGCGTACCGGCGTACGCGGTGCCGAACGCGGCCGACCCGATGGTCATCGTCTGGGTGGTGCCGGCCGGCATGGTGGCCTGGACCTGGACGCCGGTCGGGGCGACCACCGTGACGGTCTCGCCGACCCGGTAGGCGGTGACCTGGCCGGAGGCGAGGGCCGTGTTCCAGGCCGCGCGGCGCTGGAACTCCGCGCCGATCTCGCGCTGCGGCAGGTTCACGATCGGCGCGTTGTCGGCGTGCAGCGAACGGTAGGTGGAGAGCACCTTCTCCAGCACCGGGTAGACGATCCGGTCCTCGGACAGGTTCGACTGGTGGACGAAGTGCGGCCGCGGGTCGTTGCTCAGCACGTGGCCGAGGTCGATCCGGGCCTCCAGCGGCACGATGTACGACTGGTAGCCGGTGTTGACGTCCAGCGGCGTGGGCAGGCAGGTGGAGTTGGCGTTGTTCTCGCAGACGCCGCTGCCGCCGTTCGCCGTGCTGGTGTAGATCCAGTTGTACTCGTCCGTCTGCTCCTTCGCCGTGCCGGCGTTGTAGAAGACGTTCATCGGGTAACGCGGCACGGTCAGCACGGACGAGCCGACGGCCCGCTGGGCGGACTCGCGGGAGGCGTCGCTGGCCGTCCACTTGACGCCGTTGGCGGCCAGCGCGGGCGCCAGGTACGGGTTGTCGCTGGTCTCCTGGGGAGCGGTCAGCAGGCCGGAGTGCTCACCGGTGACCAGCTCTGTCTTATCGATGCCCAGGCTGTGCGCCGCGGCCCAGTCGATGTTGTTCTTGACCTGGGACGAGATGGTGGCCTGGTCGACCCAGACGGTGCTGCCGGAGGCGTTCTTGGTGCACTTCCACGGCACCACCGAGACGTCCTGCAGGCAGCCCAGGTACGGGTGCGTGTAGGTGTGGTTGATCCACCGGTAGCTGGTCTGGTCGGCGATCATCTGGTTCACCACCGGGTCGGTGGTGGTGTTGTGGTCGGCCTTCCAGTCCTCGCTGCCGCCGCCGTTGAACACCATGTCCATGGTGAAGTCGTTGTCGGTCTGCCACTGCTTGGCGTGCTGCGCGTCGGCGGTCGTCATCCGGATCGGGTTGGCCGTCTCGGGGGTGCCGGGCGGGCAGGTGACGTCACCGGGGGTGCACTTGAGCACGGTGTCCCAGCGGTCGTCGGCCAGGAAGACGTCGTCCACGTGGGCCGCGAAGTAGTTGCGGTCGTAGCCGAGGTGGACGCCCTGGGTTATCCAGTCGACTATGCCGCGTGCCAGCAGCCGGTACTGCTGCTGGTACTGGTTGTAGACGAAGGTGACGACCAGTTCCTTGCGGCCGTCGTGGCTGTACTCGCCGACCAGCGAGCCGCGGGCGGTGGAGCCCGGGATCGGCACGTCGACCAGCGGCGTGAAGGACGCGCCGGCCGGCAGCGAGCCGAGCGGGGTGGCCAGGTAGCCGTAGCTCTCGCTGACCGCCGGGTCGTTGTCCTCGAACGGGACGGCGCCCTTGAGGTAGCCGAACGGGCCGGCGGTGCCGGCGGTGGTGACCGCCGCCTGGAAGCCGTCGAGGCTGCCCATGTAGCCGGGGTTCTGGGCCCAGTTGAGACCGACGTCCGGGCGGGCGTAGGTGTAGGCGTCGACCTGGCGGACGCCGAAGGCGGCCTCGTAGGTGGCGAGGGCCGCCATCTCGGCCGACCCGGCCGCGAACGGGTTGTCGTTGGGCATCACGACGCCCTGGAACTTCCCGCGCGGCTGCCCGTTGACGGTGTCGCTGAGGAACGCGGCGTCGATCACCGGGCGGTTGGCGTCGTTGAGGTTGATGAGCTTGTAGGGCGTGCCCTGGCTCTTCAGCTCGGCGGCGATGGCCGCCGTCGCGGGCCCGCCGTCGTCGATCACCAGGACCGTGAGGTCGATCCTGGGGGCCGTGGTGACACCGTGTGCGAGGGACGTCTGCAGGCCACCGGCCAGCAGCACGGCCGCCGCGCAGACGGCAACTCTTCGGGTCGCTCGACCCATGTGTGTTCCTCCCCTGGGCAGAGCGCTCCGCTGCTCGGCACTCGCCTGCCCTGTCGCTGTTCGCGGGGCAGCAGACTGCCCGCGCCCATCCTGGTGGAGACTCCGCCCCGATTGGGACCGAAAAGGCGGGAGTGCAGCGAATCTGTTACCAACGTTCATGGCGATGCCATGGAGGCGCCGATTGTGGCCGGAACCGCACTGGTTGCGCAAATAACGAATTGAAAATTAAAGACCGGAGCCGGAGTGTTACCGCTGGTCACGCATCGTATGGCGGAGGCGGTTCGGCGGCACCCTACACTGGCGGCGTCGCGCATGACACTCTTGCACATCTGCCGCTTCCAGTGGGCAGGTTCATGCAATATCCGGCGGCTTGTGCCATGCCGGAGCCCGAATATCCAATGGAGGCCGTCGCGTGACCGAGCAGCAGACCGAGACCCCCGCAATCCAGCACGCCGGGAAAACGACGCAGCCGTCGGCGCGGGCGGCCGAGGCCGCCCGGACCCTCGGCCTGCGCGGGGCCGTCAACGCCCGTGACCTCGGCGGCTACCGGACGGCCGACGGCCGGCGGTTGCGGCACGGCGTCGCCCTGCGCAGCGACGGCCTCAACCGGCTCACCGACGAGGACCTCCGCCTGCTCGGGGTGCTCGGCCTGCGCCAGGTCGTCGATCTGCGCAGCCTCGACGAGGTCCGCGAGGCCGGACCGGACCGCATCCCCGGCCTGCCGGTCGCCGAGATCGCGGCCGCCGAGCTGTCCGCCACCCCGATCACCGTCGAGCGCACCACCCCGGACGGTGTGACCCTGCACCATCTGCCGGTCTTCGCCGCCCACTTCGACATCTACGTCGCGCTGCGCGACGCCCTGGCCGACCGCAGCCCGGAGAGACAGCGCGCGCTGCTCGGCGACGGCCGGGCCACCGCCATGATGACCGGCCTCTACCGCTGGTTCGTCACCGACCCGGTGGCCCGCGAGCGCTTCGCCACCGTGCTGCGCCTGCTGGCCGCGCCGGACGGGCCACCGCTGCTGTTCCACTGCTCGGCCGGCAAGGACCGCACCGGCTGGACGGCGGCCGTCCTGCTCACCGCTCTCGGGGTGGACCGCGAGACGGTCTTCGCCGACTACCTGCTGACCAACGAGCGCTCCGCCGCGATCGTGGAGGCCGTCGTGGACGGCTTCGGCACCCGCGGTCTGATGCGGGAGCCGGAGCTGCTGCTCCCGGTCTTCCGGGCGGAGCGCTGTTACCTGGAGGCGGCCTTCGAGGAGGTCGCCTCGGGCTGGGTCACCTTCGACAAGTTCTGGCAGGACGGCCTGGGGCTGGACGACGAGGTGCTGGCGGGCCTGCGCGCCAACCTGCTGGAGCCGTAGGCCGGCCGGGAGCCCGCCCGCCCCGGCCCGGCCGTCGGTTCAGCCCTCGCTGATCAGGCCCTCGCGCAGCTGGGTGAGGGTCTTGGTCAGCAGCCTGGAGACGTGCATCTGGGAGATGCCGATCTCCTCGCCGATCTGAGACTGGGTGAGGTTGCCGAAGAACCGCAGCATGATGATCCGGCGCTCGCGCGGCGGCAGCTTGGCCAGCAGCGGCTTCAGCGACTCCCGGTACTCCACGCCCTCCAGGGCGAGGTCCTCGTAGCCGAGCCGCTCGGCCAGCGGGCCGTCGCCGTCCTCCTCGCCCGGGCTGGAGTCCAGCGAGCTGGCGGTGTACGCGTTGCCCACCGCCAGGCCCTCGACCACGTCCTCCTCGCTGACGCCGAGGCAGCCAGCCAGCTCGGCGACGGTGGGGGAGCGGTCCAGCCGCTGGGCCAGCTCGTCGCCGGCCTTGGTGAGCGCCAGCCGCAGCTCCTGGAGCCGCCGCGGCACCCGGACCGACCAGCTGGTGTCCCGGAAGAAGCGCTTGATCTCGCCGACCACGGTGGGCATCGCGAAGGTGGGGAACTCCACCCCGCGCTCCGGGTCGAACCGGTCGATCGCCTTGATCAGGCCGATCGTGCCGACCTGGACGATGTCCTCCATCGGCTCGTTGCGGCTGCGGAAACGCGCCGAGGCGTACCGGACCAGCGGCAGGTTGAGCTCGATCAGGGTGTCGCGGACGTACGTGTGCTCCTCGCTGCCGGCTTCCAGGGCGGCCAGCCGCAGGAAGAGCGAGCGGGAGAGCGTCCGGGTGTCCAGCCCGGCGCCGGGTGGTGCCTCCGGAGCGGGCGCGGCTCCCGGAACGGCCTCGGGCTCCGGGCCGGTCCCGGGCGGTGCGGCCGGGCCCCGCTGGAGCGGGATCCGGTCGACGGCGACCGCCGTGCCATTGGCCTGACCAGCGTGGATCTCCGCAGTGCCCAGTTCGCCGGACATGCACCCACCCCCTCGTGACTGACAGTTGAACGGGTGCCGTCGCGCGGTGGTTCCCGGCGACGCCCTCCCCCTCCATACCGGAACACGGTCCACGGCAAACCCGAACGTCGCAAGATGTCACGCCTCGGTAACGCGCAGCAATCTTGATCCGGCCGGTCGGTTCGCCGGGTTCCGGCGGGTTTGCGGGGCCTACTCCTCCCAGGAGTTGCCGGTCCGAAGCCGGGTCAGGATGCGTGAGAGCAGCCGTGAGACATGCATCTGGGACATCCCCAGCTCGGTACTGATCTGCGACTGCGTCAGGTTGGCGAAGAATCGCAGCATGACGATCCGCCGCTCCCGCTCCGGCAGCTGGACCAGCAGGTGGCGGACCATGTCCCGGTGCTCGACCTCGGCCAGCGCCGAGTCCTCGTAGCCGAGCCGGTCGAGCAGGGCGAGCCCGCCCTCGTGCTCCTGCGCCGCCTCCAGTGAGGCCGCGTTGTACGCCCGTCCGGCGGCGAGGCAGGCCCGGACGTCCTCCTCCGGGATGCGCAGGCTGGCGGCGATCTCGGGCACCTTGGGCGCCCGCCCGTGGACCACCGTCAGCTCCTCCATCGCCCCGCTGACCTGCACCCAGAGCTCCTGGAGCCGGCGTGGTACGTGCATGGTGCGGACGTTGTCCCGGAAGTACCGCTTGATCTCCCCGAGGATGGTCGGCAGCGCGTAGGTCGGGAACTGCACCCCCCGGGTCGGGTCGAACCGGTCGATCGCGTTGATCAGGCCGATCGTGCCGACCTGGACCACGTCCTCCATCGGCTCGCTGCGGCTGCGGAAGCGGGTGGCCGCGTAGCGGACCAGCGGGATGTTGACCTCGATCAGCGCGGCCCTGACCCGCTCCCGTTCGGGGGTGTCCGGGGGCAGCTCGGCGAGCCGCTCGAACAGCACCCGGGTCAGGGTCCGGACGTCCACGACGGGGCGGCCGCCGGGGCCGCGCAGGCCGTCCGGCCGCAGTTCGCCGGCCGGGCCGATGACGGCGGCCAGCACCTCGTCCCCGGGCTGTGCCACCGGGCGTACGGCGGCCTGCGCGGGGGGTTGCGCAGGTGGTTGCGCAGGTGGCTGCGCGGCGGATGGTCCGGTGCCGGTGCCCGGCGCACTCCCTGGTGTCCGCACGGACACGTCACCCCTCCCGAAGTCGACAATGATGGGACCTGCGGAGCGGGTGTCGCGTCTCGTTTCACCACCTCGCCATGTCCGGCAAAACCGGTCATAGCATCACAAGGCGGGCGCAGGCGGGCAAGCACCGCGCTGAGGTGTGTTGGTGCCGGGCCGGCGCCGCGCCGGGCCCGGCGGAGGGTGCCCGGAGGGGCGTTCGCGGACAGGGCGAGGCGCCCCGCCCGGGTCTCGGGCAGGGCGCCGCAGGCCGTCCGGGGGGTGCTCCGGGATCAGACCTCGATGTCGGCGATCACCCAGGTGGCGAACTCGCGCCACTGGCCGGCCGCGGCCTGGTGCGCCGGATGGGCGATGTAGGACTGCAGCGTCTCGCGGTCCTCGACCAGGCTGTTGATCGCGTAGTCGTAGGCGATGTCACGGTCGGTGGTGTTCCAGCCGCACTCCCACTCGCGCAGCTCGGGGATGACCGAGCCGAGCGCCTCGAACGCCTTGGCGCCGGCGACCGCGCGCTCGTCGTCCTTGCCGACGCCTTCGTTGAGCTTGAACAGGACCAGGTGCCGGATCACGATGCCGCTCCTAGCGGACGGGGTTTGAGGGTCCCGCCCACCGTAGCCGGTGCCCCCGGGGCCGAACGAGCGACCCCGGCTACTTCACCAGCCCGGTCATGAAGGTGCCGACCGCCTTGGCCGCGTTCGAGATCCCCTCGAACCCCAGCTGCACGAGCTCGGCGGCCCGGGTCGGCGAGGTGATGATCGTGTAGAGCACGAAGATGAGCAGGAGAACCATGCCGATTTTCTTCGCCTGCGCCATCTGATGACCTTCCTCCCTGCCGTGGGTCGCCGCCATTCGGTCCCCGAACGTCCCTCTGCAGTGGCAGCTTATCCACCGGACGGCCCATCAAGTGTGCGACGCGTTCACCCGGCGGGACGAAGGTCCCCGTGAGTGGGGCCTTTCTCCGGGTGCCCGGAGGCGGGTGGTGAAGCAGGATGGGTGATGTGCCGAGGATCTGGCAGGAATCCCCCGGCACGTGGATCCGGAGTTCCCCGCTGTGGGACCGGGCGCCGCGACTCCCCCCCGACGCGGCCCCGGTTGTGGGACTCCGCCCGGGGGAGCGGTCATCCCCCCGAACCGCTCCCCCTCCAGGCTCCGTACTCGCCGGGCGTTGGTGGTCATCGGCCCCGGGTACGGAGCTTTTCCATGTCCGGCGGTCGGCGCGGCGCACCGGCGTGGCGCGGAACGAACGGTGGAACGACGAAGGGCCCCGACCGTCTCCGGTCGGGGCCCTTCGTGATGCTGGCGGTAGCGGTGGGATTCGAACCCACGGTGGAGTTGCCCCCACACACGCTTTCGAGGCGTGCTCCTTTGGCCGCTCGGACACGCTACCGAGGGGAACTCTACCGGACGGGTGGCGCCGTCACGAAATCCGTATCGGGGCGCCCGTTCAACGGCGGGTGTCAGTGGTGGGCGTCAGCGGTGGGTGTCGAAGAACCCGCGCAGCTGCGCGCCGCACTCCTCGGCGAGGACGCCCCGGATCACCTCGGGGCGGTGGTTGAGCCGGCGGTCGCGCATCACGTCGAAGAGCGAGCCGGCCGCACCGGCCTTCTCGTCGAGGGCGCCGTAGACCACCCGGTCGATCCGGGACAGCACGATGGCGCCCGCGCACATGGTGCAGGGCTCCAGGGTGACGACCAGTGTGCAGCCGGTCAGCCGCCACTCGCCCTCGCGCCGTCCGCCGGGCGTGGCGCGGGCGGCCGTCCGCAGGTTCTCGGCAGCCTGCCGGATCGCGACCACCTCGGCGTGCGCGGTCGGGTCGCCGACCGCCTCGCGCTCGTTGTGGCCGCGTCCGATCACCTCGCCGTCCGGGCCCAGGACGAGCGCCCCGACCGGGACGTCCCCGGTGGCCGGCGCCAGCGCGGCCTCGGCGATGGCGAGGCGCATCGGCGCCGCCCAGCGGTCACGGACCGGGTCGGGGCGGACGGGGGCGGGCAGCGGGGCTATCCGCGCGGCTATCTGCTGGAGGTCTGGCTGCGGGTCTGTCTGCGGGGCGGAGGCGGACTGCATGGCATCCAGTGTCCGGCATCCGGCGGTGGGCACCGGCCGCTACCGGACCGCCTCCAGGACCTCGCCGCAGCCGAGGGCCTCGGCGATCTCCTCCAGGGCGTCGCCCGGCACCGCGCCCTCGCCGCTGAGGGCCAGCAGTTCGTCGGAGGAGAGCCCGAACTCGGTGAGCAGGTGGGCGTCGCCGAGCGGGCCGACCGGGACGCCGCCCCGCAGGGCGGCCTCCTCCTCGTCCTCCTCCTGCGCCTCCGTCTCGTCCTCCAGCTCGGCGACCAGGTTGTCGAGGTCGCCGAACTCGCTCTCGCCGGCCTGGTCGACCAGCTCGTCGGTGAGGACGGAGCCGTAGGAACTGCGGGCGGCCGCGGCGCCGTCCGACACGAAGATTCGAGGATCCTCCTCACCGTCCACCCGGACGATGGCGAACCAGGCATCCTCCTGTTCGATGAAGACCAGGACGCTGTCGTCGCCCTGCGAGGCCGCGCGGGCGAGATCCGCCAGATCGGCCAGGGTTTCGACGTCGTCGAGCTCCGTCTCGCTCACATCCCACCCGTCCTCGGTGCGAGCAAGCACTGCAGCGAAGTACGCCACCAGGGACACTCCCAGATCTCGGTCTCGGCTGTCGGCGCGTTTGGGCAACGCGGAATCTGGCCGCCCCCGCGCCAGAGGCGGTCCGCTGTTCGGACCGTCCCATCGGAATCGTGACAGAAAGCCCGCCTTTGCGGGGGGTGTTCTGCAGCGCGTCTTTGCAGGTCGTGTCGGAAGCGCCGGCCGGGAGCCGGTGGACGGCCGTCGGGCCCGTCAGATTCGGAAGGTTCGCATCCGCATGGCTTCGCGCATGCGGCGTTCCTTGGTCCGCCGGGGCTGGACCCGCTCGCGCAGCTCGCGTGCCTCGGCGAGTTCGCGCAGGAACACGGCCCGCCGCTTGCGGCGTTCCGCCTCGGTCTCCGGATGGTCCGGGGGCGGGGCCGAGAGGCCGCCCGACGGGCCCGTGGGCTCGTCCGCCGAGCCGTCCCCGGTCCTCGGGTTGCTCGTCATAAGAGGTCACATTCCCAAATCGGCCCGATTGATACCACAGGAGGCCTTTCCGTCCTCACCTTCTCGGTGCGTCACGGCGTGTCATGACTGAGTGAGCCCGGCGGGGCACCGGGTCGGCCGCCGGGTCATCCGGGCGGGTCGCGGCGTGTCGTACGGGTGTCCGGTCCCGGGCTATCGTCGAGACATGCGGATCCACCTCGTCGACCACCCCCTGGTCGCCCACAAGCTCTCCACCCTGCGCGACGAGCGCACCGACTCACCGACCTTCCGTCGCCTCACCGACGAGCTGGTGACCCTCCTCGCGTACGAGGCCACCCGGGACGTCCGCACCGACGAGGTGGAGATCACCACGCCCGTGGCGGTCACCACCGGCACCCGGCTGAGCTACCCCCGCCCGCTGGTGGTGCCGATCCTCCGGGCCGGCCTGGGCATGCTGGACGGGATGACCCGGCTGCTGCCGACCGCCGAGGTGGGTTTCCTCGGCATGGTGCGCAACGAGGAGACCCTGGAGGCCTCCACCTACGCCACCCGGATGCCGGACGACCTCTCCGGCCGCCAGGTGTACGTGCTCGACCCGATGCTGGCCACCGGCGGCACGCTGGTCGCGGCGATCCGGATGCTGATCGAGCGGGGCGCCACCGATGTCACCGCCGTCGTGCTGCTGGCCGCCCCCGAGGGCGTCGCGGTGATGGAGAAGGAACTGGCCGGGATGCCGGTCACCGTCGTCACCGCCGCCGTCGACGAGCGGCTCAACGAGAACGGCTACATCGTTCCCGGCCTCGGCGACGCGGGCGACCGCCTGTACGGCACCGCGGGCTGAGCACCTCTTCCACCTCGTCCTCGGACACACGAGAGCCCCCCGGCCGGCCGGGGGGCTCTCGTCCGTTCGAGCGCGGGGTGCGGGCCGGGGCTCAGCAGCTGCCCGTGGTGCTGGGGGCCGGGGTGGGCTTGGTGGCGAGGGCCAGGGCGGCGGCGGCCTGGGTCTCGTCCAGCAGGGCGTTGTAGCTGTCGCCGATCACGAAGTCCACGGTGGCGTCGGTCCGGGCGTCGGCCGTGGTGGTGGCGCCGGCGATCTGTGAGCCGAGCAGGGTGGACGCGCCCACCCCGGCCGGGCCGGCGATCACCTGGGCGGTGCCGGGCACCTTCTTGTCCAGTTCGGCGGGCGCGTTGCCGACCTTGCCGATGGCGAAGCCGCGCTTCTTCAGCTCCTCGGCGGTCCGGGCGGCCAGCCCGGCCTTGGCGGTGGCGTTGTAGACGTTCACCGTGACGGTGGCGGGCTGCGGGATGGCGTGCGGGTCGGCCGGTGCGGCGGAGGCGCCGGGCGCGTCCGGGGAGGCGTCCTGGGCCGGTGCGGCCAGCGCCTTGCCGGAGGGGGTTTCGCAGGCCTGGGCGGAGGCGTTCCTGCCCTTGCCGCTGAAGATGTCCCAGAGCTGGACACCGCCGAGGCCGATCAGGGCCAGCGCGAGCAGAGCACCGATCAGGGCCAGTACCTTGCGGCTCTTCTTCGGCGGCCGGCCCAGCCGCGGATAGGCGTTGCCGGTGATGCGGTACTGCTTCCCCTTCAGGCCTTGGGGAGTCAACATGCTCACGGTTTGTCTCCCCCTCGTGCCGGGGCGGGGTTCGAGTGACGGGTCCGGCCGACGCGTGGGGGCGAATCCCGCCCGGAAGGTGGGAGTTCGCCGCGGGTCGCGGCCGTAGTCAGCAGATTAGTGCCGTACGCCTGCGAAGGTACTAAACGATCATCATCTGGAGTACGTCGGTACCCGAAAGGAGGTACCGGCGTATGAGTAGACCGCCCTCCGGAGGTGGCCGGAGGGCGGTACGGGGGTTGTGCGGGCGGGACCCGTCACTCCATTTCGAGGACGCGGGCGTGCAGTACCTGCCGCTGTTGCAGCGCGGCCCGTACGGCGCGGTGCAGCCCGTCCTCCAGGTAGAGGTCGCCGTGCCACTTCACGACGTGGGCGAAGAGGTCTCCGTAGAAGGTGGAGTCCTCCGCCAGGAGTGTTTCCAGGTCCAGTTGTCCCTTGGTGGTCACCAGCTGGTCCAGCCGCACCGGACGCGGGGCGACGTCCGCCCACTGGCGGGTGCTGGTCCGGCCGTGATCCGGGTACGGCCGCCCATTGCCGATGCGCTTGAAGATCACACGGAAAGCCTACCGTTAGGGCGGCGGCCGGCGCAGCAGCCGTGGCGCCGCCACGCGCTCCCGTGTGAGCTGCGAGCGGGCGATTGCGGCTGTTTCATGGGAAATGTCGCGAACGTCGTCCCTGTTCTGCCCGGGAGTGTGCCCCGATGTCCACCGCCGAGCCGCCGTCCTCCGCCCCCAATCCGCCCGCCGCGGCCCCGCCGGCGGTGGTGCCGCCCGCCGTCCGGGAGATCGCCGCCGGGTACGCCTTCCCCGGACCGGCCCTCGACCTCGGCGCGGTGCTGCTGGACGGCACCGCCTACCCGGACGCCCAGGTGCGGATCCCGCTCGGCGTGCTCAACCGGCACGGGCTGGTCGCGGGCGCCACCGGCACCGGAAAGACCAAGACCCTCCAGCTGATCGCGGAACAGCTCAGCGAGCAGGGCGTCCCGGTCTTCCTCGCCGATGTCAAGGGCGATGTCTCCGGGGTCGCCGCACCCGGCACGCCGAGCGCGCGCACCGCCGCCCGCGCGGCCGAGGTCGGCCAGAACTGGTCGGCGCGGGGCTGCCCGACGGAGTTCTTCTCGCTCGGCGGCCGGGGCGCGGGCATCCCGATCCGGGCCACCGTCACCAGCTTCGGGCCGCTGCTGCTCGCCAAGGTGCTGGACCTGAACGAGACCCAGGAGTCCTCGCTCGGTCTGGTCTTCCACTACGCCGACCGCGGCGGGCTGGAGCTGGACGACCTCAAGGACCTCACCGCCGTCATCACCTTCCTGACCTCGCCCGAGGGCAAGGAGGAGCTGAAGGGCATCGGCGGCCTCTCGGCGGCGACGGCGGGGGTGATCCTGCGTTCGCTCACCATGCTGGAGAACGAGGGCGCCGGGGCCTTCTTCGGGGAGCCCGAGTTCGACACCGCCGAACTGCTGCGGACCGCGCCGGACGGGCGGGGTGTGGTCTCGGTGCTGGAGCTGCCCGCGGTGCAGGACCGGCCCCGGCTCTTCTCCACCTTCCTGATGTGGCTGCTCGCCGACCTCTACCAGGAACTGCCTGAGGTCGGGGACCTGGACAAGCCCAAACTGGTGTTCTTCTTCGACGAGGCGCACCTGCTCTTCAAGGGCGCGTCCAAGGCCTTCCTGGAGGCGATCACCCAGACCGTGCGGCTGATCCGCTCGAAGGGGGTGGGGATCTTCTTCGTCACCCAGACGCCGAAGGACGTTCCGGCCGATGTGCTCGCCCAGCTGGGCAACCGGGTGCAGCACGCGCTGCGCGCCTTCACACCGGACGACGCCAAGGCGCTCAGGGCGACCGTCTCCACCTTCCCCCGGTCGGCGTACGAGCTGAGCGAGGTGCTGACCTCGCTCGGTACCGGTGAGGCCGTGGTCACCGTGCTCTCCGAGAAGGGCGCGCCGACACCGGTGGCGGCCACCCGGCTGCGGGCGCCGCGGTCGCTGATGGGACCGGTCGAACCGGCCGCGCTGCAGGCGCTGGTGGACCGATCCGAACTGACGGGCCGTTACAAGGACGCGATCGACCGGGAGTCGGCGTACGAGAAGCTGGCCGCCCGGGCGGCCCGGCCGGAACCCGCGCCGGTGCCGGCCCCGGAGCCGGGGGCCGGGCGGACCGGGCGGCCGGCGTCCCGCAAGGGGGCGGAGCCGGAGGGCGGCGGGCTGCTCGGCTCGCTGCTGAGCAGCCCGGCGCTCAAGTCCTTTGCCCGCACGGCCGGGACGCAGCTCGGGCGGGAGATCTCGCGGAGCCTGTTCGGGACGTCCAAACGCCGGCGGTGACCGGCCGTCCGGCACGGGTGCGCGGCGGCTTCGACCCGGCCGGGGCGTGGGTGGCCGTGCGGGTCAGCCCAGGTAGACGCGGGCCGCCGAGATCGGTCGGTCGGCGATCCTGCGGGGCGTCGACGAGTTGACGCTCCAGCGGTAGCCGGCGAACAGCTTGGTGGCGGCGTCCGCGTAGAAGATCATGTGGCCGTAGCCGGCGCCGTTGTGCTCCGTCCAGACCGGCTGGCCGCTCGGGTCGGCGCTCTCCTCGATCCGGGTGTCCGGGAAGGCGCGGTAGAGCTCCGTGGCGCCGCTCGGCTTCGGGTTGCCGTGCGGGTCGCTGGTGCAGTCGATGATCTCGAAGATGTACGGGACCACGCCGGCGCCCACCTGTGCGTCCACCGGGTCGGGCCAGGTGCCCCTGCGTTCCCGGATCATGACGATGTGTCCGGTGTACGGGGTGGTGGTCGAGGCCGGGTCGTAGTCGAGGGCGACCAGGTCGCCCGGGCGCAGGTTGACCGGCTTGGTGACGGCGGTGAGGTGCGGGATGTCGGCCGCGTTCGCGAAGCCCTGCTGGAACAGCTCGGCGGTCGGGAAGGGCCGGTCCGTCCGGAAGTAGCGCTGGAAGTACTCCCGGGTCGCCCAGCCGTAGTTGGCGGCCGGCCAGGGGAGCGGGCGGTCGGGGGAGCCGACCGGTACGGTGCCGCCGTAGGCGCGCTGGAGCACCAGGGTGAGGAAGGACGAGCACTGGGAGAGGTTGGAGAACTCCTCCGGATGGCCGGCCGTGCCCCAGGTCACGCTGGTGTGGACGTCGTCGAACTCGCCCGCGGTCTTGTACTGGTTGGCGTTGTGGCTCCAGGGGCGCAGCCGCAGGTGGTCGATCAGCGTCTCGGCCTCGATCTGGTGCGGTGGCTTGAGCGGGTACGGGTTGGGCGCGGGGACGGCGGTTGCGGCGGCAGTGGCTTCGGGGGTGGTCGAGGCGGCGGCAGCCTCGCCGGTGGAGACCGAGGCGGCCAGGGCTGCTCCGGCGGTGCCCGCGGCTCCGGTCATGAGTGTGCGGCGGCTGATCCGGCCGTTCGACGGTGGCATGGGGGCTCCCCCTCGTTGGAAGATCACAACGAGGGGGAGCCTAGATTCTCAACCTTGACATGGCCAGGGCGGATTGCGCTGACCAGGGGCGTTATCCGGCCAGAGCGGCGCCGATCCGGTCCATCGAGGAGAGCCGCATCAGGCCGTAGTTGTAGAACTCGACCTCCGGCACCCCCAGTTCACGGAGGGCGGCGATCTTGGCGGCGAGGTTGGCGGGGCCGTCGCAGTCCGAGGCCATCGGCCGGAGGATGACCGCCATGTCCTGCGGGCGGACGCCGTGCAGAGCGAAGGCGGCGATCTTCTCGCGGACGGCCTCCGGGGTCTTCGCGTAGCCGAGCGTCTCGATCTGGTGGGCGGCCTTGGCGAGCGTGGGCAGGTCGATGCCCGACAGCCAGCCCTTGCCGGGGCCGCCGCCGTCCATGAAGCTCAGCCGCATGCCGTACCGCTCCGCGGCCTCGGCCACCTCGGCGGCGAGCGAGGTCACGGTCGCGGCGGAGGCGTCGACGTAGGCGGCCAGGCCGCCGCCCGCCAGCTCGTCCAGCGCACCCGGCTCGGCGGCCGCGGCGTCGTCGGCCAGCCGGCGGCGCAACTCGCCCCGGACGGCCTCGGCCACCTCGTCGGCGGGCACGCCGGCGCGGGTGGCGGCGGTCCGGCAGTGGTCACAGAAGCAGATGCCGAGCAGCGCCTCGGCGACCGGGCCCAGCTCCTCGAAGTAGCGCTCGTGGTGGTAGCCGTGGCGCAGCCCGTGGAAGTGCAGCGACTCGGCCCGGATCGCGTCCACGCCGTAGCGGGCCAGTTCGGCGACCAGCGTCACCGCGTACTCGCGGACCTCCGGATTGGCCGGGCAGAGCTCGGTGAGGTGGCGGTCGCCGAAGGCGTTGGCGGGCGCGCAGTCCGGGTGTTCGAAGCCGAGCCGGTCGTTGTGGCAGAACACCGTCCAGGCGTGCAGCTTCAGCCCGCGGCGCCGCGCCTCGGCGGCGGCCTCGGCGAAGGGGTCGCGGTCGCCGATCGCGGTGGAGGGGACGGGCCGCAGCCGTCGGCCGGTCCACCGCGCCGGGTCGGGGCGGAAGTAGGCGGCGCCCGGCTCCAGGTAGCGGATCACCCGGTGCGGGTTGTGCGGGAAGACGTCCCTGGCCTCGTGGTAGACGGAGGCGAGGGTGACGCCGCCCACCCCGGCCCGGGCGGTGAGGTTGCCGAAGAAGGTGTCGGCGCCCTCGTCGAGCAGGTCGGTGGCGAAGGCGAGGACGGACGACTCCACGGTGCGGCTCCGGAGCAGGGGGACGGGTGCCCTCTCACGCTAGCCGCCGGGTGTGGATTGGTCTATACCTGGCGGAGACGGGCGCGGGCGGCGTCGCCCGAGGTCAGCGGCGTGAGGGTGGCAGCCCGAGGGGGGCGGCCCGAGGAGAGCGGTCGGCGTTCAGAGGCCGAGGTCGTCCAGTTCCTTGAGCAGGGCGGCGTTGGAACCGGGGGCGCCGCTGGTGGGAGCACCGCTGCCGGCGGCGCCGGACCGCGTCGGGAGAGCGGCCGCCTTGCCGTCGGCGGGCTTCGGGCCACGGTCCCGGAAGATCCAGGCGCCCGCGAAGCCGCCGACCAGACCGCCGAGGTGGGCCGCCCAGCTGATCCCCGGAGCGACGCCCGGCAGCGCGCCGGTGACCATGTAGGCGTAGGAGGCGCCCAGCACCAGGCCGATCAGCGTGTCGATCAGGTTGCGGTCGAAGAGCCCGCGCAGCACCACGTAGCCGAAGTACCCGAAGACCACGCCGCTCGCGCCGACGCCGATGGAGTTCGGCTTGTCGAAGATCCAGGCCGTCAGCTCACTGGTCAGCGCGACCAGCAGGGTCAGCCCGAGGAACTTCTTGACCCCCCGGTAGGCCGCCAGGAAGCCGAAGACGAACAGCGGCCCCGAATTGGCCTCCAGATGGGCCCAGTTCCAGTGCAGGAAGGGCGCCGTGACCACGTTCGGCAGCCGGTCGATCTGCTGCGGCATGACGCCGTAGTCCCTGCTCAGGCCGTAGTCGTCCAGCCAGTTCACCAGCTGCAACGCCCAGACGACGGCCATCACGCCGACCATCGTGAAGAGTGCCCGGCGCGCATCGGCGATCATGCGCGCGGGGTCGAGGGGGAGTGGGGAACCGGTGCGGTCGTCCGAGGCCATGGTGCCGACTCTAGGCCGAGCCCGATCCGGCCCGCACCCCCTAAAGTGAGGCGCGTCATCCGGCCCGATCTTCGGCCCGGCCCTCGGCCGGTCCCCCGGCCCGGTCTTCAGCAACAGCCAGCCTGTCGAGAGGTGATCATCCATGAGCGTTCGTCCGCCGCTGCCGTACGAGTTCCTGCCGCAGGTGCCGTCCTTCGAACTGACCAGTGAGGACATCACCGAAGGCGGCGAGCTGGCCGAGGAGTTCCGCTACTCCGGCGGCGACCTCTCGCCGCAGCTGGCCTGGTCGGGCCTGCCGGAGGGCACCCGGAGCATCGCCGTCACCTGCTTCGACCCGGACGCCCCGACCGGCTCCGGCTGGTGGCACTGGCTGGCGCTCAACCTGCCCGCCGACACCGCCGGCCTGGCGCGCGGCGCCGGTGCCTCGGACGCCGACCTGCCCGGCGAGGCCTCCTTCCACGCCCGCAACGACTTCCCGGCCAACAAGTACGACGGCGCCGCCCCGCCGCCCGGGCCGGCGCACCGGTACGCGTTCGCCGTGCACGCCCTGGACGTGGACGCGCTGGATGTCGCCGCCGACATCCCGCCGGCCCAGGTCGGCTTCAACATCACCTTCCACACGCTGGCCCGCGCGGTGATCACGGCCGAGTTCGGCGTCTGAGGCTGTCGGCCCGGTCGTCTGCTTGGTCGCCCGCCTGGTCGCCCGCCCGTCCGGCGCGGGCGGCGCGGGCGGCCAGCTCGCGCAGAAGGGCGGACATCTCCGGAGGCTCGTGGACCTCGAACTCGCAGCCGAGCATCAGCAGCCGCATCGCCAGCCACTCCAGTGAGTCCGCCCTGGAGCGGAGCCGACAGCTGTGCTCGTCGATCGGTTCGATCTCGCAGTCGCCGTGGCGGTTCAACCAGCGCCCTGCCTCGGCGGCGGGCAGGTGCAGGGTCGCCACCAGGGTGTGCGTCGGAGCGAGCCGGCGGAGCTTGCTCGCCACATAGGCCGCCGCGTCCTCGGCGGGCAGTTCGCGCGGGGTGATCCGGGCGCCGGTCGCGAACGGTTCGCTGATCCGGTCCACCCGGAAGAGCCGCCAGTCGTCCCGGTCCAGGTCGTACCCCACCAGGTACCAGCGCCGGCCGGCCGAGACCAGGCGGTTGGGCTCCACCTGGCGCCTGGTCTCGGCACCGTCGCCGGCCCGGTAGCCGAAGCGCAGCCGCTCCCGGTTGGTCACGGCGTTGGCGAGCACGGTGAGGTCCTCCGGCTCGACGGTCGGCCCGTCCCCGCTGAGCAGCGGCACGGTGGCCGTGTTCAGCGCGCCGACCCGCTGCCGCAGCCGGCCCGGCAGGACCTGGAGCAGCTTGCCCAGGGCACGGACCGACGCCTCCTCGATCCCGGCCACGGCGTGCCCGGCCGCCGCCCGCAGCCCGACCGCGATGGCCACCGCCTCCTCGTCGTCCAGCAGCAGCGGCGGCATCGCCGTCCCCGCGACCAGCCGGTAGCCGCCGACGGCGCCCATCGTGGCCTGCACCGGGTAGCCCAGCTCGCGCAGCCGGTCGATGTCCCGGCGGATCGTCCGCGGGCTGACCTGGAGGCGCTCGGCCAGCTCGCTGCCGGGCCACTCGCGCGGGGTCTGGAGGAGGGAGAGCAGGCTCAGCAGCCGCGCCGGGGTGTCGGTCATACCGTCCAGGATGCCGGACAAGTAGGTCAGGATCTGGCCTATATCCCCCCTATCGTCACCGACGTGCCGAAGAGCGAGAACGAGGAGCAGCGAATGAGGACGAAGGACCCGGCGGCGGTCGACCGGCGGAGGTGGATCGCCCTGGCGATCGTGATGACCGCCTCCTTCATGGACCTGGTGGACGTCACCATCGTGAACGTCGCGATACCGAGCATCCAGGAGGACACCGGCGCCTCCTTCAGCGCCATCCAGTGGGTGACCGGCGGGTATGCCCTGGCCTTCGCGATCGGCCTGATCACCGGCGGCCGGCTGGGTGACATCTACGGTCGCAAGCGGCTGTTCCTGATCGGAATCGGCGGCTTCACGATCGCCTCGGCGCTCTGCGGTCTGGCGACCGGCGCCGAGATGCTGGTCGCGACGCGGGTCCTGCAGGGCGGGACGGCCGCGCTGATGGTGCCGCAGGTGCTGTCGATCATCCATGCGACCTTCCCGGCGGAGGAGCGCGGCAAGGTGTTCGGCCTGTTCGGCGCGATCGTCGGCCTGGGCGCCGTCTCCGGCCCGCTGATCGGCGCGCTGCTGACGGAGTGGGATCTGTTCGGCCTCGGCTGGCGGCCGATCTTCCTGATCAACCTGCCGGTCGGGGTGGCCGGGCTGCTGCTGGGCCGCCGCTTCATCGGGGAGTCGCGGGCGGAGCAGGCGCTGCGGCTGGACCTGCTCGGCACCGTACTGGCCAGCGTGGGCCTGCTGATGCTGCTCTACCCGCTGACGCACGGCCGGGAGGCCGGCTGGCCGCTCTGGGGCCACCTCTCGATGGCCGGGAGCCTGCCGGTGTTCGCGCTGTTCGTCGCCTACGAGCGGGTCAAGACGCGGCGGGACGGCTCGCCGCTGGTCGAGTTGTCGCTGTTCCGGGTGAAGAGCTTCGCGGCCGGCATCGGGGTGCAGCTGACCTTCGGCGTGGTCACCGGGATCTTCTTCCTGGTCTGGACCCTGTACATGCAGATCGGCCTCGGCTGGAGCCCGTTGAAGGCCGGGACCACGGGTATCCCGTTCTCGATCGCGGTCTCGACGGCGGCCGGGCTGTCCGTGCAGAAGCTGGTGCCGCGGTTCGGGCGGAAGGTGCTCCAGAGCGGCGCGCTGGTGATGGCGGCCGGCGTGGTCACGTACATCTGGGAGGCCGAGCGGTACGGGACGGCCATCACCGCCTGGCAGATGGTGCTGCCGCTGGTGGTGATGGGCCTCGGGATGGGGCTGATCGTCGCGCCGATCACGGACGCGGTGCTGGCGGAGGTGCCGCGTGAGCACGCCGGGTCGGCGTCCGGGCTGATCAACACCGTCAACCAGCTGGGGCTGGCGCTGGGTCTCGGGCTGGTCTCGGTGGCGTTCTTCGGCGCGATAGACGAGGCGCCGGCTCCGGACGCGGTGGGGACGGCGTTCAGCGGGGCGTTCGTCCATGCGCTGTGGTGGGTCGTGGGGGTGCTGACGGTGGTGTTCCTGCTGATGTTCGCGCTGCCGAAGCGGACGGGTGGCGCGGCGGCCTCCGGGGCGGGCGCCGCGGCGGGTGCGGCGGCGGGGTCCGAGCCGGCCTCCGGGGCGGCCTCCGGCGAGCCGACGGCGGACGTGGAGCAGACGCCGGTTCTGATCTGAGGCGGGTGCTCGGGGGCCCCGGTCGCGATGCGCGGCCGGGGCCCCCGTGCACACACTGGGAAGGCCATGAACCGTACGCCGGTGGACTCGTCGCTCCTGCTCTCGGTCGGCTACGACCGGTCCGCGCGGGCGCTGGAGCTGGAGTTCACCGGCGGGCACGTGTACACGTACGCGGACGTGCCGGCCCGGGTGCACCGGGAGTTGATGGCGGCGGAGAGCCACGGGCGGTACTTCAACCGGGCGATCCGGGGGCGGTACGTGTACCGGCGGGTGTCATGAGGGGCTCAGGGGCGGCGGGCCTGGGATCCGGGGCACGGGCCCGGGTCCGCGATTAGGCGCGGGGTGAGGTCTCAGGCGGTGGCTTTGGCCTTGGCCTCCTTGGCGACGCGCTTCACCTCCTGCTTGTGGGCGCGCACCTTCTCCAGGGTCTCCGGGCCGGTGATGTCGGCCACCGAGCGGTACGAACCCTCCTCGCCGTACGCGCCCGCCGCCTCGCGCCAGCCGTCCGGCGTCACGCCGTACTGCTTGCCGAGCAGCGCGAGGAAGATCTGCGACTTCTGCTTCCCGAACCCGGGAAGGGCGTTGAGGCGGCTCAGCAGTTCCTTGCCGGTCGCCGCGCCCCGCCAGACGCCGGCCGCGTCGCCGTCGTACTGCGCCACCAGGAACTGGCAGAGCTGTTGCACCCGCTTGGCCATCGCGGCCGGATAACGGTGCACGGCGGGCTTGTCGGAGAGGAGGGCGACGAAGGCCTCGGGGTTGTAGACGGCGATCTCGTGCGCGTCGAGGTCTTCGTGGCCGAGTCGCTGAGCGATCGTCAGCGGGCCGGTGAACGCCCATTCCATCGGGACCTGCTGGTCGAGCAGCATCCCCACGAGCGCGGCGAGTGGGCTGCGCCCGAGCAGTTCGTCGGCCTCAGGCTGCTGCGCGAGCCGCACGGTGACGTTCATGGGCAGGCCCTTCTCGGAGTGTGGAGACGCGGGTGGTCGCCGTCCAGTCTGGTGGACAGCGGAGGAGAGGAGGGGGTCAACACGCCCGTGGGCGGGGTTCGGCTTACCTGGCAACACCTTGAAATAACTGGTTGGTTCGTTGCAGAACGATCCATCCTCTGTGCTAGACCCGCCCGGAGTGGTCCGTCGGGCGGTTCGGGGGCGGTTCGTCGGGCGGTTCGGCGGGCGGTACTCGGACCGTGCTCGGACCGTGCTCAGACCGTGCCGAAGTCGCCGGAGTGGAGGCCGGTGAGAAAGGCCCGCCAGGAATCGGAGGGGAAGGCGAGGGCGGGGCCGTGGGGGTCCTTGCTGTCACGCACGGGGACGAGGAGGGGGAAGTCGTGGGCCACTTCGACGCAGTTGCCGCCGTTTCCGTCCGAGTGGCTGCTCTTGCGCCAGGTCGCGTTCGTCAGGTCGGGCACCTGGGACATGGATGCGAAGTCCTCTCATGACGCGGTGGATCAGTCGGACCGACTCGGCTTCCGACAGCGCCGCTGCCCTGATCCGATCGTAGTCGGCGGCCCAATTCCGAACCTGTTCGGGCTCGTCGATGAAGTGGCCCCGGGTCAGGCTCTCGGAATAGACGCGGCTGCGGCCGGACGGCATCTCCAGCAGCACCATCCCGGACATTCGCGCGCTTGCGGCCGCGTCGAACGGAAGGACCTGGACGACCACATTGCGGCGTCGCATTCTGGCCAGGAGATGATTCAGTTGTGCGAGCATGACGTCCGGGCCGCCGATCACGCGTTCCAGAGTCGCCTGTTCCTGGATCGAAACGAGTATCGGGGCGTCGCGGGGCAGGAGAAGGCGTTCCTGTCGGTCCAATCGCCCCTGCACCAGCGCATCGATCTCCGCGGTGCCCAGGTTTTCGTTGTGGGCGGCGAAGAGGGCCCTCATGTAGCTCTCGGTTTGCAGCAGTCCGGAGACGCGGCCGGTATGCAACTCGCGAATCACGCTCGCCTGGGCCTCGGACTTCGCGAACTCCTGGAACCAGTCCGGGTGATAATCGTGCAAGTAGGGGGCGACCAGTTCATAGCTTCTGATCAGTTGGCCGCCCGCGTGCAAAGCGTTGTCGAACCTTGTGGCATCTTCGAGCGTCGGTGGCGACTTGCCCAGTTCGAACTGGGACACGCGTGTCTGGTGAATGTTCATCAGCTTCGCCAGTTCGTCCTGGCGGAGACCGGATGCGCTTCGCCAGTAGGCGAGTTCATCTCCCCAGGTCCTCGGCCGATCGCCGGTGTCGGCCTTCCGGCGTACCACCTGCGCCCACCTCCCTGCCATAAGAGTGTCTGAAAGGTCTTGCGGAAACCCTTGGTTATTACACGGTCACAGGACGACACTCAATTCGCAAGGGATTGGCGAAACTTTGCCGCTTCCGCGTGACGGGCGCCGCCTTCGGGGTGACATGGCATGTCCGCAGACAAGGCCGGCTGTCGAGGATCCGGGGTGGATCGTCAACGAACGGGGGTGGCGTAGATATGACGAACAATCAGTCTTGGTCTTGGTCTTGGGTCGGGGTGTGGGGTGGTCCGGGCGGTGTGAGTGGTCCGGGTGGTTCGGGTGTCACGGGGGCGCCGCGCCGTGGGCGTGGATGGTGACGTGGATGGTGAGTGGTGGGGCTGCCCGCCGGTCGCCCGGCGTCGTCGTCGTGCGGCGCTTCGGTCCACTCCGGCCCGCCGGCCGGCAGCCGGCCGCCGCCAAGTCCTGACCTTCCCGGAAAGATCCGAGAAACCCGAGGAGTCTCCTCCATGAGCATGCTGGGCAGGATGACGGCCGACGAGCGCCGTGACAGTCGTGGACCTCTTCCGTCGTCGCCAGGCCACTCTCGAACGCGCCTTCTCTCTGATCGGACCGAGGGTTCGGGCGCGGAGCCGTCGGCCCGGGCGGAGGTGGCGGCGGTGCTGCTGGTCGTCGGAGCCTCCGTCGGGATCTCCACCGTCGCGGCCCTCCTGGTCGGCCCCGGCCAGCCGGGCCTGCGCCGCCTGGTCTGGTGGATGGTGAACGCGGCCGCGCTGATGGTGGGCATTCCCTGGGGCCAGGACTGGATGGCGGCCTGGAGCCGCCGTCGCGGCGGGGAGGACGACGCGCGGTAGGTGTCCCGTCGCGCCGGACCGGTCCGCCTTTCCGCTCCGGCTTTTCTGTTTCGGCCCTTCTGTTTCGCTCCGCCGGGTGCGCCCGGGCCGCCCGGGTCCGATCTCGTTCACCCGGGTCGGTGCTCGTTCATCCGCGTTCGCGAGGTGGCCGTCCGCAGGTGCCTGAACTCCGGTTCGGCGGGCGGCTCCCGGGCGGCTCCCCGGGCGTGAATTGGTGGCAGGCGCGTGCGCGGGCGCAAGCCTCGGCGCAGGTGGCGGCGCGCGCGCCGGGTGATCCCTCCGCCGGGTGCTTTGGGCTCTCCTCTCAATGGACTTGTCGCTAACTCCCTTTGTCCTCAGGCCGAGACGCCCCTAAATCGGCACCTGGAAAAGAGGAAACGGGAAACGCCGCCATTCCCGGTCCACCCCCCTCAGTCGCATGCCAAGATTCATGCGGAAGCGAGGGGAGACCGCTTCCGGCCCAGGACGCAGAACCACGGGCGGACGGTTCCAGAGAGGGGGTTGGCATGCACGCATCCAATGAGTTCGGTCCGGAACTGCGCAGACGGCGGCTCGCCGCCGGACTGACGCTCACCCGGCTCGCGGAGTTGCTCAGTTACAGCAAGGGCCATCTCAGCAAGATCGAACGCGGTCACAAGACGCCGCCGTTCGACCTGGCCCGCCGTTGTGACGCCCAGCTCGCCGCCGGCGGCGAGCTGGAAAGACTGGTGCCGTCCGAATCCCCCGAGCGCGGGACGGGGGTGGACGGCGCCGCGACCGACGACGAAGCCTGGCTGCTTCGGGTCGGCCGCGACGGCGTCCGCTGGCCCGGGGGGCTCGGACGGCGCCAACTGCTGACGGCGGGGGCAACGTCGCTGCTGGGAGCGGGGGTTGCCACTGCGGCCGGGGCGGCGGGGCCTGCGGCGGCTGCGGTGCTCGGTGGTACTGGTGCCGGAGTCGGGGCCGGTGCGGGGGCGGAGCCGTCGGGGGACAGCTCCCCGGTGGGAATCTTCCGCGCGCAGTTCGACCAGATGCGCAGGCTCGGCCAGACCACCGACCCCGGCATGCTGCTGCCGCTCCTCACCGTGCAGACGCACACCCTGCGCGAACTCGCCGTCCAGGCCGACGCGTCGAGCCGGCCGAGGCTGCTGGGACTGGCCGCCCGGTACGCCGAGTACGCGGGCTGGATGGCCCAGGAGAGCGGTGACAACCCGTCCGCGCTCTGGTGGACCGCCCGCGCGGTCGAACTCGCCGAAGCCGGTGGCGACCGGGACCTCGCCTCGTACGCGCTGGTCCGCCGGGCGCTGGTCACCTTCTACGCGGGCGACGCCGACCAGACCGTCCAACTCGTCGCCCAGGCCCAGGGCGGACACCTGCCGCCCAGAATCAGGGGCCTCGCCGCCCAACGGGAGGCCCAGGGCCACGCCCTGGCCGGCGACCACACGGCCAGCCTGCGCAGCCTCGACCGGGCGCGCGAACTGCTGGCCAGGGCGGCGGCGGAGGACGGACCCGTCGCGCCCGTCCTCGGCACGACCAACCTCGTCGACCCGGCAGCCATGGTCACCGGCTGGTGTCTCTACGACCTCGGCCGCCCCGCGCAGGCCGCCGAGGTGCTCGACCACGAGTACACGCGGATCCCCCCGCACGCCGTTCGCAGCCGCTCCCGGTACGGCCTCCGGCGCGCCCTCGCGCACGCGGCCACCGGGGAGGCCGAGCACGCCTGCACGCTGGCGGCGGAGCTGCTGCCGCTCGTTCCCGCGCTCCGGTCGGCCACCATCAGGACCGACGTGGAGCGGCTGGCCCGTGAGCTGGCACGGTTCCGGGCCAACCGGGCCGTGCTCGACCTCCAGCCCGCGCTCGCGAAGGCATTGCACCCGTAGGCGCTCCACCCGTAGGCGCCTTGCCCGAGTCGCGCCGTCCGCAGCCGTCCTGCCGGTAGCGCTCCATCCGCAGGTGTTTCACCCACAGGCCGGTCGAAGCCTCGACACACCCCGGGCCCGACCCTGCCGTCACTCACTGGAGAGGTGATCCCTCATGCCCGACATCTTCGTGAACTACCGCACCACCGACGAGGACACCGGCGCCACCCTCATCGAGCGCGAGCTGTCGCGCCGCTTCGGCAGCGAGCGGGTGTTCCGCGCCAGCAAGTCCATCAAGGTCGGCCGCCGCTTCCCGCAGGAACTGCTGACCGCCGTCCGCCGCAGCAGCGTGCTGATCGCCGTCATCGGCGCGCACTGGGCGGACGCCCGTACGGCGGACGGGCGACGGGCGCTGGACGACCCGGAGGACTGGACCAGGCGGGAGATCGTGGAGGCGTTCGAGAGCGGTGCGCTGGTCGTGCCGGTCCTGATCGGCCGGGCGACGCGCCTCAACCGGCGCGACCTCCCGGCCGAGCTGGGCGAGTTGGCCGACTGCCAGTACCGCCGGCTGGACACCCGCAACGCGGAGGCCGACCTCGCCAGGATCGGCGACGACCTGGCCGAGGCGCTTCCCCAACTCGCCGAGGCGGAGCGGCAGATCGCCCAGACGATGGTGGAGCCGGAAAGCCGCGTCCGGACCGGCCGGGTGGACGGCAGCGTGGTGCAGGCGAGGGACTACGACGGGGGCGTCGGCAACGCCGGCCGTGACCTGGGGACCTTCGTCAACAACGCGAGCGGTCCGCTGCACACGGGAACGGGGGACCAGCACAACAAGGTGCAGCACGGGGGCGTGCAGTTCAACGGGGACGGCGGAAGCTACGTCGAGCAGGGCGGCGACATCAGGCATCAGTTCGGCGGACGCCGCCACGGCGAGGACGGCCAGCGGTGACCGATGGTGGTGACGGGACCTGGATCGGCGAAGCCCAGGGGCCGACGCACACCGGGCCCGGCGATCAGCATAACCACTTCCACTACCTGATCGCCGGTGCGGATCGGCTGGTCCGCACCGGCAGCGATCCACGGCGCATGGCCCGGGAGCAACGACGCTGGCTGAGTCAGAGATTCGTCCCTCCACCAGGCTACGGAGTCGCGGCCGAGCGGCTGGAGAAGGCCGGTACGACCGTCCTGCTGTCCGGGCCTCCCGGTAGCGGGCGGAGGACCGCCGCCGTCATGCTGCTGCACCGGCTGGGTGGGGATGACGACCGGTTCCGCGAGGTCTCCCTGACCGACAAGCGGGACGACATGACGGAGTTGGCGTCCGGAGACCGGCTACTGTTCGATCTCTCCGGGGCCTCCGAGCAGGAGTATCTGGACGCCCAGCCGCTGCTGTCCGCGTACTGGGACACGGTGGAGCGGCGCGGAGCCCGACTGGTGGTCGTACTGCCCTACGGGCATGAGCAGTTGCTCCGACCGGACTTCCGGCAGCTGATGGCGACGATCGAGCGCCCGCGCGGGGATGTGGTGCTGGCCCGTCACCTGGTGCACGCGGGCATCGGCATCCCGCCGGCGGATCTGCGGGCCTCGGTGCTCGCGGAGTTGCTGGAGCGCTCCGCGATGCGGGAACTGCAGCGGCTGGCCGACCTGGTGGCGCAGGCCCGCTCGGGGGGAGGGGCGGGTGGCGACTTCGAGTCCTGGGCCAAGCAGGCGGCCGAAGCGCTCAGCGACCGCAGCAAGGAGGTGGCCGAGCAGGTGGCCGCACTCGGCGAGGGCCGCCAGCGGGCGTTGCTGCTGACCGCGGCGATGCTGAACGGGGCGCCCGCCGACGTGGTGTTCCGGCAAGCCGACGACCTGCTGGTCACGTTGAGGCATCCACCCGACGAGCGGCCCCGGCTCGACCGTACCGATCTGACCGAACGGCTGAACGCCCTGCGAGTCGAGGTCGACCGCGACGGACGGGTCCGGTTCGACTCGCTGGCCTACGACGCGGCGGTCCGCTCCCACTTCTGGACGTACTACCCCGATCTGCGGGAATCCTTCCGGAACTGGGTGGGGGATGCGGTCCGGGGACAGGGGCTGCTGGGCCCGGACGACCGGCGGAATCTGGTCGCCCGGTTCACCGAACAGTCGCTGCGGGTCGCCACGTTGGGACCTCTCTACACACTGGCTGACCAGTGGGCGGCGGAGACCAGGCTGATGCCCGAAGCGATGGAGGTGCTCGCCCGGGGGCTGGCACATGAGCGGTTCGGCTCGGCCTTCCGGGCGAGGATCTACGACTGGTCGGTCACCTCGGGTCTGCATCCGAACCTGGTCCGGGTCCTCGCGCGGATCTGCCTGGACGTGATGGCGCCGACCCACCCTGACCAGGCACTCGTCCGGTTGCACCATCTCGCACGCGGGACTGCCGAGAGCGGACCCCCCGACGCCCGGGAGGCCCTGTTCGAGCTGGTCCGGCGGGATCCGCGGCTGTACGCGAAGCTGCTGGCCCGGTTGTGGGACGGGCTGGAGGCGGGGCGGCCGGACTCACCGGATGCGGGGCTCTTCCTGGAACTGGCCGATCCGTCGCTGTCGTGGGTGCCCGCGGCCGCGATGGTGCGGGGCTGGCGGGGCGTGCTGGCGGTGGCCCCCGCGCAGCGGTGGGGGCCGACGGTCGAGCGGTGGCTGTCGGCGATGCGGTCGGTGGCGCCGCAGGAACGGGAGCGGCTGATGGGTGTGCTGGTCGACGCGGCCGACGGGTGGGCCGACCGGCTCAGTCGGCTCTACCTGGTCGCGTACGACTGGGCGAACGCCCCGGACCGGATGGAGGGGCAGCCGAGCCGGGCCGAAGTGGCGGCCCGGTTCTGGCAGAAGATCGATCTCGCGCAGGGCATTGAGCCGATCGGCGCGTCCGGGGCGCGCCGCACCGAGGAGAGGACACCGTGAACTCCACGCACTCCAGGAACAAGGCCCGCACCGCCGCCCTGGCCGCCGCGGCCGGGTTGGTGCCCGTCGGTGTCGGGCGGGGGCTGGGCTGGCCCGTGTGGGTGTGGGTCGTGGCGGCGGCCGTGATCGCCCTGCTGGTCACGCAGTTGACCGTGCGCGGTCCGGAGGGGGAGGGGGTGGTCCCCTCGCCTCCGCCGTATCCCTCGGCGGTGGTTCCGCCGGAAGCTCCGGCCGAACTTCCGTACCAGGAAGCCCGGGTGGAGGGGGTCGCGTTGCCCAGCGGGGTGCCGGACTACGACTTCGTCTTCTCGGCGACGGTCTGGTGGCGGCCGCTGCACAACGGGAGCGGACTGGTCCACGCCAACCCGGGCAGCCTCGCCGTCGAGACCGTCCTGGCCCGCGCCCGTGCCGTCACCGAGTACGAGCACCCGGCGCGGCTGGACCTCGTCCGGCACCGGCTGGACGGGGTGCTCGGCACGCAGAGCCCGGACGCCTCCGGGCTGGTGGTGGCGATGGCCGGGCGGGTCGGGCTCGGCCTGCCGGAGGCGGACCGGGACCGGCTCGGCAAGCTCTCCGAGGTGCGCAAGGCCGAGGAGGTCTGGGAGCACGAGCGGCGGTACGAGCGGAACAAGCGGGCCTACCTCGGTGACGACGTGCTCAAGTCGCCCGGCAGCGCGGTGGTGTGGTGGCTGGCCCGGAACGACGAGGAGGTGACGCGGGCGGTGGACCTGATCGGCCCGTTGGCGCAGTTGTCGGCGGTCGCCAACAACCAGGCGGTGGACGAGTTGTACGAGCACCTGGTGGCCCGGTCGGTCCGGCAGCCGGTGCCGTTCCTCGACGGGGCGGCGCCGGGAGCCGGGGCGGCGCTGCACCATCCGGACGTGGACGGCGGGGGGCGGCGGGGGCCGTCGGTGGTGGGGCCGCTGAACGACCTGATGGACGATGTGAAGCTCAAGGAGGAGGACGGCGAACGGACCGTCTACGCCCACCGGGTGGCGCTGTTCACCGAGGCGATCGGGCGGCCGGAGGAGGCCGCGCTGATCCGGGCGAGCCTGGGGGATCCGGGGGACGGGCCGGCGGGGGGTGCGGCGGAGCCGGAGCAGCCGGGGCCGGAGCCGGGGACGGGTTCGGGCTCCGGGGCGGGCTCCTGGACGGGGTCGTGGTTTGTGCCCGGGCCGGTGCGGCCGGCTGCCGAGGACGTGGGCGGGGAGGAGGAACAGCGGCCCGCGGCCTGGGAGGTGTTCACGAGGGACTCGGCCGACGGCACCTCGCCGGGGGCGGGTCGGGCGGATCCGGCCGGCCGGGCGGAGCGCGGCGGGGAGGGCTGAGCCGGGGGAGGCACCACGGGAGGGGCGGGCGGTGGCGCCCGCCCCTCCCGTGGTGCCCCGGCCGGTGGCGCCTGCGCGGTGCCGGGCCGGATATCCGTACAGGTGAACCAGAGAAGGCCAGTAATTGGAGCAGGAGTTCGATCAAAAGGGTTGATCTCATATGACTGTTCCCGTTGTCCGGTGAAGATCGTTGCTCAGGGGTAATGCTGAGCCGACCGGGTGGCGGACTTATGGGCGGAAGCGTGGCTGGACGTACCGGCTTCGTCGCGCCGGTCGGCCTCCTCGACACGTCCAGAAAGGCTCGCCCGGTGACTCAGCCGTTCGAACTGCCCTCCTTCTACGTGCCGCACCCGGCGCGCCTGAACTCCCATCTGGAGGAGGCGCGCACCCATTCCAGCGAGTGGGCACGGGAGATGGGGATGCTGGAAGGGTCGGGTATCTGGACACGGGCGGACCTCGACGCCCACGACTACGGCCTGCTCTGCGCCTACACCCACCCGGACGCCTCGGCCGAGGCACTGTCGCTGGTCACCGACTGGTACGTGTGGGTGTTCTTCTTCGACGACCACTTCCTGGAGATCTTCAAGCGCACCAACGACCGCGAGGGCGGCAAGGCATACCTGGACCGCCTGCCGCTGTTCATGCCGGCCGACCCGGCCACCCCCGTGCCCGAGCCCACCAACCCGGTCGAGGCCGGCCTGGCCGACCTGTGGCGGCGGACCGTGCCCGCGATGGGTGAGGACTGGCGGGTCCGGTTCGCGGAGAGCACCCGGAACCTGCTCAACGAGTCGCTCTGGGAGCTCGCCAACATCAACGCGGGCCGGATCGCCAACCCCGTCGAGTACATCGAGATGCGTCGCAAGGTCGGCGGCGCGCCCTGGTCAGCGGGGCTGATCGAGTACGCGGCGAACGCGGAGGTGCCGAAGACGGTCTCCGGCTCGCGGCCGCTGCGAGTGCTGATGGACGCCTTCTCGGACGGTGTCCACCTGCGCAACGACCTCTTCTCCTACCAGCGGGAGGTCGAGGAGGAGGGCGAGCTGAGCAACGGCGTCCTCGTGCTGGAGACCTTCCTGGGCTGCTCGACGCAGGAGGCCGCGGACGCCGTCAACGACCTGCTCACCTCGCGGCTGCAGCAGTTCGAGAACACCGTGTTCACCGAACTCCCCTCGCTGTTCGCCGAGACCGGGCTCGACCCGGAGGGCTGCGCCAAGGTCCTGGCGTACGTCAAGGGCCTCCAGGACTGGCAGTCGGGCGGCCACGAGTGGCACATGCGGTCCAGCCGGTACATGAACGGCGGTGGGGCGGCGGCGGGTTCGTCGAACTGGTGGGACCCGTTCGCGATCGGTGGGGTCGGCACGTCGGCGCTGGACATCCTGCGGTCGGGGGCGGCGGGCGGTCGGGCCGGCGGCGCGTCCGGTGTGCCTGGTGGGCTGGGCGGCGGGTCCGGTGCCGGGTCGGCCGGGGGCGTCGATCCGGCTGTGCGGCGGGCGCGTTCGCACAGCCATGTGCCGTTCCAGAAGGTTGGACCGTCCCAACTGCCCGATTTCAAGCTCCCGTTCACCGTCTCGTTGAGCCCCCACCTGGATGCCTCGCGGCGCAACACGGTGGAATGGTCCGGCCGGGTGGGCATGCTGGAGCCGCAGCCGGGCGTGGCCGGATCGGACATCTGGACGGCCGAGAAGGTCGCCGACTATGACTTCCCGCTCTGCTCGGCCGGCATCCACCCGGACGCGACCGCCGAGCAACTCGACCTAACCTCGGGCTGGTTGACCTGGGGAACATACGCCGACGACTACTTCCCGGTGGTGTTCGGGCGGACGCGCGACCTGGCCGGCGCCAAGGCCGCCAACGACCGTCTCTCGGCCTTCATGCCGGTGGACGGCAGCGTGCCGCCGGAGCCGACCAACGCCCTGGAGCGCGGCCTGGCCGACCTCTGGGCCCGCACCGCCGGGCCGATGACCGTCGAGGCCAGGCGGAAGTTCCGCAAGGCGGTCGAGGACATGACGCTCAGCTGGCTCTGGGAGCTCAACAACCAGGCACAGCACCGGATCCCCGACCCGGTCGACTACATCGAGATGCGCCGGAAGACCTTCGGTTCGGACCTCACCATGAGCCTCTGCCGGCTGGCCCACGGGCAGGCCGTCCCGCCGGAGATCTACGAGAGCGGGCCGATGCGCTCGCTGGAGAACGCGGCCGCCGACTACGCCTGCATGATGAACGACCTGTACTCGTACCAGAAGGAGGTCGAGTACGAGGGCGAGGTGCACAACGCGGTGCTGGTGGTGCAGAACTTCTTCAACTGCGACTACCCGGCGGCCGTCCGCATCGTCGACGACCTGATGCACTCGCGGCTGGCCCAGTTCCAGCACGTCGGGGCGAACGAGTTCCCCGTGCTGTACGACGACTTCGACCTGGGGCCGGAGGCGCGCGCGATGCTGGACGGGTACGTGACCGAACTGGAGAACTGGCTCGCCGGGATCATGATCTGGCACCGGGACTGCCGCCGGTACGGCGAGGCGGACCTGCGGCGGCACTTCGCGGGTGAGCTGCCGGAGGGTGCGTCGCCGGCGGGCGCGGCGTGGGGCGGCTCGGTTCCGCTCGGGCCGACGGGGCTGGGGACGTCCGCGGCAAGGCTTGCGTCGGCGGCTCCGGCCCGGGCGGGTTCGGGTGCGGGTGATGTGGAGACGGTGCCGCGTCCGGGGCTCGTGCCGACCGGCCCGAGCGGGTTCGGGACGGCGGGTGCGCGGCCGCTGGTGCCGTCGCTGGCCGCAGGGGTGTCGACTCCGCTGCCGACGCCGGTGTCATCGCCGATCGGGTAGCGGCAGATCGGTCCAGCGACGGCCCGCCGGGTGCGAACCGGCGGGCCGTCGTCGTGCTTCGGTGGCCCGGCTGCGGTAGGGCGTGGCTGTGGTGGGGCGTGGCAACTGCTGTGGCGCCGCTGAGCTGGGGTAACGCTGAGCGCGCGGTGGGGCGGCGGACTGGCTACTGTGGCGAATCGGGGCAAATCGCCAGGGGCGAGTCGCCGCGATGTGCCTCCGGACAGGTGCCACCACCGCAGGAGAGGGCAGAGAGATGGCCGCGCGACTTGAGGGCACACCCTGTTGGGCCGACGCGATGTTCACCGACCTGGAGGGCGCCAAGGCGTTCTACGGTGACGTGCTGGGATGGACGTTCAGCGAGAGCTCGTCGGAGTTCGGCAACTACACGCAGGCGTATTCGGACGGCAAGGCGGTCGCCGCCGTGGTGCCGCCGATGCCGGGCCAGGAGACCCAGTCGGCCTGGTGCCTGTACTTCGCCTCGCCGGACGCCGCCGCCACCGCGGACCGGATCCGCGCCAATGGCGGTGAGGTGCTGATGGGGCCGCTCCAGGTCGGCGACTTCGGCACGATGGTGATCGGCAAGGACCCGGGCGGCGTCGCCTTCGGGGTCTGGCAGGCCGGCCGCCACGAGGGCTTCGAGAAGCAGGGCGCGCCGGGTTCGTACACCTGGGCCGAGGTGCTCACCCGTGACCCGGGCAAGGCGGACTCCTTCTTTCCCGCCGTCTTCCCGTTCAGCGTGAAGCGGATGGACACCGACCAGGTGGACTACAAGATCTTCCATGTCCATGGGGCGCCCGTTCTCGGCCGGATGAAGATGGGCCCGGACGATCTTCCGCCGGACGTGCCGTCGTACGTGAGCGTCTACTTCGCGGTGGACGACTGCGACGCCACGGTGGCCAGGGCGACCGAGCGCGGTGGCACGCTCCACTTCGGCCCGATGGACAGCCCGTTCGGTCGGTTCGCGGCGATCGGCGACCCGCAGGGCGCCGCGTTCGGCGTCATCGACCTGGGGAAGACGTCCGGCGACCTGCCCGTGATGGCGGACGCCTGATGGGCGTGGGGCGCCCGGCGCACCACGGCGAGTGAGCTGCGGCCGGGCAGCTGGCGGGTAACAGGAAACAGATAACAGCTTTCAACATCTGTTATCTGTTTTCTGTTGGTTGTTCTCTGTCGGTTGTTCTCCGGTCGGCCGTGGGCCGCCGGCGGTCAGCCGTCGCCCCGCCCCGATTCCATCTCCACCCCGAGCAGTTCGCGCAGGGCCCGGTGGCCGTCCGCCGTCACCCGCAGTGCCCGGCCCGAGCCGATCCGCTCCACCCAGGCCCGGTCCAGCGCGGTACGGCACAGCGCGGCGCCCAGCGCGCCGCCCAGGTGACTGCGGCGTTCCGTCCAGTCCAGGCAGCTGCGGACGACCGGACGGCCCCCCTTGCGGCCCGTCCGGCCCGGCAGCTCGATGTCGACATCGGCCAGCCACGCCCGGCCGCGCCGGGTGATGGTGAGCCCGTCCCGGTCCGCGACCAGCCCCCGTTCCAGCAGTGCGTCGGTGACGGCCACGCCGAGGCGCCCGGCCAGGTGGTCGTAGCAGGTCCGGGCACGGGCCTCGGCGCTCATCCGGGTGGAGTCACGCAGATTGCGCGGTGGCGGCTGAGTGGGCGCGGTGGTGTCGGCGTACGTCGACAGGTCCTCGATCAGGGTTGCCGCCGCCGGGCCGGCCAGCCGGACATACCGGTGCCGGCCCTGCCGCTCCTCCGCCAGCAGCCCTCCGGCGATCAGCCGGGACAGGTGCTCGCTCGCCGTGGAGGGGGCGACGCCGGCGTGCCGGGCGAGTTCACCGGCGGTCCAGGCCCGGCCGTCGAGCAGCGCCGTGCAGAACTCGGCGCGGGTCGGATCGGCGAGCAGTCCGGCGAGCTGGGCGAGTGACATGCCTCCATGGTGCCCCCGGCACGGTTCGGCGCTCACCGAACCGTGCCGCCCCTAGCGTGACGCCCATGACCACCTCGGCCAGTCCAGCCTCCGTCACCCCCGCCGTCACTCCCGTCGCCACCGACGCCACCGACGCCGTGTTCGAGGGGTACGAGGACGTCACGTCCGCCCTCGCCAGCCCCGACCTGGTGCCGCCGCGCGCCGTCCCCGGGCCTCCCGGCGGCGTGGCCTGGCTGCGCGCCACCGTGGCCCGGTTCAGCACGGGCGAGGTGCACGCCGCCCGCCGCGCCCTGGTGGAGGCGGACCTGGCCGGCCTCGACCCCGCCGCACTGCGCCTGGCGGCTGCGGCCGGATTCGAGCAGGACGCCCGGCTGCGAGCGGTCCGGGTCCTCGCACAGTCCCTCGGGCTGGCGGAGCCGGAGGCCGTCGCCAGGGCGGTCGCCGTGGTGGCGCGGGCGTACTTCGTCGAACTGCCCGACGACGCCGAGGCCGATGCGGCGGTGGCCTGGCTGCTGCCGCGGATGGATCCGGCCGGCGCCACGGAGTCCGCCGCCTGCGCGCCTGACGACCTCGCGCCCAACCCCCTCGCGTCCGGCCCCCTCGCCTCCGAACGGGCGGCCAACCGGATCGGCCTCCTCGTTCAGGCCTGTGATGCCACCGCTCTCCTGGTCGAGCACGCCCGCCGCACCGCCGCCCGGGGCGTTCTCCCGGCCGCGTTGCTCACGGAGACCCTGCGCCACGACCCGCCCGTACGGGAGATGCGCCGGGTCGCCACCCGCGACACCACGGTCGCCGGGGTCGAACTCCCCGCCGGTACCCGGGTCGTCCTCGACATCGCGGCCGCCCAGAGCACCGCCCAGAGCACCGCCCGGCGCACCACCGGGAACGCCGACCTGCCCCCACTGTCCTTCGGCGCCCCGCCCCGCGTCTGCCCGGGTCGCGCGCACGCCCTCGCCCTCGCGGCGGGCATCCTGCACGGCGCCTCCGACCCGGCGGGCCCGTTCGCGGACGACACGCCGACGACCAGCGGCCACGTGCCCGCCGAGGTCGTCCCGGCCATGGTGGACCATGTCCTGGCCCTCGCCGCCACCTGGACGGACTGGGACGGCCAGCCGGTCGCCGTCGACGGCCGGACCTGCACCCCGCACAAGGCGATCCGTCGGGTCGCGGATCATCTCATCGACCATCTGGCCGAGTTGGAAGCCCGCCTCGCGGGCGAACCCACCCAGCCGGACCACTGGCACGCCTCCGCCGCCACCACCCCGTCGGATCTCGCCCCCTTCACCCCGGCCGACCTCGACGAGGCCCGCAGCCGTCTCACCCGGCTCGCCCGGATCTGGTCCAACCGTCTGGCCACCCTCACCCCGGACCAGCTCGACCATTCCCCGGGCACCGGCTGGACCTTCCGCCAACTCGCTTTCCACGTCGCCGAGTCCGCTTACTACGCGGACGTCATCGGAGCCCTCGCCCCGCGTGCCGCCACCACTGCCGGCCCCGCCGCCCTCGCCACCACTACCACCACTACCACCACTACCGCCACTACCGCCACTACCGCCACCGTGAACGCCAACACCGTTGGGAGTGAGGCCTCATGAACCCCTTCGCCGCCCTGCACCATCACCCCGGCCGACCGCTGCTGCTCCCGAACGCCTGGGACCACGCCTCCGCCGTCGCCCTCGCCGAGCAGGGGTTCACCGCGATCGGCACCACCAGCCTCGGTGTGGCGGCAGCGGCCGGCCTGCCCGACGGCGCCGCGGCCACCCGCCGGGAGACCCTCCGGCTCGCCCGCCACCTCGGCCGGGGCCGGTTCCTGCTCTCCGTCGACGCCGAGTCCGGCTTCAGCGACGATCCGGACGAGGTCGCCGCTCTGGCAGCCGAGTTGTCGGCCCTCGGAGCCGTCGGCATCAACCTGGAGGACGGCCGCCCGGACGGTACGCTCGCTCCGGCCCCGTTGCACGCCGCGAAGATCGCAGCTGTCAAGGCCGCCGCTCCCGACCTCTTCGTCAACGCCCGCACCGACACCTACTGGACCGGCTTCGACCGCCCCGCCCCGGAGACCGTCCGCCGCCTCGAAAGCTACCAACAGGCCGGAGCCGACGGCGTGTTCGTCCCGGGACTGGCCGATCCCGCCGCCATCGAGGTCCTGCTCGGCCGGCTCTCCGTCCCGCTCAACATCCTCTACACCCCCGCCGGCCCGCCCCTCGCCCGACTCGCGGCCCTGGGCGTCGCCCGGGTCAGCCTCGGCTCACTGCTCTACCGCGTCGCACTGACCGCCGCCGTGGAAACCGCCACGGCGATCCGGGCGGGAGCCACCGGTCCGGTGGCCGCCTCGACACCCGGCTATTCGGCGGTTCAGGGCCTTTACCGGGGTTAGCCTCACCGGGGTTGGCCTCGCGGGGCCGATGGTGAACCGGCCGTCGGCACCGGTCCCGACGCGACGACCGACTCGCCGCGCGGCGCTCAGCGGTTCTCGGTCCGGGCCCGGTGGGCGAGTTCGATCCCGTCCAGCACCAGCCGGATGCCGTTGGCGAAGCCGTTCTCGCGGGTGGCGGAGGCATCCAGACTCTGCTGCATGAGGTACAGCCGGTGCAGGCGCGGGTGCCCCCGGGCGGCCTCCTTGGCAGCGGGCAGCAGCTGCTCCACCCAGGCCTGTTCGTCCGTGCCGTGCCGGGCGATCGTGGTCAGCCAGGAGGCCTCGCTGGTCGCCATGCCGACGACGAACGCCATGACGACGCCCATCGCGTCGTTGGCCTCCAGCAGTTCGAAACCGGCCTCCTCCAGCACGGTGAGCATGGCTTCGGAGAAGCGCATCATGTTCGGTCCGAGGTAGGCCAGGCCCACGTCCCCGAGAACGGAGACGAGCCACGGGTGGCGCAGGACGGTCGCGCGCACACCGTCCGCGCACTCGGTGATGGCCGCCCGCCAGGCATCCGGGTCGGCGCTTCCGGAGCTGGCGCTGCCGGATCCGGCGGCACCCGAACTGCCGCTGCCCCGAAGGGCGGTGGTGTCCGGCAGTCGCAGCTCGCCGAGGACCTCGTCCACGACCAGCTCGATCAGCTCCTCCTTGTTGGCCACATGGGTGTACATCGAGGTGGCGCCGGCGTTGAGGCGGGTGCCGAGCCGTCGCATGCTCAGGGCCTCGATCCCGTCGGCGTCCAGGATCGCGATGGCCTCGGCGACGATCTGCTCCCGGCTGAGCGCGGGCTGGTCCCGCCGTCGGGCCCGCTGCGGGCGGGTCCACACCGACGGAATCTGCTCTTTCCTGGCCGCCACGGCGGCCTCCTCTCGATTCAGCGGGGCTCAGGCCTGGCGCGACGCGCGCCGGGCCGCCTCCCGGCCAAGGATAGCGCGAGAAGCGCACACCGTTCGGACTTTACGAACGGTGTGCGGCATCCGTACAGTGTGCGGAGCGGCGCACACTGTACCCGTGGGGACGGAGGGCGGTGTGCCCGCGCCCTCTTTCCCGCGCCTCCCGCTCTCCCGCGCTCCTTCCGCTATCCGTCATCGCGTGTGCCCGGCGGCGCACGGACGCTCGAAAGGGTTCACGATGGACCGTCATCCGCGACGCTGGCTCATCCTGATCGTGCTCTGCCTCAGCAGCCTGGTGCTGGTGATCGACAACATGGTGCTCACGGTGTCGATCCCGCCGATCGCGGAGGACCTGAAGGCCGGCGCCCAGGACATCCAGTGGATCATCGACTCGTACATCCTGGTCTTCGCCGGCCTGCTGCTGACCTCCGGCAGTCTCTCCGACCGGTTCGGCCGACGGCGGGTGATGATCGTCGGGCTGACGCTCTTCGGAGCCGCCTCACTGCTGGCGGCCTTCGCCGCCGACCCGGGCCAACTCATCGCCGGCCGCGTGCTGATGGGCATCGGCGGCGCCCTGGTGATGCCCAGCACCCTGTCCATCCTCATCACCGTCTTCGACGACGAGGAACGCCCCAGGGCGATCGCCGCCTGGAGCGCGGTGGCCATGATCGGCCTGGTCGGCGGACCGGTCCTGGGCGGTGCCCTGATCGCCCACTTCTGGTGGGGCGCGGTCTTCCTGCTGAACGTCCCGATCGCCGCGCTCGCCATCCTCGCCGCCGTCGTCCTGATGCCGGAGTCCAAGGGACCGTGGCGCAAGCCCGACTTCCCCGGAATGGTGCTCTCCATGGTCGGCATGACCGCACTGGTCTGGACGATCATCGTGCTCCCGAAGGACGGCATCTCCCACCCCGGCACCCTCGCCGCGCTCGCCGTCACCGTGCTGGCCCTGGCCGGCTTCGCGGTCCGGGAGGTGCGCACCTCGTCGCCGATGGTCCCGCTCGGCCTGTTCCGCAACCGGGTCTTCAGCGGCGCCAGCTTCTCGCTCGTCCTGCTGACCTTCGCCAACGGCGGGCTGATGCTGGTGCTGACCCAGTACCTCCAGTTCGTTCTCGGCTACTCGCCGACCGACACCGGTCTCTCCTTCATCCCGCTGGCCGTGGCCACCCTGGTCTTCAACGCACTGGGCGCCTCGCTCGGCAAGCGGATCGGCCCGCGGGTGATGACCGCCTTCGGCCTGCTGGTCATCGCCGGCGGGTTCGGTGTGCTGGCGACCCTCTCCGCCGACGAGGGGTTCACCAGGCTCGCCGTGGCCATGCTGCTGCTGGGGGCCGGCTGCGGCCTGGCGATGCCCGCAGCCGCCACCGCGATGATGGGGGCCATCCCGGCCGAGCACGCCGGGGTCGGCTCGGCGCTCAACGACACCGTCCAGCAGGCCGGCGCGGCGCTCGGCGTGGCCATCCTCGGCACGGTCCTGTCCAGCACCTACACCGGCGCGATGCCCACCGACGCCCCGGCCGCCGGCCGCCACGCGATCACCGACGCGCTCGCCCTGGCCTCGTCCACCGGCGACGACGGCCTGGCCACCGCGGCCCGGGACGCCTTCACCACCGCGACGTCCACCACCTTCACCGCGGGTGCCTTCGCCGTCCTGGCCGCCGCCGGGCTCACCCTGGTCCTGATGCGCGAGCGGTCCAAGCCGGCCGGTACCCCGAGGGACACCCCGGTCGGCCTCGCCGAGCCCGTCCCGGCCGGGCGCTGACCTGGTCCGTCGGCCCCGCGTGGCGCGGAAGGCCGCTACGCGGGGCCGACCCGTTCCGGCCCGCAGGCCGCCCTCCTCGGGCCGTCGCCCGCAGCCCGAGCGCGGTGCGAACGCCTCACGCGGGCGGCAGCCGTCCTGGCCCGTTTCGGCCGGGCCGACCGTACTCCGCCAGCAGCCGCTCGTAGAAGGGAACGACGAGCGGCACGGTGGGCGGGGCCGCGCACCACCCCGTGAACGGCCGGACGGCGGCCAGGGCCCGGTCGCAGAAACCGGCGACCCGCGCCTCGGCCTCCTCCATGGAGTCGGCGAGCAGATAGACCCCCAGGACCGGGTGCGGCACCGCGTGCGGGTGGAGGACGACGTGCTCGATCCGGTCCTCGACCCGCGCGGCGGCCAGGAGAAGCTCGCGGGCATCCGGGGGGAGCGGGCCGCCGGCTGCCCCGGGCTGGAGGGCGGTATGAACGAGGTACATGGGACCGATCCTGCCCAAAGCCACAAATCATTTGGTAGACGCCGGACTTGGACGGTTCGGGCCATGGCCGGAACCGTCCGCGGGGGCGGTACAACCAGAACCGGGCTGCCGCGGCCGGTCAGGCACAGGGCTACCCGGGCGGCTGTCGAGAACGCCGGAGGTCCCGACCACTGTGTGGTCGGGACCTCGGAGTCGCCCTGGCGGACGGGGTGTGGAGGGCACGGGGTTCGAACTCGTGAGGGACGCGCCCGTAGCGATGTGGGTGGCGGCCCGCGCCGGCTCCCTAGCTCAGCGTCTTCAGCGCCTCGGCGTCGTACGGCTCCAGCTCCTCGAACCGGCCCCCCAGGACCTTCGCCGCCCACTCCGGGTCCTGGAGCAGAGCGCGGCCGACGGCGACCAGGTCGAACTCGTCGCGCTCCAGGCGGTCGAGGAGGTTGTCGATGCCCCGGACCGGCGCGCCCTCGCCCATGAAGGCACGGACGAAGTCCCCGTCGAGGCCGACCGAGCCGACGGTGATGGTGGGCCTGCCGGTGAGCTTCCTGGTCCAGCCCGCCAGGTTCAGATCCGAGCCCTCGAACTCCGGCAGCCAGTAGCGGCGGGTGGAGGCGTGGAAAGCGTCGACGCCGGCCGCCGCGAGCGGGGCCAGGATCGCCTCCAGCTCCTCCGGGGTCTCGGCGAGCCTCGCGTCGTAGGCCTCCTGCTTCCACTGCGAGTAGCGGAAGAGCACCGGGAACTCGGGGGAGACGCTCTCGCGGACCGCGGCCACGATCTCGGCCGCGAACTTCGTACGGGCCACGGGGCCGCCGCCGTAGGCGTCGGTACGGCGGTTCGTCCCCGCCCACAGGAACTGGTCGAGGAGGTAGCCGTGGGCGCCGTGCAGTTCGACACCGTCGAAGCCGATACGCTCCGCGGCCGCGGCGGCCTCGGCGAAGGCGCCTGTCACCTCGTCCAGGTCGCGCCGGGTCATCGCCCTGCCGGTGCCCTCGGTGCCGTCGACACGGATGCCGGAGGGGCCGACGGCGGGGGCGTCGGCGTAGGGCGGATCGCCCTGCTTGCGCACCATGCCGATGTGCCACAACTGCGGCACGATCGCCCCACCCGCCGCGTGAACGGCCTCGGCGACCTTCGCCCACCCCGCCAGCTGCTCCGCACCGTGGAACCGCGGCACCCGGTCACTCTGCCCGGCCGACTCGTGGCCGACGTAGGTCCCCTCGGTGACGATCAGGCCCACACCGGCGGCCGCCCGACGGGCGTAGTACGACCGCACGTCCTCACCGGGGACGCCGCCCGGGGAGAACATGCGCGTCATCGGAGCCATCACGATGCGGTTCGGGACGGTCAGCCCGTTCAGCGCGACCGGCCGGGACAGGATCTCGGCCGCGCGGGAGGCGGAGGACGCAGTGACGGTCACGGAGGTGCTCCTCATGGGTGCCGGACGATACGCACGCGTTCAGGAATGCGTACAGGTGCCAACCATTCCGGCGGCCAAGGCATTTCGCCCACCCAACGAGCCACCCTGTGATCCCGGACACTCGCCTGCTCCTCCAGCCGGACGTGGAGCCCCGAGGAGCGTCCCGGCTGTCCGACGGTGACCATGGGCCGGACCTCGTCGAACGGGGTGAATACAACCCGAACCGCAACCACCGCAAGCCCCGTGCGGCACGACCCGGGGTGTCGCGCCTCGCGCCGGATCCGGCGGCCTCCTCGTCCTGCGGGCAGGACGGTAGCCGAGGTCATCTGCGCCGGTCAGAGGTGGTGCCAGCCGCGCTGTCGGTGGCCTCGCCCAGTGTCGTGTGTCGTCAAGGCGAGCTGGGTTCTGCGGAGAGGTAGCCGGTGTTGCAGGAGAACGAGCAGGTTGCTCGTCTGGCCAGGATCCGACAGCTTGCGAACGCCGGCGATGTGACCGGCCTGGACAGGAACCTCTACCAGCTGTGTGCTGACATCGACGGTGACTGGACGTTCGACGGTGGCCAACTGATCAGCCTGCTGCGGGAGATGCCCGCCTCCACCCGGGTCCTGCTACTGCGACGGATGACCGATGGGCTGGAGGAGACGGCCGTTCACCACCCGGGTCGCTGCCGGGACCTCGCCTCGCTGGTCACCCTGGTGGCGCACGGGCTGCCTGTCGAGCAACTGGCCGCCTGGCAAGAGCCGCTGATGGCCCAGGCGGCGGCGAAGATGACGCTGTGGGAGGGCTGGCGGCTGACCTGCCTGGTCGAGGTGGAGCAGGCGGCGGGGCGGGCACTGCCCGATCCGGTGGTCGCCACCGTCCGCAGAACCGCGCTGACGTCCGAGACACCCGGTGAACTCCGTACCCTCGCCGCGAGGATCGTGGAGCCCGTGCTCAACCCCGGCGAGCCGTGGGCCGAGCGCGTGATCGCCGATCTGACCGGGGCCGAACCCGCGTGGCATGCGCTGGTCGCCCACGCGCTGACCGCCAAGGGCTCCCGCCCCACCGGCACGTGGCAGCGCCTTGGACGCGGACTGTTGGCGGACGTGGGACCTGACCGCGCCCGCAGGGCGATCACCTCCTGGCTTGCCCCGGTGGGTGAGCCCCGTACCGCGCCTGTGAAATCCCACCACGGCGCCGGTACCGCCGAGTTCGAACTCGACCCCTTCAACACTCGCGCGCTACAGGGCCTTGCGGCGCTACTGGCTCTCACGCAGGCCCATCCGCAGTCCGCGGCGGCCTTGGGCCAACTGGTGGAAGCGGCCCTGATACGGCTCCCCGGCATCGGCCCGCGATCACCCAAGACGGCCGGCGCCGCCGTGCACGCCCTGACCCAGCTCGGCGACGAGGATGCCTACGCCGAGCTCAGCCGTCTGGCCGCCACCGTGAAGTACCGCCCCGCCCTCAGGATCATCACCGCCGCACTCGCCTCCCGGACGGGTCTGTAAGAAGAACGGCTCTGTCGCGGATCGACTTTCCGACACGCTCGTCCTCAGGACGGCAACCGCAGTCGCACCATCCAGGGGCACGAGCTCTGCCTATCCGCCCCAGGGCGTCGGGCGGATCTCGAAGCCCACGAGCCCCTCGGGTTCCTCCTCGTGGACGCGGACTCGGTCCACCACGGCCGCGTACGGGCCATGCCGTGCCCACGTGACCAGCCGTTCGACGGCCGTGGCCTCGCCCTCGAACACGGCCTCGACCGTTCCGTCGGGGAGGTTGCGTACCCAGCCGGCCACGCCGTGCTCCCGTGCCACCCTCCGGCAGGTGTCACGGAAATACACGCCCTGGACTTCACCGGAGACGATCAGTCGACTGCGGATCATGCCTGCCTCACCGCCAGGTGCTGTGGCGTGCGGCTCACCGTCCGGCCGGCCCTGGCGGCCGCTCGGGCGAAGGCGACGGCGTCCAGGGGAGCCGCACCGCCGAGGTCGTTGTTGAAGTACGCGTACACGTCGGCCTCATCCGACCAGGCCTCGGCGACCCTGGCCACCCAGGTGGCCAGCGACTGCCGACCGTACCGGGGCGGCGGCTGCGCCAGGCCGGCGTGGAAGCGCAGGTAGCCCCAGTAGGCGGTCCGCCACAGCGGTGTGACCGGGCGTGCCTGCCGGTCCGCCCAGCAGAGGGCGGCGCCGCGCCGTTCGAGCACCGCCCGGATCTCCGGCACCCACCATGAATCGTGCCGGGGTTCGACGGCCACCCTCACCCCGGCCGGGAAGCAGCCCAGGCAACTGTCGAGGAGGCCGACGTCCGCCCGCAGGGTAGGCGGGAGCTGGAGGAGGACCGGTCCGAGCCGCGAGCCCAGCCCTTCGGCGGCCGACAGCAGCCGCTGCACCGGCTCCTGCGGGTCGTGCAGGCGCTTGATGTGCGTGAGAAAGCGGCTTGCCTTGACCGCCATCACGAACCCCTCCGGGGTTCGCTCCCGCCAGGTGGCGAAGGTCTCCGCCGCGGGCAGGCGGTAGAAGGCGTTGTTGTTCTCCACCGTGGCGAACCGCTGGGCGTACTCCTCCAGCCAGAACCGCCGCGGCATCCCCGGCGCGTACAGGACGCCACGCCAGTCGTCGTACTGCCAGCCCGAGGTGCCGACATACAAGACCACACATCCATGGAAGCACGGAGTGCCCGCCTGCCGGCGGGGGCCCTGAGGCAGGTCGTCGCCGTGGGCGCCGGTGTCGTGGAAGAGTCAACTGCGTGCGCGAAGCCGGCAGACAACAGCCAGCCGGGAACGACGAAGGCCCGGACTGGTGAACAGCCCGGGCCTTCGATCAAGGCGGAGGATACGAGATTCGAACTCGTGAGGGGTTGCCCCCAACACGCTTTCCAATTCTCCCGAACCCTGTCCGCCGGGGTCCGTACCCGTTCTGACCTGGGGTGAAGCGGGGCGCTGCCCAGGCTCTGAACCTCGCTGGACTGCGGTGAATGAGACCAGAGCTGAGACCACGGGCGGCAACTTCACCACCGTGACGAGGTCGGCCCGGGCACGAGAAGCGTCCGGGCCGGCGCCGCGCGTGTGGATTCACGCGTCCCGCAGCCGCAGGATCGTGCCCCCGAGGAACAGCGCGGTCGCCGCCCAGAGGGCCAGAACGCCGAGGCCCGCCCAGGGGCCGATGGGGAGATGGCTCAGGTTCGTCGTCGCCTGGATCGCGAGGCCCGCCGGCATCGGGCCGAGCCGTGCCAGCAGCCGCTGCAGGTGCGGCTCGGTGACGACATGGCTGAGCAGCGGGAAGAGGTAGAGCAGCGCCAACACGACGCCCGCCGCGACCGCCGTGTCCCGAACCGCGACGGCGACGCCGAGGGTGAGCAGGCCCACTAGGACCAGGTAGAGCACCGAGCCGGCTGCCGCGCGCAGGGTCGGCCCGTCGGCGAGGGAGAGCTGGGTGTAGCCGTGGGCGGGCGTGTATCCGGCGCCCGGCAGGAGCAGGTGTCCCGCGAGGATGGAGGCGAGCACGGCGACGCTTCCGACTGCGAGGACCGTTCCGCTGAGCACGGTGGCTTTCGCTGCCAGCACCGTGCCGCGCCTGGGCAGTGCCACAAGCGTGGTGCGGATCAGGCCGGTGCCGTACTCGCCGCCCACGAGCAGGACGGCCGTGACAGCGGCGAGCACCTGGCTCACCGACACCCCGGCCAGGCTGAGTCGCACCTGGTCCTGACCGCAGCCCGACGCCGGGCACGGGACGCCCGCGGACACAGCCGCGCCGACGCCGACCGTGACGAGAACCAGGCCGAGCAGCAGCCAGCCGTGTCCGGCCTCGGTGCGGAGCTTCGTCCACTCGGCGCGGCAGGCCCGGCGGAACCCGATGGTGTCGACGCCACTCATGCGTCCCTCCGGCGCAGCAGCACGGCTGCCGCCGCGAGAGCGAGCACGCTCCAGGCACCGAGCACGGCGAGGCCTCCCCAGGGGGAGAGCGGGAAGTAACCCGACGAGGGAGCGTAGACGCTGAGCACCTGGTCGTGGCGCGGCAGGGTCTGCTGGACGGCGAAGCCCGCCGCCGGGGTGAGCCGGAGCACCCACTCGGCCGGGCCGCTCGGAAGCATGCCACCAGAGGCGAGTAGGTACGGGAACACCGTCGCGGCCACCACCGCGGTGATCGCTGTGGCGCTGCGCCGCAGCACCACACCGAGGGCCAGCGACAGGACCGCCGTCGCGGCCAGCAGCAGCCCCGTGCCGAGTACCGCGCGCGCCTGGACCGCTGTGGGTACGGTGAGCACGGCGAAGTGGGTGGCGTGCGCCCGCAGTTCACCGAGCGGGATGCTCATGGTGGCGGCTGCCGCACCGACGGCGAAGGCGACCGTCGCGACCACCGTGGCCTTTGCGGCGAGTGTCCTGCTGCGGTGCGGTGTCGCCGCGAGGGTCTGTCCGAGCAGCCCGCGGCGGTACTCGGTGGTGACGAACTGCACGGCCACCACTGTCAGTACGATCAAGCCCACGAACGTGCCGACGAGGAAGGTCTCCACGGTGAATGCCGGTCCGAGCGCCGGCCCGCCGACCACGGGGGCGATGTCGCCCGCGCCGGTGACGGTGAAGCCCTCGCCGGTCGTCGCCGTCCAGCCGCCGACGGTGCCGGGCGCGTAGCTGCCCGAGGTCCCGGCGTCGCCGCCCACCTGCCCGCCCTGCCAGCCTCCGGCCGCCTGCCCCCAGGCGCCGCTGAGCGTTACGCGACGGAAGTCTCCCGTGGCCGTGGCCGGACTGCTGCTGCCGCCACCACTCGCCTGTACCGCCGCCGGGGCGGCGACGAACAGCCCCACCTGCACCGTTGTCGCCGGCTCGGGGAGCCGCGCGGTGCCGACCTCGGCCCAACGCACGCCGTCGGATGAGTCGAGGCCGATGACTGTCCTGCCCGTCCGGACGAGCCGCAGCCAGCGCGGCTCGGCGGTCGAGGGGCTTCCGGCCAGGCCCGCGCGGTCGTGCGTGAAGTCGTTCTGCATCCGCACCCCATGCGCGCCGGTGACCATCATCGCCGCGTAGGGTGAACCCTGGTCGAGACTCTCCTTGACCAGGATCCCGGCCTTGGACCACGGGGTGACGCCGGACGTGCTTCCGCCCGGCCCACCCGCCGGATCAGCCAGTACGCCAGTCAGCGCTGTCACCAGGACTGTGATGCTGCCGTCGCCGGTCAGCGCCCGGTGCACGAAGTAGAAGCTGTCGTTGACCGCCTCGCCGCCGGGGCCGACCGGGAGCGCTGTCACGCCCTGTGGGTGCTGGTTCGACGAGGCCGTGCCGACCAGCAGGAACAGCACGGACGCCAGCATCGCGCCGACGGAGCCCAGCACCCAGCCGCGCACGGTGCGGAACTTGGTCCACTCGGCGTGCAGCGCCCTCATCGCTCCACCCCCGCCGCCGAGTCGGCACTCCGGTACTGGACGGCGTCCCCGGTGAGCGTGAGATAGGCCTCCTCCAGCGTCGCGCGGTGGGTGGCCACTTCGGCGAACGGCACCGCCGCCGCGGTGAGGCGTGCAACGATCGCCTCGCCTGGCAGCCCGGTGATGCCGAGGGTCCCGGGTCCGGTCACCTGCACGGTGGCGCCGGTGTGCGACAACACCTCGGCGGCAGCGAGCGGTTCGGAGGTGCGCAGCATCACCCGGCCGGCCGCGACCCCAGCCAGCAGCTCGCGCACACCGGTGTCGGCCACGACCCGGCCGCGCCCGACCACCACCAAGTGGTCCGCGACGTCCTCCAGCTCGCCCATCAGGTGGCTGGAGACCAGTACCGCGCGGCCCTCGACCGCCAGCGAGGTGAGCAGGCCGCGGATCCACCGGATACCCTCCGGGTCCAGGCCGTTGAACGGTTCGTCCAACATCAGCGCGGGCGGGTCGCCGAGCAGCGCCGCCGCGATGCCGAGCCGCTGACGCATGCCCAACGAGAAGCCGCCCGCCCGGCGCCGTGCCGCGTCGGCCAGCCCCACCTGCCCCAGCACCTGATCCACCCGGCGCGCCGGCAGGCCCTGTGAATGCGCCAGCCACAGCAGGTGGTTACGGGCGGTCCGGCTGGGCTGCAGCGCTCCGGCGTCCAGCAACGAGCCCAGCCGCGTCAACGGACTGCGCAGGCTCCGGTACGGCCGGCCGCCGACCAGTGCGCGGCCCGCGTCGGGTGCGTCCAGACCCAGCACCACCCGCATTGTGGTGGACTTGCCCGCGCCGTTCGGACCCACGAACCCGGTCACCCGACCGGGCCGGACCGCGAACGTCATCCCGTCCAGTGCCTGCGTCGCCCCGAAGCGTTTCCGCAGGCCCGCCATCTCGATCCCGACGTCGTCCCTCATCGCGGCCGCCTGTCCTCTCCCTCGGTCTTCGACTCCGGGCACCACGTTGCGTGCGCCTGCGTGACACGGGCGGAACGGGCGCTGTCATGCCGCTGTTAGGGCACCTCGCCTAGCCTGATCAGGCAGCCGGGTGGCGGGGAGAGAGAGGACCGATGACGGTGGACCAGGGTTTGCTCACGCCGTCGGTGCTGCGCCGCAGCAGCGTCCGTTGGCAGTTCACCACCCTGTACTCCACCCTCTTCGTGGCCTCGGGTGCCACGACGCTGGCGGTGGTCGGGCTGATCGCGGGCGGCTCGGTGGACGTCGCGCCTGCCCCGGACAACGGGACCGGGCCCGTCCCGCCTGGCGCCCAGGAGCGGATCGCCAGCCTTGAGCACCAACTCACCGAGGCCCACACCCAGCAGATGCACCAACTGCTCCTCGGCTTGGCTGTCGGCCTGACAGTGATGGGCCTGGTCTCGGTCGTGCTCGGCTGGTATGCCGCCGGGCGGGTGCTGCACCCGCTGCGCGCGATGACCGCCGCCACCCGCCGGATCTCCGCCGACAGCCTGCACGAGCGGCTCGCCGTCCAGGGCCCGCGCGACGAACTGAGGAACCTCGGCGACACCATCGACGGGCTGCTGGCGCGCCTGGAGGGCGCGTTCACGGCCCAGCGGCGATTCGTCGCCGACGCCTCCCACGAACTGCGTACCCCGCTGGCCACCATGCGGGCGGCAGTGGACGTGACGCTCGCCAAGCCGGGCCCCCTCCCCGAGCAGACGCGGATGCTGGCGGGCCGGGTTCGCGCTGAGCTCGACCAGGTCGACCGGCTGCTGGACGGCCTGCTGACCCTGGCCCGCGCCCAGCACGGCGTGCTGCCGGGTTCCGAGACCGTCCGATTGGACGAGCTCGCCGCCGAAGCCCTCGACGAGCGGGCCGACGCCATCGCTCGCCGCGGTCTGACGGCAACCCGCGAGAGCGGCTCCGCCGTTCGCGTGTACGGCAGCCGGACCCTGCTGCGCCGACTGGTGCAGAACCTGGTCGACAACGCGGCGCAGCACAACGAGCCCGACGGCTGGCTACGCGTCGCCGTCCACGCCGATAGCGACGCGCTCGTCCACCTGGTCGTGGACAACGGCGGACTGGCGCTGACGCAGGACGAGGCGGCACAGCTCGTCCGCCCGTTCCGCCGGATCGGCGCGGAGCGAACCCGCGGCAGCGACGGATCGGGTCTCGGGCTCGCCATCGTCGCGGCGGTCGCCGAGGCGCACGGTGGCACGCTGGAGCTGCATGCCCGCTCCGGGGGCGGTCTGCGGGCCACCGTCACCCTGCCGCAGGCCGGCGGCAACCAGGAGGCCACGGCATGAGGGTGTTGGTGGTCGAGGACGCGCGGGTGCTCGCTGACCTCGTGGCCGAGGGCCTGCGCGACCAGGGCATGGCGGTGGACGTCGCCTATGACGGTCTGGAGGCCGCCGCCAAACTGGACACCGCCGCGTATGAGGCGATCGTGCTGGACCGCGACCTGCCAGGCATCCACGGCGACGCGCTCTGCCAGATGGTCACCGACCGGGACGAGAGGCCGATGGTGCTGATGCTTACCGCCGCCGACTCGCCCGGTGACCGCGTCGGCGGCCTGAGCCTGGGGGCCGACGACTACCTGGTCAAACCCTTCCACTTCCCCGAACTCGTTCTCCGGCTACGGGCCCTGGCCCGCCGGCGGCCCTACGCCCGCGCCCGAGTGCTCCGCGCGGCCGGCATCGAACTCGACCCCGTCCGCCGCGCCGCCACGCGGGACGGGCGACGGCTCGACCTCTCGGTCAAGGAGTTCGAGGTCCTCGCCGCCCTGCTGCAGGCCAGCCCCGCATTCCTCAGTGCGGAGGTCCTGCTGGAGCAGGTGTGGGACGAGCACGCCGACCCGTTCACCAACACCGTCGCGGTGACCATCGGCAGACTCCGACGCAAGCTCGGCGAACCACCTGTGATCGCCACCACGCCCACGGTCGGCTACCGGATCGCCGACTCGGGAGAGTGACCGCCGCTTGCGAGCCGCCGACGCACTACTCGCGGCAGCGGCGACCCGCTGACGACGAAGGCCCGGACCGCTGCGCGGTCCGGGCCTTCTGCCGGCGGAGGATACGAGATTCGAACTCGTGAGGGGTTGCCCCCAACACGCTTTCCAATTCTCCCGAACGCCGTCCGCCGGGGTTCACACCTGTCCTGAACTGCAGCTGGGCCAACCGCTGGGCGGCGGCTGAACCCTGCTGGACGGGGGTGAATGAGACCAGAAATGGGACCAGGGGACCTCCGGCGCCCATCGGTGCGGGAGACCGGTGAGTACCAAGGAGCCGATCCCTGGTTGGTCGTTCTCCTGCATGATCGAGCCACTGCCGCCACCATGGACGGATCACCACAGGAGGCTCAGATGGCCATCACGCTGCCCAAAGGCGCGAACGCCCCCCTGCCCGGCGCCCATTGCCTGGTCACCGTCGCGGCTTCGGGTGTGCCGTTCGACGTCTCCGCCGTGCTGCTCGGGTCCGACGGCAAGGTCCGCGGCGACCACGACCTGGTGTTCTACAACCACCGGTCGCAGGACGGCGTGACGGTGACCGGGCGCACCGTCACGGCGGACCTCCGACACGTCCCCGCCTCGGTGGAGCGCATCGCCGTTGTGACGAGCATCGACGTCGGCCACCCCGCTGCCCGGTTCGACGCCGGGGGCACCCCGCGCGCCGACGTCGAGTGCGGGTCCACGCGGCTCAAGTTCGCTCCGCCGCCGATGGACGGCGGGGAGACCGTGGCGGTCCTCGTCGAGCTGTACCGGCGCCAGGGCGAGTGGAAGGTCCGGGCGGTCGGACAGGGCTGGGCCAGCGGGCTGGCGGGCTTGGCGGCGGACTTCGGCATCGTCGTTGACGACCCCGCCCCCGCCCCTGCTTCGCCCCCGCCCGTGCCGCTCGGCAAGGTCACCCTCGTCAAGGGCGGCCAGGCCACGATCAACATGCGCAAGGACGATCCGTCCCCCGTCGTCACCGCCAGCCTGGAATGGAACGGCGGCAGCGCGAACCGCCGCCGGGCCGGTGCCGACCTCGACCTCTACGCCCTCCACGTGCCCCGCAGCCTCGTCACCCCCAAGGGCCCCAGGCCGAACAGGTCCGAGGAGGTCGTGTACTACCGGCAACTCGGCTCCCCCTCCGCACCCCCGTACATCGCCCTCGACGGTGACGCCCGCACACCCGGGCGCGAAACCGTCACCATCCGCCGACCCGACCTCCAGGGCTACGTCCTGATCTGCGCCTACAGCGCGGTCGAGAACGGCACCGGCTCCTTCAAGTCCTACGGAGCCAGGGCTGTCGTCACGGACGGCCGCGGGTCCACTGTCACCGTCCCGCTGTTCAACAACCGCAACCTGTCCTACTGGGTCGCTATCGCCCTCATCGACTTCACCGCTCCCGGCGGCATCGAGATCCGCCACGTCGAGAAGTACAGCGGCAACCACCAGGAAGCCCGCCCGATGCTGTACTCCAACGGCAACTTCCGCATGAGCACCGGCCCGGTCGAGTTCAAGACCAAGTGAGGGAAGCGCCCGCCCACTCCAGCTGACACGGCGCCCGGAGGCGGAAAACGACGAAGGCCCGGGCCGCGTGATGCGGTCCGGGCCTTCTGCCGGCGGAGGATACGAGATTCGAACTCGTGAGGGGTTGCCCCCAACACGCTTTCCAAATGTTCGTTCGGCTGTCCGGGTGCGGCCGCAGATGTCCTGACCTGCGGCGGAGTGGCTTGGTGACTTTGCTCTGAACGGCGCTGGACGGGGGTGAATGCAACCAGAACTGCAACCAGGCCATAGCCCTCGACCGCGCTTGCGGCGGCCACCTACCAAAGTGGCATGTCGAGATTGCCGACGCGTCCGATTCGGGCCTGCGGGCTATCCAGGATTCGTCGTCGGTTGTGCGGGCCCTGCCCCACTACGCGAACGGCTCGCCCGTCCGTTGGCCGGCCCGGAAGGACGTCGAGGTCGGGCGACGGTTGCCGGGGTTGGGCGGTTCGTCTCGGAGGTGGCCGGAGCCGAAGGGGCCGGCCGGGCGGGTGCAGCCGACGCGGTGGCAACCAGGTCGTTGAGAGCTGCGTTGACAACCGGCCAGCACATGTCGACCGTGTCGCGGTTGGGCCCATGTCCGTTTCGTCGTTCCGCCGTTGGATGCACCAGGTTGCGGTAATGCCGCACGAGTTCCGAAGCGAGCTTCGCGTCGTGCTCGATCCAGCCGTTGTCGTGTGCGAGATCGACGAGTTCCTTCAGGCCCATGTCCTCCGGTCGCTTTCTCAACGTCCGAGTAACTGCGCGCACCTGGGCGACGTGCACGAGAACCCCTTCCAGGAGACTGCCCAGCATGATCACGGCTGCCGTGTACGCACCGTGCTCGTAACACGTGTGCGCCTCGTCGAGCCTGGTCTGGACTGCTGCTGCCAACGCCGGGTCGCTGATTACTTGCGAGACGGAGACCTGCAGTTCGACCCTGGGCATCCGCACCGACTCGCTGGCGCCGGCCTCGACCGGTACGAGGATCGGCTGTCCCTCCGCGTAGCCGATTCGACATCCTTCCAGGGCCAGAACCTCGTCGAGCCGGGCGACAGTGGCCTTGTACTCGCGCGGCTGGCCAACGTACTCACGCTGGTCGGCGAGTCGCAGCACTGCCTTCAGGGCATCGCCCTCGCCTTCCTCCTGACGTTCGCGAAGCAGGTCGAGCGTCCACTGGTGTCGCGACGTGCCATCGGGATCGGGGACGTCCTCCCACTTCGCGCGCCGCAGGAACTCAGCGATCTCGTAGCCCTTGCGGTACAGCAGTGGTGAATCGTCGCCACAAATCAAATAGGCGATCTCGATGAGGACGCTCTCGTCGAACGACTGGCTCATGTCAGGTCTCCTTGGGCGTCATCAGCGGACAGATCTTCGGCATCGGTCGTTTCGTCATCAACGTTTGCGTCCTGCGCCTCGTCGGACAAGGTGACTGGGTTCCAGGTGTTCGCCCCGTCAGAGGCAAACTGTTCGAATTCGGCCGCGCCCGGCCGGATATCGAGCGCTGTGAGCTTGCGCCACAGGGGGGCGAGAGCCTGGTCGGGCGCCAGCGCGAACTCGCTGCTGCGCACTCGCCAGAACGTCCAACCCGCACGCCGCAGGTCTCGCTCACGCTCGTAGTCCTCTTGGCGCTTCTTGCTGCTGGCGTGGTGAGGGCTGCCGTCACACTCCACGGCCAGCCGCGCGTTCTCCCCGACCACGACCAGGTCGATGAACTTACCGGCGACCTCCCACTGCGGAAGGACGTGGTACCCGCGCCGCCTGATCTCCAAGAAGACCCTCTGCTCAAACAGGGAGTCGAACGGGGCGCGCCTCTCATCGGGAGTGACCGTCGCCAAGGTCGGCGGTGCGGGGTGCAGGGCCGGCGGGTTCTGCATGTAGGTGAGCAGGGAGTGCCGCAGATCCTTGCTACTCAGCTGATCTGGGGTCACGGAGGTGAAGAGCCACATCTGATCACGACCCCGGCTCGCCGCGACGTTGAAGCGCCTGCCGTCGTTCAAGCCGGTTAGCGCCTGGACGTGGTCACCGTCCACCACCATGGAGAGCAGGATCACGTCCCGCTCGTCCCCCTGGAACTGTTCGGCGGTCCCGACTCGGATGTTGTGCCGCTCACTTGCCTCAGGACCGATCTCCGCGTCGATCAGGTCCTCCAGCAACCGCGTCTGCGCACCGGACCGCAGGACGATGACGCCGATACTCCGCCCCGCGTAGGCAGGGGCGCTGATCAGCTCCTGCAGCTTGCCGACCAGGCGTTCCGCCTCAGGCCGGTTGACGAGGCGCTCACGCGTCCCCTCGCAGTAGCCCTCGCGCACATGGACAACTTCCAGGGGCCTCAGCCGGTCGGCACCGTACTGGCGCAGGGGGACCAACTCGTTGTCCGGGTAGAACTGCCGCGAGGACCATTTGATGATCTCCGGCATGCAACGGAAGTGCTCGGTCAACCGGATGACTTCGGGGAAGCGAGCGGACAGCAACTCGTAGAGGTTCGATTTCGGGTTGAAGCCGTCCCGCTGCCAGTCGGTGAAGCTGGCCAGCCGTTCATCGACCTTCTGGTTGATCTTGTCGTGCTTGTTGCCGGTGTAGAATGGTGCGCACTGCTTGTCATCGCCAACGACGATCACCCGGGGCGCCAACCACAGCAACAGCAGGCCAGACAAGCCGACCTGGCTGGCCTCATCTACGATGACGACGTCGAACGCGTCGGGTTTCGGATCCAGCATCTCGACCACCTGACGCAGTGGCATGACCCACGCGGGCACCGCTCCCCGCGCGTCACGCATCGCGGACCGGGCCGCGGCCAGATGCCGCTTCCCCTGCGCCGTGGCACCCCGTCCGGCATGCGACATCGCAGTGGCGTAGGCGCTCAGCGCCTGCTTCTGCCTGGTGGTCATCCGACTGAGGCAGTGCAGCAGCGCCCGGTCCGCAGCGAGCTGTTCCTTGACACTCTTGAGCTGCGCCTCGACCTCTGCGAGCTCGCGCTCGAGCTGCGGCTCTCGCCCCGGAGACAGCATGCGGTCCATGAAGCGCTTCGCCAACTGCCAGGACCACGCCCGGTCAAGCGCGGCGAACCGGCCTTGCCACTGCCGGTCCGTGGGCGACGCGGCGAACGCGCGCCCGAGTTCGGGCAGTTCCTCCTGCAACTGTGTGAGCAACTCGTACGCCTGCCTGCGGTCGGCTTCCCGCAGGTAGGCAGCACCCACGGCGTCGATCGCGCCGGCATACGCGGTTGCGTCACGGTTCGACGCCGCGCGGTGGACCTCGGCCAACTCGGGTACATCGGCGCCGCTCGGGTTGGGAAGCGACTCGATCAGGGAAGCCAGTTCACGCTCCGCCAGCCTGGCCGACAGCACCAGCCGCGCGCGCCCGGCCGTCTGGCGTACCTCATTCCACTGCTCTGGGGACCGCACCATGAGCCCCTTCACCCCAGCCTGCACCAGAGCGTCGTGCACGGCCCGCGCCGCCCCGGTGAACGAGTCCACCGCCTGCAACAGCGTGTAGCGGTCCAACAACTCGGACAGCACTGCCTCGGAGTCGCCCTCGACCTTTGGAGCGGGGAACGCCTTCCACCGCTCTTGGAGTTGCCGAGCGCACTCCCGCAGTTCGAGGTGCACGACCACGGCCTCTACTTCTTCGGCTGTTTGCGGGACACGGCCGTTGACCCGGCAGTTCTCCAGCAGAGGACGAGCCTGCTTGTGGAAGGGCTTCTTCAGCGCCCATCTGCGTGGCTGGCCGTTCGTCTTCAGATATTGCGCGAACTCGCGGGCAGCCGCCCGCTGGTGCGGCTCTTCGGTCTGCGACACCTGCGGCAGCACGACCTCCATCAGAGGCATGCCGAGCAGTCGGTCCCGTACCTCCGTGGCGCGGGCGGAGTGGCGGCGCACCCCTTCCCACAGCTGCTGACGCTTGTCAGTCATGCCGTCGACCAGTGCGGTGGTCTGCCAGTGGTCCTGCGACCACGTCGCCGGATCGGCCGGCAGACCCTCCTGCTGGAGCGCTCGCTCAGCGGTGTCGAGGAGCCTGATGACGGTGTCGATCAGTTCCTCTCCTCGGTCCGCCATCGTCAGCGCCGCTTCCGAGGGCGCGCTGCCTGACACCTCCAGAGCGGCCTGCAGACTTCGCACGAGTTCCTCGAACCGAGCCGGAGCAGGCATGGATTCGGGGGCAGGACACAGGAAGGCACGCGAAGTGAGCACCTCGAACCCGTGACGCTCCACAAGCCCGAGGAGTCGCTGGGCTTCTTCGGCCGTGATCGGCGGACGAGCAGACGCGGCTGCTGGCAGCTCGGGAAGCCACTCGTAGGACGCCGCCCGCCCGGAGACCAGTTCGACGATCTCTGCGAGCCGTCCGGAGTACCCCGGCGCCACTGCGGACTCGGGGTGCTCAACCCACTCGGCCTCCCGCAGATCACGCAGGTCCTCGCGCAGTTCGGCCTGCAGTTTCTCCAGGTCCGACCGGTCCTGTTGGTGCCCCTCGATGCGTTCGGCGAGCTGATCGGTTGTCACTGAGGCACTGAGATGGGACAGGGACCGGACGGACTGCCCGAGTTCGTCACCGCCTTCGTACCTGAAGTCGCCTTGCAGGACGCAGAGTTGGCGCAGCTTCTGCGGGATCTTGTCGCGCAGGACCTTCAGTGCCTGTGCCTTCTCGCTGGTCACCAGGACCCGCTTGCCGTCGGCCAGAAGCGCCGAGATCAGGTTGGCGATGGTGTGGGTCTTGCCGGTTCCGGGCGGTCCTTGGACCACGACACCAGTGTCCTTCTGTAACCGGCTCAGCACTTCGCGCTGTGCTCGGTTGACCGGGAGCGGGAACAGCGGATCTGGTCCGAGCGCGGGCTCGAAACCTCCCGCCCCTCCAGCCGCCCAGCTCGTTCGGTCCTCAGGCTCGATCTGGAACAGCAACTGTGTGAGCCCGAGCGGGCTCACGGCGCCCGGTTGAGCCAAGCGGCGGGCGATGCCGTCGTAGAACGTGACCAGCGCCCCCTGGCCACGCTCGCGCAGAACGATCGCCGGCGTGAACGAGACGCTGGGTTCGGCCGGGGAAGTCTCGTTCGGGCGGTTCCAGGAATCGTCGAAGCGGGCCGCGTGCTCCATGCCGAAAGCCCGCTCGCACCAAGAACGCAGCACCTCCAGGGCGTCCGTGGATAGAGGGTGGAAGGTGTCTTCCTCGACCCGGGACCGCAGCGCGTTCAGCAACTGCGCGGTGTAGCCGTGGGTCTCGTCCAGAAAGTCCCCGTCCTCCAGTCTCGGGCTGTCACCGTCCGACAGTGAGACGGTGATGTGAACCGTCGCCGGGTCCACAGCCAGCACCAAGGGGACCGTCAGAACATGCCTGTGCACCCGCTCTCTCTTGCTCCCACGGTCCAAGGTCAACAGTCCGGTACTCAGGACTGCCTCGAAGACCTCTCCCTCCCGCTGGATCTGGGTCGCCATGCGGTAGAGGCGGCGGTGGAGCTGCCGGTACGGCTCTTCCGTCTGCTCGCGCTGCGCCCAGCGCCTCCACTCGGGAAGCCAGCGGCTGTAGGCGTTCAGCACGTCCAGGGCGTCTTCCCTGGCGATCTCGTCGATCTCGTAGGTGTTGCCGTCCTCGTCCTCCGCATAGCCGCGGCCGGGTCCGACCTCAGCCAGAAGCGGGTCCCCGGTTGTCGTGGAGGCCACGTCCTGTGGCTCGATCCAGCCTTGCAGCACGTCGGGAACCGTCGGCGCGGGCCGTACCGGATAGTGCTTGACCTTGAACAGCACCCCGCTGGCTGCCAGTTTCGCGGGAACGAGCTCGTCGGGGCATTCGGCAAGCCAGAGCACCTGCTTGTATTTCGAACAGTCGCGCACCGGCTTGTAGGAACTGCGCACGAACTCCCGTAGGAACTCGACCAGGTCACGCGTGTGCCTGACAACCTGCGGATCATCCGCGCGCAGCACTGGCTGCTTCAAGGCTTACCCCTCCAACTGTCGCCTGTAGAAAGCCTTTCAGGATTCGTGGAAGCCAGTCGCAGGGCAAACGTCACAAGTTGTCAGCAGATGGATCTAGCCATGATCGCCATGGTGGATCCATCAGGTCACGGGCCGTCCGAACCTTTAGTAGCCTCCTGACTACGCCCAGGCGCTCGGGGAAGCGTCGGCCAGTTCAAGCACCGATCTGCTGGTTTGAGCAGTATCCGAGTCATCCTTGTTGTCTGAATATCGCCCGAGGAGGACTCCTACCGCCGGAAAGCACACGGCATCACAACGTTCGACTCGAAATCCATGAGACATAACAGTTGCCTGCTGTCGCACCGATGCCTGCCCTGCTCGGCTAGCCTGTATCAGGTGACAGAAGCGATCGACGACGGCTCGCACAGCTCGCGCTACAGCGAGATCGACGAGGACCTGGTGGTTCTTCGGAGAGTCCTTCGGGCTCGGTGAGATCCAGGCGTGCCGCTTTCTGCCCAACGGCTTGATGGACGGGAACTGGCGGCTGGAGACGGCCGAGGGTGCGTTCGCGCTGAAGCAGATCACGGATGTGCCGCTGCCGCTGGCCCGCCGGAACGTGGCGGTCCTGTCCGAGCTGGCGGATGCCGGAGTCCCGGTCGGGCGACCCGCTGGCGAGACCGTGGCAGAGGTCGCGGGCCGCGGTCACTGCCTGATTCCGTGGTTAGAGGGCGACCACCGGCCCGGGACCGATCTCTCGTTGGACCAGGCGGGAGACCTCGGTGTCCTGCTCGGCCAGATCCACCGGGGCCTGAACGACGAACGGACTGCCTGCCTGTTGCCGCCGGAGCGGAGCCAGTGGTAGCCCCGATGACCACCCCAGTCGTAGCTCACGCCGAGGCGGACCGCGAGGACGTGCAGGAGGTGTTCGCGGCTATGCCGCGACCAGCGTGCGGACCAGCACGGCGGCGAGGGCCTCGGTGACCTGCTCCATGTAGTCCGGGGCCAGGACCTGCGGCACCTTCAGAACGATCATCTGCCGCATCGCTCACCCACACCGCAGCCAACGCGAAGGCGATTACGGACGCCGCGCCCGCGCCGAGTGCGGCCCTCGCCTGTATCGACAACCGCCCCAGATTCGCATCACGCCTTGAATACTGAGACCAGACGCTGGCCTACGACGGCTGTCCTACGGCTAGGTCAGACTCTTTCGGCGGACGCGCAGCGAATATGTGGTGTGCCCTTGTCGAGTGCTCCGGCCCCAGCCGCCCGACGTGGCGACGTCCCATCCCCGTTGGTCTCGCATCTGCCCGGCGAAGGCCTTCAAATCTTCGATGGTGCAGTCGCAGTCCAGCTCAAGTTCGATGCCGATGTAGCTGGCGTTGGGCTTCGCCTCGTAGGGCGAGACCTTCCAGCGGACCAGGTGCTCGTGGGCGACCAGGCCCGTGCGGTCTTGGTCGTGGACGATGCCGTGAGCACGAGCGTACTCATCCAGATCGTCGACGACGAACAGGTGGCTGCTCCACTGGCCCGGCCACACCGCGAAGAGTCGAGACTTACCGCTCAGCGCCCGCTCGTATGTGCCGGAGTCGGTGCCGTGGGAGACGGTGCCGTCATCGGACACTTCGATGTAGCAAGTCGTCGGACTGGTGTAGGGGAAGTCTCTGCCCGCGGCCGCGGCGCTTCTGGGCTGCATGTGTCCGTCCTCCTGACACGCCTAGCTTGGGGTCAAGACCCCATGTGCGGTGATCGTTGACCTTGGGGCCGCAGCGTCTGGTACCTGCACCAGGATCGCGCTCCGCAAGGCTACGTCCCCCAGCTCTCCGGCATGCGCTGTTCTCCACTTCTGGCCGTCACGACCAAGTGCCGACCAACGTCGGCTCGGGCCGGAGCTTGATCCCGGTTGCGATCTCGACCTGCGCCGAGAGTTGGGTAAGGGCCTGGACGAAGCCCGTTGCGGTCGCTCCGTTGTGGGCGGTGAGGGTGAGGGTGCGGCGTTTCGAGCAGCGAATGCCGTCTGCGATCTCGTAGGCGGGGCGGTAGCCGGTGTGCTCCAGCAGCCAGCCGGCGCTGGCCCGCAGCTGCCCGTCGCTGTCGGTGTGGACCGGACAGCCGGCAGCCGACCAGCGGGCGGCCTGGGTGGTGGTGACGGGCGGGTTGAGGAAGACCGATCCGGCCTGGCGGGCGGCGGGGCCGTGGGGGTCGAGGAGGAGTCCGCGGCGGTGGCGGTTGGCGAGGACGGCTGCCGTCACCTCGGCGACGGGAGGGCGGGCGCCGAGGGAGGCGCCGAGTTCGTCGGCGAGCGGCTGGTAGGCGATGGGGGCGGCCGGTGAGCGGGTGAGGTGGAACGTGGCGGTGAGGATGGTCCAGCGGCCGGGGTCGTTCTTGAAGCGGCTGTCGCGGTGGCGGAGGCGGCATGCCTGGGCGGGCAGGGTCCGCAGTCGGCCCATGTCCCAGTCCCAGGCGGTGAGGTGGTCGAGGACGTCGGAGACCTGCTGGCCGTAGGCTCCGGCGTTCTGGACGGGGGCGGCGCCGACCGTGCCGGGTATGCCGGCCAGGCACTCGATCCCGGCGAGGTGTTCGGTTGCGGCCCACTGGACGAGGTCGGCGAGCGGGTGGCCGGCCTGGACGGTCGCGGCCATCGTGTCGTCGTCCACCCGCTTCACGGTGATGCCCCGGGTGTTCATCACGGCGACGGTGCCCTCGTGGCCGGTGTCGGAGGCGATGACGTTGCTGCCGTGGCCGAGGGTGAGGGGTGCCTCTTCCTGCCGGTCGCCGATCGTATGGACCAGTTCGAACCAGTCGTCGGGGTCGGCGACCTGCAGGACGTCGCTGACCGGGCCGCCGAGCCGCAGGGTGGTCAGGGCCGCGAGCGTGGGACGGGGCACGGGGGCCTCCTAGGGTTCGTCGGTGATCGCCTTGAGGGCGAGGGTCCGCAGAGGGGCGAGGCGGGTGCGGTTGTCCTGGTGGTGGTAGACGGCGTTGGTGCAGATGGCCAGGTAGCGGCCGGTAGCCGGGGCGAGGTAGAGGCTGGTTCCGGTGAAGCCGTGGTGGTAGGCGACCCTGCCGTCGTCGGCGAGGATCCAGGCCAGGCCACGGTCGAGGCCCGGCTCGACCGTGGCCTGCGGCTGCATGCTGTGGGCGAGCCAGCGGCCCAGGGTCGCGTCGGTCGCGTGGGCGGCCAGCAGGTGTGTGGCGAAGGTGGCGAGGTCGGCCGGGGTGGTGAACACCCCGGCATGGCCGGCGACTCCGCCGAGCAGGGCGGCGTTGTCGTCGTGCGGCATCCCCCACAGTCGAGGCCCGCCGGTCAACCGCTGCTCGGTCGGGGCGACCTGAGCGGAGCGGGGCACCGGTCCGTAGGTCGTGCTGGTCATGCCGAGGTGCTGCCAGAGCTCGGCCGCCAGCTCGTCCAGGCGCTGGCAGCGGTAGTGGGCCAGGGCCAGGCCGAGGAGGATAAAGCCGCGGTTGATGTAGCGGTGGCCGGCGCCGGGCTCGGCGATCAGGTCTTCGCCGCAGATCAGTTCGGCCACCAGTTCGGTGCGGTTGCGGTACTGGTCGAGGCGGGTGTCGGCCCGCAGGCCGGAGGTGTGGGCCAGGATCTGGCGGACCGTCACCTGGCCTCCGGGCGCCTCGGTCGGGATGCCGGTCAGCAGTTCGCGGATCGTGGTGTCCAGGGTGAAGCCGTCCATGAGGGAGGTGCCGACCAGCGGCCAGGTGGCGAGGACCTTGGTCAGCGAGGCCACGTCGTACACCGTGTCCGGCCCCGGCCGGGCGTCGCCGCACTCGGGGGCGACGACGCCGGAGGCCAGGTAGCCGGCCTCGGTGTCGAAGGTGCCGTGGGCGATGACTCCGCCGGGCACGGTGCCGTCAGCGGTCATCAGGTCCAGGCACTCGCGCAGGTCGGCGAGCGCGTTCGGCTTCCACGGCACGGTGTTGGTCACGGCTACTCCTGGTCGATCGTCAGGTCGGCACCGAGCGCGGCCAACTTCGGCAGCAGGCTGCCGTATCCGCGCCGCAGGTGATACATCCCTCGGATCGTAGAGGTGCCCTCGGCGGCCAGGGCGGCGATCACGAGAGCGGTCACCGCCCGGATGTCCTCCCCAGCCACGTCGGCGCCGGTGAGGGCGGACCGGCCCCGGACGGTGATCACCGAGCCGGTCGCGTTGACCGCGGCGCCGAACGCGGCCAGGGCCGGCAGGTGGGTGTCGCGCTGGGTGTAGATCCGCTCGTCGATGCGGGAGGTGCCCTCGGCTTGGGTGAGAAAAGCGGTCAGCTGGGGCTGCACATCGGTCGGGAAGCCCGGGTGCGGGCCGGTGGCCATCTGTACCGGCCGCGGCCCGGCCGGGGTGCTGACCGCCGTTCCGCCGTCCAGCGGGTCGAGCTGGATTCCGGCGTCGGCGAACACAGACACCAGCCCGTCCGGGAACGCGGCCGGCGGGAAGCCGTCCAGGTGGACGGTGCCGCTGGTGATGGCGGCGGCCAGCGCGAGGGTGGCGGCCTCAAGCCGGTCCGGCGGCACGGTGAACACCCCGCCCCGGATGCGGTCGGTGCCGGTGACGTTCAGGGCCTTCCTGCCGCGCCACTCGATGCCGACGCCGGCCTGCGAGAGCAGGGCGGCGGTGTGGGTGACCTCGGGCTCCACACTGGGGTTGAGGATCGCGGAGGTGCCCGGGGTACGGGCGGCCAGCAGCATCGCGGTGACTGTCGCGCCCAGGCTCGGCCCCCACGAGCGGGTCTCGGCGTCGGTGGTGAACGGCAGCCGCTTGCCGGTGAAGCGGGCCCGCACCCGGCCCCGGTTCACCTCGACCTCGGCTCCGGCTGCCTCCATCGCGGCCAGGTGCCGGTCGATGTAGCGGGCGCAGAAGGCGTCCCCGCCGGGGGTGGGGAAGGTGACCTTGCCGCAGCGGGCCAGCAGGGCGCCGCCCATTACCGCGGTGGTGCGGATGCGCCGTCCGAGGTCGTCCGGGATGACGGGGAAGTAGGAGTCGGCCGGGCGGGTGGCGAACTCGTCGCCGGTCACGGCGGCGTGGGTGCCGGTGCGGTGCAGGATGTCGGCGACGACCAGGGTGTCCAGGATCCCGGGCGCACCGGCCAGGGTGAGCGGGTCGTCGGCGAGGATCGCGGCGGCGTACAGGTGCAGGGCGATGTTCTTGCTGCCCTGGATGGTGGCGGTGCCGGTCAGGCAGCGGCCCCCAGTGATCCGTACGGCCCGTTGGTCGGTCGTCGGGGTGGTGTCGGTGGTGGGCATGGTCACCTTCCCTGGCTTCCGGCCGGGAAGAAGCCCCCGACCTGGGTCTTCGGGTAGAGCAGGGTGTGCGCGCCGATCAGGGTGGCGGGCTGGAGCACGGTGCCAGCGGGAACGATCACGCCGTCGCCGACTACCGCGCCGAACTTCGTCTGGCCGGTGGCGATGCGCCGGCCGTCGAGGTGGGCGTAGACCTCTTCGGTGGCCGGTTCGGTGACCGGTCCGGAGGTGACCCGCAGGCCGGTGGTGGAGACGAACGCGCCGATGTTGACGCCGAGGCCGAGCACGGAGTCTCCGACGAAGCTGGTGTGCTTCATGAAGACGCCACCGGTCAGCAGCGAGCGGGTGACCTCGGCGCCGAAGCCGATGCGGCAGCCGGGGCCGACGACGGTGTTGTCGCGGACCCGGGCGCCGGCCTCGATCACCGCGCCGGGGCAGACCAGCACCGGACCGGTGACGAACGCGCCTTCGGCGATGACGGCCCCGGGTGCCACGATCACGTGGCCGCGAACGCTGGCGCCGGGCTCGATGATCCCGGTCGCCTCCGGCAGCGAGACATCCAGGTTGCCGGCCAGCAGGTCGGTGATGGCCTTCTTGAGGCCGAACACGGTCGGGCAGCAGTTCAGCAGGTGCAGCACGACCGGGTCGGTGACGTGCTCGGTGTCGAAGTAGTACGCGGGCGTGGTGCGGTAGTCGATGCGCTCCAACTCAGTGTGCAGCGCGGGCGCGTCGGTCAGCCGGTGCATGGATGGATCTCCTCTCGGGCGAGCGAGCGGAAGAAGAAGGTGGAGCCGTCACGACGGCCTCCGGGTGCCTCAGGAGGCAGGCAGGTCGGGCGCGGTCGCCGCAATCTGAGGGCTGGCCTCGGCCGGCTGGTTATGAACAGCCAGGCCAAGCAAGGCGAGCATAGGCAGGTGCAAGGCGGCCCAGGATGCGGTGAGGAATGCGTCGAGCCGGTCACGATCCGCCGGGGTGGCGTGCCGCCGGTTGTCGGGCGGCGGGGAGGTGCTGGGCGTTGGCATGGGAGGGCCTTCGGCAGCAGGGGGAGGAGTGGACGTTCCCCAGTGAACTGCCGGGCGGAGGGCTGGATCCGTAGCCGGACTACGGCCCGTAGTCCGGCTACGGGTCAGACGATCTGAACGCCCGCTCGGGCGGCGAAGTCCCGGACGCCGGGCAGCTTGCGGTCGTGCCGGAGCAGAGGGGTGACGAGGTCACGGACGGCACCCCGGCGGATTTCCTGTGGGGCCGCCTCCTCGGCGGCCAGCAGAGCCCGGTAGCACTGTTCGGGCTTGTTCCACTGGTCGAACGCACGGGCCACATCGGTGAAGAAGCGGGCTTGCCGCTCGGCGGTCGGCAGCGCGGTGGGGTCGATCGTGGAGGCCAGCTCAATCGCCCGGCCAGCGTCGCCGAGCTCGTAATGCACCGACAACTCGTGCAGGGCGACGCCCTGGATGCCGTCGACCAGGCCGGAGGCCCGGCCGGCGGCTGCGGCGCTGTCGGCAGCCTCACGGATCAGCGAGTGCGCGTAGGCGCGGTCGCCGGTCTTCGCGGCGGTGTAGGCCGCAGTGGCGTACAGGTCGCCGCGGGCGGCCAGGCGGGCGGACTCGGACACCGTGGTGTCGGCCAGGAGGTCTTCGGCGGCGACCACCACGATGTCGGTTGCTCGGGCCAGGCTGCCCTGGCGGCGCCATGCGCTGGAGACCATCCGCTGTGCCTCGGCGACCACCAGCGGGTCGCCACCGGACCGGGCGGCGGTGAGCGCGCGGTCGGCGGTGATGGCCACCAGGTTGTTGTCACCGATCTTGATGCACAGTCGAACTGCGAGATTGTAGAGCCGGGCGACGTTACGAGCCCGGTCCTCGGTGCTGCCGACCATTTGGGCGGCAGCGATCCGGCTCGGCAGAGCCTCAGCGAGCGCGTCGTACTTGGCTGCCTTGAACTCGCGACGAGACGTCAGGAGAGATGCAGCGACGGTCTCATGGGTTGGCTCGCTGCGGGGCACCGGAACCCGCCCTGTCCCGTAGAGCAGCAGGTCCTCCAGGCCGGCCAGCGGTGAGGCTGCCTCGGCGTGCGCGGCCTGCTGGCCGACGACCGGGGTGAACAGGGCGGCAGCCGCCAGGGTCAGGAACGGGCGGCGTCGCACATCGTCCTCCTCGGCAGCGGAACTGCTCGTCAGCGTAGCCGAGGTGGACTTGCGGGGGCGGGACCTCGGCCGGTCTGCGGCCGGTTGCGGTAAGGCCATCAGCTCGTTGAGCTCGCAGCTCAGTACCTCCGCGAGGCGCCGGAGCAGTGTCAGGTCTTTCACCTGCTGCAAGTCCCGTTCGACCAGCGACATCCAGACCTCGCTGCGGTCGAGCTCAGCGGCGAGGCGGAGCTGGGTCCACTCCATCTCGGCGCGACGGAGCGCGATGAACTTGCCGAACGTGATACCGCTGCCCCTCACGCTGGCCCCCGATACCGTGTCGAAGCCACTACGGATCGCTACCGTACCGATGGTCGGGGCCATGGTGTAGGGCTTTCGGTATCGAGCCAGCACGTCGCAGACCGGCTTGGGTCGGGCTGCGTTGCTGGTCCCTGAGGGTCATCCGCGCTGCCCTCTCACCCCTGGGCGAGGGCAGCGCCATCCGCTGCGAGGTGCAGGCGGGGTAAGGACTCCTTGCCTCACAACTTGCTCCGGCTTCCGGTGGACTGACCTCAGTTCGGAATGCGGGTGACCATTTGCAGGCCGGGCCAGTGGACGTTACGGCGTGCGGTGGAAGCTCGGCAATCTCCTCGATGGCACGGGGTTCACGACGGGGCGTACACGCGAGCCCCCTTCTAGAGGGGGGCTCGCGCGTGAACGCTGGGTCGTGTGGACGGCGTGTGCGCCTCCGTGATCGCTCTACCTGCGGTTTCTTCGCTGAGCGTGGACGGTGTGAATGGCTTTCGCGGGGCTCTGCGCGGGAGGCGTGCGTGGACGGTCTTGTGTACGGTCCACGCCGGGGGAGCGCCCAGTGGCGGCGATGGTCCGCTCGTGCGCCGGCGGCCGGGTACAACGGTCGGCGCTGTCCGCTGGCCCGTGCGGTCACCTCGGTCAGTTCTGTCGACTGGCGTGACCGCAGTGACCGGACCCCGGTCACTGCGGTCGGTCAGAACGACGGACTGACCGGGGACGCGGTCACTCACGCTTGCCTCGGTCACTCCAGTCGTGGTGGCGGTCAGGAGACGGCCGTGATGTGCCGGGCAGAGGGGCGGTAACGGGCCTGCTGGCCGCCCCCGACACCACCAGCAGTGCCTTCGGCCTTGACCGCCAACCCACTCTTGACCAGGCGGTCCAGGTGGCGGCGAGCCTTCTCGATGTCGGCGCGGTCAGGGTTGGCCTCGCCGGTCAGGGCGGTCGCCAGGTCACGAGCGGTCAGGCCGTCCGTGGCGGCCCTCAGGAGGGTGACCGGATCCAGGGTCGGTTCGACGTAGGTGGTTCCGCGCTGGTGGTCGTGGACAACCGGAAGCGGGCCGATCTCGCCGGTCACGGTCTTGAGGTGGTGAAGGGTGACCGCCGGGTCGCCGGCCTCGCCGGAAATGAACAGGACACTGCCCGCTCCGGCGGTCAGCCAGGTCGAGCCGTACACCTGGTCCAGGGTGGGACGCTGGCCGCGTGGCGCGTCGGCGGTGGCCTTGCGCTGGTGGTGAAGCTCCATGATCTCGACGCCGGCGCGCAGGGCCCGCATGCGGGCGTTGTTGAAGGTGACGGCCAGGGAGTCGTCCACGAGGGTGCTGACCGCGTCCTTGAGGCTGTCGATGACGATGGTGTCGGCGCGGTGGGCGGCGGCGAGTTCGGCGAGGAGGTCGGGTTCCTTGTCGAGGGTGGCGGGGAGCGGTCCCTGCCACACTGCGAGGCGGTCGCGAAGGTGGACCTCGTCGACAGGCATGATGCGGCGGGCCATGGCGCGGGCGATCTGCTGGGGGCGGTCCATGGCGAGGTAGAGGACGCGTTCTCCCTCTGCGACGGGGAGGTCGAGGACGGCGGCCTGGAGGCCGAGGCGGGCGAGGACGACCTGGTGGGCGATGGTGGTCTTGCCGACGCCCGGCGCGCCGACGATCATCAGGCTCTCGCCGGAGGCCCAGGCGGTCTGCTCCCGGGTGCCCCACAACGGTTCCTTGTCCGCGCCGGTCTTGGTGACGAAGTCCCAGCCGTTGACGATGTAGCGGGACAGGCGGCTGCTGCCGGAGGCCAGCGCGCGTTCGCGCTCGGCACGGATCTCGGTCTCGACAGCCGTACGGATCTCGTCCGGGTCGGCGCCCGGAGTCAGTGCGTGGTGGACGGTGCGGATGCCGGTGGCGTGCAGGGTCCGCAGTTGGGCGTCTCGACGCACGATCTGCGCGTAGTAGTCGGCGTTGTCTGTCGAGGGCGGCGCGACGGCAACCAGCGTGTGGAGGTAGGACGACCCTCCGACGCGAGAGAGATCTCCCGCGCACTGCAGGTGGTCGGTGAGGGCGATGGGGTCGGTGGGCGCGTCCTCGGCGCGCAGCGCGAGGATCGCGCGCCAGATGGTCTCGTGAGCGGGGCGGTAGAAGTCGCGTGCGTCCAGCATGCTGCGGACCTTCTCCACCGCGTGGTGGTTCACCATGCAGGCTCCGAGGACCGCCTGCTCGGCATCGACGTTGTGCGGCGGCTCCCCGGAAGGGCGGTCGGCGTGAGCGTTCGACGGGTCGCTCGGCCGCCGGTCGTGGTGGGATGACGGCTTTGACGGCGGGGCCGTAGGCTTGTCCACAGCGGTGTCCTCACTCGGAGGCGCTGGGCGGCTACCCGGTTCCTCCGTTGTCGACTGTTCCAGGGATGGGCGGTTTCGAGGTTCTGCTTCGGCCCTCGGCGTTCGTAGCGCCGGGGGCCTTTGTGTCTCGAAGCCGGGTGGCTGGCCGGCTCGATGCAGTTCGGCTTGGTTGCGTTTCGCTTTGCATCACGTTAACGTCGTGCTCGGCGCATTGCAAATGGGCTTAACAACTATGCATGGAGGGTTGGCCGTGGCTGGTGCGGATTCAAGACAGCGACTGGAGGGGGAGGAGAACGTCGCCCGGCGCATCAAGATGGAGCGCGAGGCGCGCGGGTGGAGTACCGCCACGCTCGCCGATCGCCTGACCGAGGCTGGCTATCCGCTCAACCAGTCGGCGGTGTGGCGCATCGAGAGCGGTGAACCGCGTCGCCGGGTGAACCTGGACGAGGCCATCGGCTTCGCCAAGGTCTTCGACATCTCTCTGGACAACCTGGTCGGACCGCCCGAGATCGCTGCCAACGCCCACGTGAAGCGGCTGCTGGCAGAGTTCGCCGAGAGCTGGCAGAAGTCCGTCGCCGCCCGCAAGGAGATGGACCGCGCCCGCGACGCGCTCGATGCCTACGGCGCCGCCCACCCGAACCTCGCCGAACTCATCAACGCGATGATCACCCGGGTCGTCGCCGATGAGGCTGGCGGCGACTACCGCTCGCCGAGCATTCCTCCTGGCTCGTCCGAGACCCAAGGTCTCGCCGATCCAGGAGCCGCGACGTAACTTGTCGCTCCCGAGCGCGGCCCTGGCCGCCCAAGGGCACCTGCTGCATGGTGCTGGGTCTGCACGCCGCTCCTGCCGCTGATCCGATGACGACCGGCATCATGCTGGACGTCCGGTGGTTTGGTGCGGCCGGAATCAACCGCTAACGTCCCCTCCCGCCAGTCGGACCACGGGCCTTGCCAGCCCATGGAGCTTCGACCGGCCCATGCCTTCCGCAGCCCCTCGGCGCTACGAACGCCGGAGGTCACAACGCGGACCCGCACAACCGAAATCGCCCATCCCTGGAACATCGACAACGGCGGCGCATAGCCGAAAGCGCCGCTGGGATAGGACACCCATGTCCGAAACGCCGTTGAAGCTTGCCCGAGTGGCCCATGCCCTCGGCATCACGGAGCAGGTCCTCCTGCGCCTGATCGCAGATCAGCACGGTGCAGCCGACCCCACGCTCGTCGCTCTCACCGTCGAGGAAGCCGCCCGCCGCCTCGGCGTCGGCCGGACGACGATGTACGCCCTGGTCGCCTCCGGCGAAGTCCCGTCCGTGACGATCGGCCGACTCCGCCGAGTGCCCGCCGAGGCGCTCAAGGAGTACGTCACCGCCCGTACGCAGGCCGCCGCTTCGACCGTCGCGCTCGCGGCCTGAGGGGGAGCGTATGGCGAAGACCCGCAAGCCCAACGGCGACTCCTCGATCTACGAGGGAAAGGACGGCCGCTGGCACGGCCGCGTCACGGTCGGCGTCAAGGACGACGGCACCCCCGACCGCCGTCACGTCAGCGCCAAGACCCGCCCCGAGGTCACGGCCAAGGTCCGCAAGCTGGAGAAGCTGCGCGACAACGGCACCGTGCCCAAGGCCGGCCAGAAGTGGACGGTCGGCAAGTGGCTGACCCACTGGATCAAGGAGATCGTCCCCGGCACCGTCAGCGAGAACACGTACGCCGGATACGAGGTCGCCGTCCGCGTGCACCTCATACCCGGCCTCGGCGCGCACCGCCTGGAGAAGCTGGAACCCGAGCACCTGGAGCGCTTCTACAAGAAGATGCAGGCCGCTGGCAGCGCCGCCGGTACTGCCCACCAGGCCCACCGCACCATCCGTGTCGCCCTCGGCGAGGCCCTGCGGCGCGACCACCTCACCCACAACGTGGCCACGATCGCCAAGGCCCCGAAGCTTGAAGAGGAGGAGGTCGAGCCGTTCGAGATCGAGGAGGTCCAGGCGCTCATGGACATGGCGCGCAAGCGCCGCAACTCCGCCCGCTGGATCTTCGCGCTCGCCCTTGGCCTGCGTCAGGGCGAGGTGCTCGGGCTCCAGTGGAAGGACGTCGACTTCACCCGAGGCGTCGCCTGGGTCAAGCGCGGCCGGCTGCGGCCCAAGTACCGGCACGGCTGCGGCGACCGCTGCGGGCGCAAGCCCGGTTTCTGCCCGCAGAAGGAGCCGATCCGGCGCGAGACCAAGGACACCAAGTCCCGAGCCGGGCGACGCGCGGTGCCGCTGCCCGAGCAACTCGTCGTGATCCTCCGGCAGCACAAGGAGGAGCAGGACCGCGAGTGGGCCCTCGCCCGCGACCTCTGGACGGACAAGGGCTACGTCTTCACCTCGGAGACCGGCGAGCCGCTCAACCCCAGCACCGACTACCACCACTGGAAGCGGCTCCTGCGCGAGGCCGGCATCCGTGACGGCCGCCTCCACGACGCCCGGCACACCGCCTCGACTGTCCTCCTCCTGCTCGGCGTGCCGGAACGGATCGTGATGGCGATCATGGGCTGGTCCTCGACCTCGATGGCCCAGCGCTACCAGCACGTCACCGAGCCGATGCTGAACGATGTCGGCAGGAAGATCGGCGAGGCGCTGTGGGGTGGGGAGGCGGAGCAGGGCAACCAGTCACCGCTGGCAGACCACGAGGCATGAATGACCGTTGCCGCCTTGCTTCAACTGCATGTGCAGTTGAAGCAAGGCGGCAACGCCCATCCTGGTGCAGCTCTCTCGCCAGCAGTGTCAGCCTGTCGACGCGTCCATCTCGGCCCAGATTCTGAGGATGGGGGCCAGTGTGTTCACCACTGCATCGTCCATGTCAGCTGGCTCTGCGCAGATCGCTCGCCCGGAGGCGTCACGCGTGACCAGCGAGATTTGCCCGGCTGTCTTACCGTTGCGAGTGGCCGCGTACACCGTCAGCGCTTCCATGCGATCCAGCCGATCCCGAGCTGGGAAGAATACGGTCCCCAGCTCTTCCTCCCTCTTGGTGGGAAGCGCAAACCACGACTCCGCGATTACAAGCACACCATCGGCGTTCATCGCCTTCACCTGACTGGCCAGCTTCTCGAAGGCGAGGATCTTCGAGTTCTGGTTGTAGAAGATGAGCCCACCCATTTTGATCAGCGCGTCCCCTCGGTAAAGAAATACGAAGGTTCCGTGCTCTCCGTCCATCTCCATGAGCCGTTGAGCGTTCGCCATGAACTCCGGTACGGCGTCGATGGGTCCGTTGGTTGGAATCTTGGCCCGACTGCCATAACGCTCAACGGACTTTGCGATCAGCTCTTCGTCACGCTCGATGACCAAGGAGGTGGACTCGATCTCGACACCTTCCACCAAGTCGAAGTGAGCCTCCAGACCGTCCTTGGCGTCCAGCATGCAGTGCGGGCGCGTGCCTGATACCTGAAGGCTCGACGTCACACACTCTCGGTCATGTGCCTCCAGGTCGCACACAGGCACGCCAGCCACCGAGTGGCCTTCGGCGAGCAACTCTTCGAGCCGCGTGTACGCCTCGCCCGTCGCATCCAGGAGCTCCCACGCGGGCAGCGCCTTGTCCACCCAGCGCCTCCTGACAGTCATGGTCCCGAAGGGCGGCCGATAGCGTCGCATGACGTCGTCTGTGATCTCTCGGATCGACATCCTGGGCGGATACTTCGACGACGTGCCGATGACGCGCTGAAGCCAGTCCTGATGCCATACGACCTGAAGCTCACTGAGAAGCTCCAGATCAGCCTCCTTTGTGATGCGGTTACGCGACTTCACGATCCACCGCATGATCTCATTGCTGCCGGAACTCTGCTAGAACCGCGGGTACCACTCGTCGAAGCCGACGAGTTGAGCCTTCTGCTTTTGCAGCAGCCAGGTCACATTCCGCAGGTTCTGGACCAACGAGTTCATGGTCAACCTGAACTCGTGCGGGTCGAAGTAAACCTCATGCAGCCGGTGCCATTGGGCATGGCAATCCATTAGCCGCCGATGAGCGTTGGGCATCGGGCACGGCTGCGCGGCGTCATCTGAGGTCATGCACAGATGCTAGGTGTGTCCACCTTGCCGCACCTGACAATTTCCCGGTCACATCGAACAGCCACCATGGCCCTGATCGTGAAGCTGGTGGAGTTGGCCAGCGGTAGCGACGGCGAGGGCGTACCAGGGGTCTGCTGGACTCGCCGTGGCTACGCCGTCGTGGCGCCGGGGCCGGTCAGATGGATCCAGCTGGCGACTGAGACCAAAATTGAGACCACGAGACGACGAAGGGCCCGACCGCAGTGCGGTCGGGCCCTTCGTTTGCCCTGGCGGGCGGAGGCGGAGGATACGAGATTCGAACTCGTGAGGGGTTGCCCCCAACACGCTTTCCAAATGTTCGTCCGACCGTTCGGGGGCGGCCGTAAGCGTCCTGACCTGCGGCGGAGTGGTCCGCCAGCTGGGCTCTGAACGGTGCTGGACGGGGGTGAATGCAACCAAAACTGCAACCAGAACTGGTCGCCTCATGCCGCTCTCGTGGGGCGAGGGAGCATTTCAGTCGCGATCAGCCCTGAGCGCGAACCTCCCGCCACCGCGCGGCGGTGGTCTCGCTCACCGTGTAGTAGAACTCGGACTTGTAGTCGGCGCCATCGCTGGGAGCCTCTACCCAGGTCATCGGCCAGTTTCGTCGACCGTAGTGCTTGTGCACGACGCGGGTGAAGGCGGACAGGACGCCCCGTAGGCGCTTTCGGTCCACGTTCAGCAGCTCCACGAGAGACGTGTAGCTCACCCGCTGGCCGGGCTGCTTGGCCAAGATGTCGAGTACGCCGGTGACTACCTGCACGGAGTCCAGCGCGTCCTGCGTCAGCTTGCGCAGGTCTTGCACGCTCCACTCGACGAAGGGCCATTCGCCGTCCTCCAACGGAGTGGCGGCGGTCTCTGCCGATGGAGCCGTCGTGATGCCGGCGAGTTCCGCAAGGAGCGCATACACCTGCGTGACGTGCTGGCTCGGAACCGGTACCGAGACGAATTCCTGAGACATGCCATTCCCTCCCAATGCTTCCGCCGTCTGGCGGATGGCTGAATACTTGCATGCCTCATGTCCAGGTGTCTAGGTACTTATCGGTGCTACTAGTCCAGCCTTATTCCCGTGTCTGGCGTTAGCCCCTCGCTGTGGCGCGATGGATCGAGGTGCAGCCGACTGAAGGCGCGCACGACTTCATGCAGTCCAGCCCTTCGAGTGACAGGCCGGACTGGTCACACTGGCGCGAGGATGTCCTTGGTGTCTTCGACGACGACCTCCAAGTGGCGGCGCAGAAGGCGCACCTGCTTGGTCCGGGCCAGCTTCGAGTGGGGAATCACCGTGCCGGCCAACATCCGGAGGGTCCGAGTCGCGTCGCCCTGGAGCCTCAGGATCTCGTAGTAGTCAGCGACTTCCGGGATGTACTCGGTGCGGTACACGTTGTCTCTGGGGTCGTACGTGAACACGGCCGATGAGTCCTTCAGCTCTGCAAGGCTCTCTCGCAGGTAAGCCATCCCGTACCTGACTTGGCAGCGCGTGAGACCTGTTTCGTCGAGCAGCTCGTCAAACGTCAAGCCCCGGGTTCCTGCCCCGTCCAAGGCGTCCTTGACCATCTGCGCCGATACCTCGGCATGCTGGTACGCGGTCATCGCTATTCATCCCTTGGGCACTGGACGAGCATCCTCCGCGCAGCCTTCCGGCTCCTCCAGCCGATCGTCTTGATGCTTCCCTGTCTGTGCTTCCCCGAGCGCGCGGAGGGCAGACGGCCTGCTCCTTCCTGTGGATGTCAGTGTTGATCTTGTTTCATTCGCTACTCCGCCAGCAGTCGTTCCAGCGCGGAGTCGATATCGGTGCTCCCCGTGTCCAGGGCATGCTCTGTCCACGAGACTGCGGCAGTCACGCGCTGAAGTCCCTCGCGGATCGAGTCCTTGGCGTCCTCGGAGAGCTGGGCCACGTGGAGGGTTGGCAACGCCCGGCCGATGCCGTGAGTGAAGTCGGAGCAGAGGTGCAGGACGGAGTACACCTCTGCTTGTTCGTTGATGCGCCGGATCTCAGGGCGCTTCTTCGTCTGCTCGTGTGCCTCGACGATTCGCTCGGTCTGTGCCCGGTTGAACGACTCGCGAACAGCCGGCCGCTCGACGACGCGGCGCGCCACTTCTTTCCGGCTCATGACGCGCTCAACAGCCTTGGCCGCTACCTGCTCGTCGTTGAGGAGGTCCTCGACCATCTGGAGGCGCTCGTCCTCAGTCTCAGGAACGTCGGTCTTCCAGCCCATTACCCGCTGGGCCGCAGCGCAGGTCCACTCTGGGCGGCCGGTCTTGCGGTGTACTGGAGGGTCGAGGATCAACTCGAACCGGTCGTGTCGGTAGGACAGGATGGAATGGACCGTCCAGCAGACGTCCTCCTGCCGCTTGTCCTTCGGCCAGGCGCCTGCGACGAGCCGGTAGCCCTCGAACGTCTGCCGCGTGAGCCCGACCTCGTCGGCGTAGTCGGCCAGCATTTTGTACGCCTTCATGGGCAAGTGCCTGCCCTTCGGCGGTAGCGGCACCAGCTCAAGGCCGATGTCACCCAGCCGGAACTGGACCGTGCTCTCGCTGTCGACCAGCTCTTGCCCGAGGTGAACTAGGTTCTTCCACTCTTTCGGGCTGTACTCGGTCACCAGGCTCGTAGCCATCTGACCTCCCGGGTCAGTGACCCCCTTTGTCCCACTTTATTCCAATATGGAGGAGTGCAGGGGCGGCGCAACCGGGGGCTGGTCGGCCACGACAGGCGGTGAGCGATGGAACGTGTGACAGAGCCAGTGGCCAGGGACGTCACGGTGAGACGCTTTGCTGCCGGTGACTCCGTGGACGAGCTGACCGCCCTGCTCCATCGCGCCTACGCTGATCATGCGGCTGCCGGCAGGGCCTTCTTCGCGTCCTACCAGTCCGTGCAGGACACGGCCCATCGGCTGGGGGCGGGCGAGTGCTGGGTTGCCTGCAGAGGCACGGAGCTTGTGGGGTCGGTGACGGTGGCGGCCCCGTACACGATGCCTGCCGGATATCCGGTACCAGCGGGGGCTGGCTCGTTTTGGCAACTGGCAGTGGATCCTACGTACCGCGGAACGGGGCTTGGGCAGCGTCTGCTGGCGCTGGCGGAAGAGCGCGTCGCTGATCTCGGGGCCAGGGCGGTAGTCATCGACACATCGGCCGACGCGGTTGAGCTGGTCGGCTGGTACCGCCGGCGGGGGTACCAGCCAATCGGGAGGTGGCGGTGGGACGTGACCAACTACGAGAGTGTGGTTCTGCTGAAAGACCTTGTGGGGGTAGGGCGCAAGCGGTGACGGGCGGCCGGTGCTCTCCCGAGCCGGAAGGACACCGACCGCCCGCACGAGCGCCTGAGCTACTGACCGAGGACTCGGGCAGTGTCCTTGCCAGCGACGGTGATCGCCTCGTCGAGGGCCTCGGGGCGGCGTCCGCCGGCGCTGGCGACGGGGCCCTTGCCGCCGGCTCCGCCACCGACCGTACGGGCGGCGGCGGTGAGGAGCTGGCTGGCCTGGATGCCGGTGGTGTGGAGGCTGCGGGTGATGGCGGCGGCGAGGAGGGCCTTGCCGTCATGTTCGGCGCCGAGGATGACCGCAGCGTGGTTGTCGCCCAGGAGGTCGGCGGTGTTGGTGGCCAGGGTGCGGAGTTCGTCGGGACTGAGGCCGGTGACGTTCTTGGTGACGATCCGGCCGCCGGGGATGGTGCGGGCGGAGGCCGCGAGCTGCCGGGCGCGGGTGTGCAGCTCGGTGTCGCGGATACGGGCGAGTTCCTGTTGGGCGGTGGTGAGGGCGTCGAGGCGCTTGCGGAGGGTTTCGGGGGCGTCCTGGGGGCGGGTGCCGAGGAGGCTGGAGAGTTCTTCGAGGAGGCGGCGTTCGGTGTCGTGGTAGGTGAGGGCGTCACGGCCGGTGAGGGCTTCGATGCGGCGGAGGTTGGAGCCGATGGAGGCTTCGCCGAGGATGCGGACGGGGCCGGCGTTCGAGCCGTGGGGGACGTGGGTGCCGCCGCAGAGTTCTCGGGAGAAGTCGCCGATGTCGACGATGCGGACGTGGTCGCCGTACTTCTCGCCGAACAGGGCGGTGGCTCCGGCGGCCTCGGCTTCGGAGCGGGTGGCGTGCCAGATGCGGACTTCAGGGTCGTCGAGGAGGTGGTCGTTGACGAGGGCCTCGATGGCGGCGAGCTGGGTGCGGTCGAGGGCGGAGAAGTGGGCGAAGTCGAAGCGCAGGCGGCCGGCGTCGACGAGGGAGCCGTGCTGGCGGGCGTGGTCACCGAGGGTGCGACGGAGCATGGCGTGCAGGACGTGGGTGGCGGAGTGGGAGCGGGCGACGGCGTCGCGGCGCGGGCCGTCGACGAGGGCTTCGGCCTGTTCGCCGGTGCGGATCTCGCCTTCGCGGACGCGGACGGTGTGGACGTGGAAGCCTTCCAGGCCGAGCTTGGTGTCCAGGACCTCCAGGAACGCGCCGCCGGTGGTGCGGATGGTGCCGGTGTCGCCGACCTGGCCGCCGGATTCGGCGTAGAACGGGCTGCGGTCCAGGACCAGTTCGACGGTCTCGCCTTGGTCGGCGCCGGGCACGACGGTGCCGTCGGAGATGAGGCCGAGGACGGTGGCCTCGGTGTCGAGGCGGTCGTAGCCGACGAAGTCGGTACGGCCGTGGCGGGAGGACAGCTCGCGGTAGGCGTCCTGGCGGCGCAGGGCCTCGGCGGTCTTCGCCTTGCCGCCGGTCTTGGCGCGCTTCTGCTGCTCGGCGAGCAGGGCGGTGAAGCGGTCCTCGTCGACGCTCAACCCGGCGTCGCGGGCGGCCTCGATGGTCAGCTCAACGGGGAAGCCGTAGGTGTCGTGCAGCTCGAAGGCGGTCTCGCCGGTGAGCGTGGTGGAGCGGCCCTCGCGGCTGCGGGTGATGGCGGCGTTCAGCAGCCGGGTGCCCTGGCTGAGGGTGCGGGTGAAGGACTCCTCCTCGGCGGTGACGACCTGCTCGATGAGGGAGGCCTGGCTCACCAGTTCGGGCCAGACGTCGCCGAGGTTGGCGATGACGCTGGCGGTGGCCGGGGCGAGGACGGGCTGGTCGATGCCGAGCAGGCGGGCGTGGCGGATCGCGCGGCGCATCAGGCGGCGCAGGACATAGCCGCGGCCGTCCTTGGCGGGCAGGACGCCGTCGGCGATGAGGTAGGCGATGGAGCGGGCGTGCTCGGTGACGACCTGGAAGGAGACCTTCTCCTCGCCGCCGGGGCCGTTGCCGGGGTAGTCGCGGCCGGCGAGTTCCTGGATGGTGGTGAGGGTGGGCAGGAGCAGGTCGGTGCTGCAGACGTTCTCGACGTCCTGGAGGATCGCGGCGAGGCGGTCGAGGCCGAGGCCGGTGTCGATGCTCTGCCGGGCGAGGTCGCCGAGGATCGGGAAGGTGCCGTTGTCGTCGTCCTCGCCGCGCAGGGACTGCATGAAGACGAGGTTCCAGATCTCGACGTAGCGTTCGCCGTCGACGGCCGGCCCGCCTTCGCGGCCGAAGGCGGGGCCGCGGTCGTAGTTGACTTCCGAGCAGGGGCCGCAGGGCCCGGGGACGCCCATGGACCAGTAGTTGTCCTCCATACCGAGGCGCTGGACGCGGTCGGCGGGGACACCGATCCTGCGCCAGAGCTGTTCGGCCTCGTCGTCGTCCTGGTGGACGGTGATCCAGAGACGGTCCTTCTCCAAGTTGTAGCCCTGGGTGAGGAGTTCCCAGGCGTAGGCGATGGCGTCGGCCTTGAAGTAGTCGCCGAAGGAGAAGTTGCCCATCATCTCGAAGAACGTGGCGTGCCGGTTGGTGCGGCCGACGTTGTCGATGTCGGAGGTGCGGGCGCACTTCTGGATGGTGGTGGCGCGCGGGTAGTCCGGGGTGACCTCGCCCAGGAAGTAGGGCTTGAACTGGTTCATGCCGGCGTTGGCCAGCAGCAGGGTCGGGTCGGACGGGATGAGCGGGCTGGACGGGACGTGGCGGTGGCCGCGCGAGGTGAAGAAGTCCAGGAAGGTGGAACGGATCTGCGTCGAGCGCATGGCGGTATGGCCCTCACGGAAGAGTCGCGGAGAGAGGTGGGGTGATCACACGCCGAGCCGGGCCGAGAACGAGGACTGAGTGGTTCTCAGTTCTCCAGCTCGGCGCAGATAGCTCGCGCCCCCACGGTGTAGACCATGACTCCGGCATCCGTCGCTCTGAGGTGGCGCAGCCGACACGGGACGCAACGGTCCGCTGCGACTGCGCCACCAACAGTAGCGGGTCCGGGGTCAAGATCGCTTGGAGTTGTCCTCCTGTCGGCCGATGCCGACCAGGAGGGGCAGGACGAAGGCGGCGTGGTCGGCGCGGGGCATCACGAGGTGGGCTCCGGCCCGGGTGAGCGCTTCAGGGCCGGCGAAACCCCAGCCGGCGCCGACGGCGGTGACGCCCGCGGCGTGGGCGGCGTGGATGTCGGTCTCGGTGTCGCCGACGAAGATGCCCGCTCTCGGGGTGACGTCGAGCCGGTCGAGGGCGAGCAGTACGCCGTCGGGGGCGGGCTTGGGCTGGGCGTCCTCGTAGCAGACGATCGTGTCGATCTGGTCGAGGATGTCCTGTGGCAGAAGCCAGTTGACCCGTTCGCGGCTTCGCAGGGTGACGACCCCGGTGCCGACTCCGGCCTCGCGGAGCGCGGCGAGGGTCTCGGCGACGTACGGGAACACCTCGGCGGTGAGGGTGGCGGTGGCGCTCGCCGCCGCCCAGCCGTCCTCGTTGATCGGACCGTCCAGCCCGAGGTCGGAGAGGACGTACTCGCGTGGGGTGGTCGCGGCGGAGGGCGGGAGGTCCGCGACGGTAACGCGCCTGCCAAGAGCGGAGGTCGCGTAGCCTGCCAGGGTGGCGAGTTGGGCGGCCTGGCTGTCGACGAGGACGCCGTCGAGGTCGAAGAGCACGGCCCGCTTCACGCGGCACCACCCGTCCGGGGCGCCGGCAGGTCGTCCTCGGTGAACAGGGAGTGCAGGGTGACGTGATGGTCGGCGAGCAGAGCCCGGCCGCCGAGCGGGCGTTCCAGGACGCACAGGGCGTGGGTGACCGGTCCGCCCACCACCCGCAGGATGCGTGCCATGTGGAGCAGTTGGCCGCCGGAGCGGACCACGTCGTCGACGAGTACGGTGCGGCGGCCGTCGATGGCGATCCCCTCGACCTGGTGGCACGAGCCGTAGCTCTTGGGCTTGCGGCGCACGAAGACGGCGGGCAGGCCGGTGGCGGCGGACAGCGCCACGACGAGGGGGACGCCGCCGAGTTCGATGCCGGCGAGCACCTGGGCGTCATCGGGGACCAGGCCGGCCAGGGCGGTGGCGGTGTCGCGAAGGAGCGCGGGGTCGGAGGCCATCCGGTACTCGTCGAAGTAGGCGTCGAGCTGTGTGCCGTTGGCGAGCTTGAACGGGGCGTCGACGCAGGCGGTTTCGGCGAGCCGGGCGGCGAGGCCGGCCGGCGGGGTGCGGGTGGTCATGCTCCTCCGATCGGGGCGGTGTCGAGCGTGGCGAGGTGGGCGCGGAAGGCGTCGGCGGACTCCGCGGTGGCGAGGAAGCCGAGCGGCCGGGTCGGGGCCTCGTACAGCCAGCGCTCCTCGCGCAGGAAGGCGAGCAGCCGAAGTGCTGCCGGTCCGGCGACACAGACCGGGACGGGCCGGATGACGGTCGCGTAGTAGAGGGCGGCGGTCAGCTCGTGGAGGGTGCCGACTCCGCCGCCCATGGCGACGATCAGGTCGGTGTTCTCCAGGTAGTGGTTGAGCCGGGCACCGGGGTCGGGCAGGTGCACGGACAGGGTGGTGTGCGGGTTGAACGCGCCCCACTCGTCGTGCTTGCCGATCAGCGTGACGGCAGTGACCGTGGCTCCCTGGCCTCCGGCTCCACGGGCGGCGGCCTCCATCAGCCCGTTGTAGCCGCCGTGCAGGAGCTGGTACCCGGCCTGGGCCAAGCTCCGGCCGATCTCCTCGGCCAGCGTCTCCTCCTCGTGCGAGGTGGGGACGACGCCGCCGAAGAAGACGGCGCTCAGGCCCTCGCGGGCCCGGCTGGCGGCCGGGCCCGCGAGGTGGAGTGCGTTCACACCAGCTCCTGGTAGGTGCGGTAGGCGGCGACAGCGTCCCGCAGACCGTCGAGCGCCTGCGGGCAGGCCCGCTCCGTCAGGGCGAGCACCCGCTCGATCGCCTCGGTGACGTCGGCCGCCTCCGGGACGGCCGGGCCGCCGATCGCCGCATCCAGGTCGCCCAGGCAGGCCCGGCCGATCGGGGTGACGGCGATCTCCTCGCGCAGCTGGTACCAGCCCCAGTACCGCGAGGCCGGGGCCAGGGCCGTCTTGATCAGGTCCTTCGTCGCCGTGTGCAGTCGGTGCCACTCGGAGTACGCCACGAACCGCTGGCCGCGCCGGATCCGCTTGTGCAGGAGCACGGCCAGCACCAGGTGCTCGATCAGCAGCTCGGCGCAGGAGCGCGGCCGGGCGGCGAAGGCGGCGACGAAGCTCTCGGCCGCCGCGATGTCCGACGCGGCAACCGGTCCGGGCCGACGGTCGAGCAGGACGGCGGTGCTGACCATCGCCTGCAGCCGCGGGATCCGGGAGGCCGGTGCGACGTAGAGGTCGATCTGGTGGAGCTTCCCCTCGTCCGGGACAAGGAAGACCATCCCGACGCCACCGAGGTCGGCGACGATCGTGTCGCGCCAGCCGGGCAGCAGGGCGCCGGCCTCGACGGGCATCAGGGTGTCCAGCGCCTCGACGAAGGCCGGGAGTTGGGCGTCGTGGACGCCGACGACGAAGTCGACGTCGGACAGGCGGTCGGCGGTGCCGTGGGCCAACGACCTGCGGACCATCAGGTGGGTCACCGACAGGGAGGTGGCCAGGATGTCGGCGAGCTTCGACAGCAGCGGCAGCTGTGCGGGCCGGTTGGCCTGGGTGATCTCCGCCAGTTGCAGGGTGGGCATGCGCTTCTTCCTTCCGGGCGCAGGTGCGGGCTGGGATCAGGCGGAGAGGGCCAGCAGGCGACGCTTGGCGCTCTCCCAGCGCGTCGCGGCCTCCATGTCGCCGAGGGAGGTGTGCAGTTCGGCGATCAGGTCGTACGCCGTGCCCTCCGGCAGGGCGTAGGTGTAGAAGAGCCGCAGCAGCATCCGTTCGGCCGCCTCCGTATAGCCGAGGGCGGCCATGTTGCGGGCGCTCTCCAGTCGCGCGGCCAGGACGGTCTGGTCGGCGACGGGCAGCGGCTCCGCGACCGCCGGGCTGAGCGCGGGGCGGCGGGCCAGCCGCTGGTAGGCGTCGTCGGCGTACACGTCGGCGATCAGGTGGATCCGGTCCGGGCCGAGCAGGTTGCACACCCCGTGGGCGTACGTCGGCGTCAGCCGCCAGATCCGCCCGCCGGCCATGTGCACCTTGGTGCCACCGGTGACCAGGAACGCCGAGGTGTTGGTGTGCAGCGGGACGTGCAGCCGGTGCCGCTCGACCTGGTGGAGCTCGTCGTAGTCGCGGTGCTCCCAGAGGAAGGCGTTGCCCTCCAGCCGGGCCAGCCGCACCCACATGAAGTCCAGGCCGAGGTCGGCCAGGAACGCGGCGGTGGCCGGCATCCGCCCCAGCAGATCGGTCGGCCGGGCGGCGCAGTCGCCGATCGTCACGTCGGCGGCGTCGCCGGAGGCGTTCATCAGCGAAGTGGTCCACCAGCCGCCGGACTGGTAGGCGCCGTACTCCGCCTTCCACGGCGCCTGGGCGGTCAGGGCCTCGTGGCGCATCCGCTCCAGATGGGCGGAGTCCACCGCTTCCAGCTGGGCGATCTGCCCGGCCAGAGCGGTCAGGGTGCTGTCCATCGGTTCCCTCCGTTTGCCGGCTCGCGGCATGGCGAGCCGGAATGCACGTGGTGCTGGATGGGTGATCGGGCGCCACCCCCGGCGCCCGTGATCTCACGCTTCGCTGTCGGTGATGCACGGACAGCGAGGTGGCGTTCAGGATGGCGGCGCCGGGTGCGGCACCGATACGACGCGGCCACCGTCACCATCCCGTCGTCCTGAGGGGCGGTGAGGCCGGAGCCATGTCGGTGTGCGTCATGACTGCCGTCATGGCCGCCGTCATCTGGGCCGGGACGGCCTCGAACAGGTTTCCTGTCGAGCGACGATGGCTATCGTCAGAGCAGACGAACGGAGACGGAGATGATCCGCAGTGGCTGAAACTCCAACACTCCTACGAGTTTTGACACTTCAGCGGCACTGGCAGGTCTACGAGACCTTCCGCCTCCGGTTCGAGGCGACGGCAAACTCGGCCGCCGAGCAGGAGCGCGACCCCCGACTCCGGGGCCTGTCGGTCTCCAAGCGGCAGTTCGAGCGCTGGTACGGCGGGGCGGTGAAGACCCGCCCCTACCCGGACCAGTGCCGGGTGCTGGAGGCCATGTTCGGTGTCAGCGTTGACCAACTCCTCGCACCCGCACCGGCCGACCCTGTGCACGCCGCCGCCTCGTTCGTCGTCCCGCCACCACGGCCGGTCCCTGTCCTTCTCCCACCCGAGCAGGCAGCGGTACTGCCTGTTGGTGGCCCGTCCAGCAGCGAACCCCGCTTCGACGCGGGCACCACGGAATTGGAAAGGCAGGTCACGATGGCGGCTCGTCGTGCACTTCGGTTCACCGCGATGGCGGAGGGCAGCAGCATCGGCACGGAGACCCTGGGCCAGATCCACGACGAGGTACGACGGCTGACCGTCGCCTACCCAAAGCTGGCGCTGCCGACTCTGCTCGGCGACCTGGTCGAGGTCCAGGACCTCACCTTCCGACTGCTGGAGCACGGCCGCGTCAAGCCGCTGCAGGCCCGAGAGCTGTACCTGCTCGCCGGGATCACCTCCGGCATGCTCGCCAAGGCCAGCCACGACCTCGGCAACCCGAGCGCCGCGATGATGCAGGCCCGCACCGCCTTCGTCTGCGCCGACAACGCCGACCACCACGCCATGCGCGCCTGGGTCCGCTCGCTCCAGTCGCTCATCTCCTACTGGGCCGGCCGCCCCGGCGAGGCCGCCGAGTACGCGGCCCTCGGGCAGAGCGCGGCCGGCGACGTCCGCGGCACCACCAGCGTCTGGCTGGCCTGCCTCTCCGCCCGCGCCCACTCCCTCCTCGGCGACGGCGAGGCCACCCGTGCGGCCATCCGACAGGCCGAGGATGCCCGTGCAGTCGTCGAATCCGACGACCTCGACGCCTTCGGCGGCATCATGACCTTCCCGGTGCCCCGCCAGCTGTACTACGTCGCCGAGGCCACCGTGCAGCTCGGCGAGGACTCGGTACTCGGCGAGAGCCGGTCCGAAGCGGCCGTTGCCGCCTACCGCGGTGCCTCCGAGGACGAGTGGGCCTTCGGCGACCAGGCCGGCGCCCAGACCGACCTCGCACTCGCCCGCATCGCCCGCGGCGAGATCGAGGGCGCCGCCGAGGCCGTCCGCCCCGTGCTCGACCTCCCCGTCGAGCAGCGGAACTTCGGCATCGTGAGCAGCGCCCAACGCGTCCACGCCGCCCTGCGCGGCGACGGCCGCCGCAGCGGCGACGCGGCGGCCGATCTGCGGGAGGAGATCGAGGCCTTCACCGCCACCCCGACCTCGGTCCTCGTCCGGTGACCCTGCGGATAGGCTCCGCAGCCATGACCCCAGTTCATCTGACCGGCCCCAACCTGGCACTGCGCGAGGTCGAACCCGAGGACACCGACGACCTCCTGGCTATCTACGGCGACCCCGAAGCCACCCGGCACCTCAGCTTCGAACCCCGCACCCGCGAGCAGGTCCAGGCGATCACGGACCGCTCCATCGCCTCCGCGCACGCCACCCCGCGCGACGAGTACTGCCTGGCCGTCACCCGGCGCGACGAGCACCGGCTCATCGGCTACGCCCGCCTGGCCACCGAGCCGCAGCAGGCCGCCACCATCGGCTTCGCCCTCCACCCCGCCGTGTGGGGCAAGGGCCACGGCACCGAGACCGTCCACCTGCTGTGCGCGCTCGGCTTCGACGTCCTCGGCCTGCACCGCATCTGGGCCGCCCGTTCCCCGCTCAACGAGGCCTCCGCTCGCACCCTGCTGCGCGCCGGCATGACCGAGGACGGCCGCATCCGCGATCACGTCTTCGTCCACGGCGCCTGGCGCGACTCGATCACCTACTCGATCCTGGAGCACGAGTGGACACCGATCGGCGGACTCGGCACGTCGAGCGCGCTCGACCGGTCGGCCGCCCCGCCCGGCGGCGAGAGCGTACCGGGGAGGTGAACTCGTGGTGACCGAGCTGGCCGTGCCGCACATGTTGATCCCCGGCATCGCCGAGTTCGCGCGGGGCGGCGTACCCGCCCCGCCCACCACTGACGACGGCAACCAGTGGGTCGACGGGTTCTGCTGGCTCTACTGCGGGCAGCAGTGGGCACGGGTCCTGTGGATCGGACCGGCCAGCGTCGCAGGTGCCCAGGCGGACATGTACGCCTGTGAGCCGTGCATCCGGGAGCTCCAGGAACGAGTCTGGCGTTCGATCCTCCTCAACGACGAACCGTCCCGCCCGACGCTGCCAGCGTCGCGTGCCCCAGAACCTGCGTCGGGCGCGCGGCGGGTGGGGCGGCATCGCCGTGACGGCTGGCAGCTGTCTCGACGGTAGTTCTGTCTTGGGCGTGGGTGGCGCTTCGGAGGACAGACTGCCTGAGATCCACTACTCGGTGAGTCTGCGGTGGTCCTGCTCCCTGATTGTTCGGCTCCTACGTTCTGCAGCTTCAATTGCCCGCACCGCAGCCAGACGTTCGCCTGGAGTGTGCATGCAGTACGGGCAGCCGCCGACGTTCTCGAAGGTCTCCCGCAGGGCCAGGTGGCCGAGGTGGCAGCGGACGACTTCCGCCTTCCGTCCCTCCGCACTCCAGAAGAGAGGGGCTTCTTCCGAGCCACTGGTCATGTGATCACTTCCTTCGGCCTGGCCGGACCGGACTCGGTCTTGTCTCGAACCTACGCCTTCACGGTCCTCGTTGAGCTGTGGTGGTCATGCTGTGTGCCGACACACCGCTTCCAGTGTGTCGGCACACAGCGTTGCTCATTCCAGGTTCCAGGTCACTCCGGCCAAGAGGCCGTCGAAGGCAAGCGCCCGCATGGCGGTGTCGTAGTCGTCCCACTCGTGTTCGGGGGCGGTGAAGTGCAGGTCGAAGTAGGCGCGGGTGAGGTCGGGCTCGTGCCACTCGGCCGTACAGCGGCAGCGGACGAAGACCTGGTGGCGGACGCTGAGGAGGAGCCAGTCCCGGCGAGCGCGGCAGTTGGGGCAGGTGATGGGGATGCCGCGGGCGTCGAGTTCGCCGGCATGGGGGACGGCGCGGATGACGGTTCTGTGGTGGCCGTCGTGGTCGGTGCCGGGGTTGGTCAAGTGGTGCCCTTCGGTGTCGGGTGACGGCTGCAAGCACACAAGACGCACGGCGGCCGGAACGGTTCCCGGCCGCCGGAGAAGACATCGAACTGAACCGCTGCGGGTTCTGCAGAGACTCTAGATTGTTGCTGTGACCTGCAGGTTTGGCTGCTGTTGGCTGTAGTAGGCGGCTTCGTACTCGGCAGGTGGGGTGTGGCCGAGTTCACTGTGGAGCCGGGTGGAGTTGAACCAGTCGACGTACTCGGCGGTGGCGATCTCGACATCGGTCAGGGTCCGCCAGGGGCCCTGGCGCTTGATGAGCTCGGTCTTGTACAGGCCGGTGGTCGACTCCATCAGGGCGTTGTCCAGGGCGTCTCCGACTGTTCCGATGGAAGCCGCGATCCGCTCGGCAGCCAGGTGGGTCGCCAGGCGGAACGACGTGTACTGGGCGGATTCAATTGATCGTCGCAACACCTTGATTGAGGTGGTGTTGCATGGGACGGCCAGCAGGTTGGATCACGACGCTGACGGGGCGTCCGGCGATGCGTTCGCCGGGGCGGCCCCCGATCCGGCGCGGTGTGGAGCGGGAGTTCTGGGTGCGGATCGCAGAGGGGATGTCCAGTGAGGAGGCGGGGATCGCGTGCGGTGTCTCGGGTGTGGTCGGCTCGCGGTGGTTCCGGGAGGGTGGCGGCATGCCCACGCTCGGGCTGGGACCGGACTCGGGCCGGTTCCTGTCCTTCGCCGAGCGCGAGGAGATCGCGCTGCTGCGGGCTCAGGATGCCGGGGTACGGGAGATCGCGCGTCAGCTGGGCAGGTCGCCCTCGACGATTTCGAGGGAGCTGCGGCGCAACGCGGCCACCCGCGGTGCCCGGCTGGACTACCGGGCCTCGATCGCCCAGTGGAAGGCCGAGCTGGCGGCCCGGCGCCCCAAGACCCCGAAGCTCGTGGCCGACGGGCGCCTGCGCGAATACGTTCAGGCCCGACTGTCGGGCGAGGTTCAACTGCCGGACGGGACAAAGGTTTTCGGCCCGCTGACCCCGGAGTGGAAGGGACGAAACAAGCCGCGCCGTGAGGACCGGCGATGGGCGACGGCCTGGAGCCCC
>NZ_JBIUYD010000028.1:0-116861 GCF_044744345.1 Kitasatospora sp. NPDC087315 | reverse complement strand
GTCCGATATCCGCTCATCCGCAGGCGACTTGACCTGCCCCACCCTCGCCACACCACAACCAACGAGACACCGACCACAAAGTCACCGGCATTGGGCCTAGGCCGACACCTCACGAGCCGCCTCACGAGCCGCCTCGTGAGGTGTCGGCCCGAGCAGCCGGGCGAAGTCCGTCCCGAGGTGCCCGAGCACCGGCAGGGCGCCGAGGTCGGTGATCGCGCCGACCGGGATGCTGTACCCCTGGTTCACCTCCCGCGGGGCCGCGTCGGCGGCCTCGGCGGTGCCGAGGGCGGGGGTGAGGGCGGCGGCGCCGAGGAGTGTGACGGTCAGGGCGGTGCGGAGCGCGGTGCGCATAGTGCCTCCAGGGGGAGCGGAACGTGCCCTGTCAACGGTCCGCCGTGCCGCGCGGTCACCCATGGTCCAGCCTTCGGCCGCGTTCGTAAAGCTTCTTGACTTGTGTTCATGACAACACGTCAAAGGTATGGACCTTGCATGTCGGCCTGGCCTAGGTTCCATTTCGGGGTGATCGGAACGACTCCGAACTCCCGTTCGCGACAGGCTACTTGTTCACCCTGCGCGCAAGCGGCAGAACGGCGGACCGCCCCTGCCCAGCCAGCCATGCCATCCGCACCGAACCGGAGGGAACACATGCGAGTCGCCAAGAACCTCAGGATCCTGGCCGGAGCCCCGCTCGCCGCCGCCGCGTTGATCGCCCTGACGGCGGGGACGGCCAACGCCGCGATACCGATCAACCAGCCGATGACCGGCAAGGCGACCTACTACAACGACGCCGGCTACGGTGCCTGCGGCACCCAGATCAACGCCGCCACCCAGATGCTGGTCGCGGTCTCGCACACCTGGTGGACCACCGCCAACCCCAACAACGACCCGGTCTGCAAGGGCATTTCCGTCAAGGTGACCTACAACGGCAAGACCGTCACCGTGCCGGTCAAGGACCAGTGTCCGTCCTGCGACTCCACCCACATCGACCTCAGCCAGCCCGCCTTCGCCCAGCTCGCCCCGCTCGGCCAGGGCGTCATCAACGGTCTCACCTGGCAGTTCGTCAAGGCCGGCTTCGCCGGCGAGACCGTCCCCCTCTCCGAGCCCGTCACCGGCTCGACCATCGGCTGAGGCCTGTCCGGCAAATGATCCGCCCATGACCCGCCGGTGGATTCGCCGAGCCGGGGGATCAGGGAGGCCGGTACGAGTCCGGCGGGGTGGCGGTCGGTGAGTTGCCGAACCGTGTCCCGTCGTGCGGATCCGGCAGACGCGTGGTGGTCGCCCCCTCGGAGGGGGGCGACCAGCACGCTGTCGTCAGGCGGAGGGCCACGTCACGGTGGTCTCCACCGGCCGGCCGTAGTCGACGCCGGGCACGTCCCACCCGTACAGGGCCCGGACCTGCTCCAGGAACCACCGGGTCCCCGAGGTGTCGGCCTCCAGTGCCGCCTCGGGGTCGGCCCACAGCGCCCGCACCCGCTGCTGGACGGCCTCGTCCATCTCCCAGCCGTCCAGCCGGATGCGCCCCTGCCCGTCCAGGACGAGCGGTTCGGCGCCGGTCAGTTGCTCCCACAGTTCGACGGCCTGCCGGTCGGTGCTGCGGAAGTCCTCGCCCAGCACGCCGCGCAGGAGCGAGGTGTAGAGGGCGATGGAGGGGATGGCGGTCGACGCCTGTGTGACGGCGGCACCGGCCACCACGGTGAACGCCCGGCCGGTGCCGCCGGAGAGCACCGTGTCGTTGAGCGTGGCCGCGGTCTGCTCCAGATGCTCCTTGGCCGCGCCGATGGTGCCCTGCCGGTACACGGGAGCGGTCAGTTCGGAGCCGACGTAGGACAGGGCCACGGTGGTGAAGCCGTCCGCGAGCAGGCCGCGCCCGGCCAGGGCCTCGACCCACAGCGCCCAGTCCTCACCGCCCATCACCTTCGTGGTGGCCTCGCGCTCGTCCTCGGTGGCCGGCGGCAGCCTCACCGAGCCGACTTTCGCGATGTCGTCGGTGAACTCCAGCGACGGGGCCTCGTAGGCCTCGCCGAGCGGCTTGATGACGGAGTGGTGGACGGTACCGGTCCGCGGGTCGGTGCGGCGCGGTGCGGCCAGGCTGTAGACCAGGTGGTCGACGGGGCCGTACTGCGCGGCGACCAGGTCCAGCACCGAGGCCTTCGCGTCGGCGCCGAAGGCGTCGGCGTTGACGAAGGTGAAGTCGTTGCCGTTCTCCGCCGCGAGGGCGGCCGCGGCGGCGGTGCGGTACCAGCCGGCCGACGCGGTACGCCGCTCGGTCTCCGGGGCCTCGTAGGCGACGCCGACACCGCGGATGCCGTGCCGGCGCAGCCCGGCCAGCAGGACGGCGAGCCCGTAGCCGGCGCTGGCTCCCAGCAGCAGCACGGTGGGTGCGCTGCCGTCCTCGCGGGGCGTGATCGCCTGCCACATCCGGTCGACGACCGCCGCGCAGCCCTCGGGGTGGGAGTTGACGATCAGGTATCCGCGCCCCTTGGGGGCGACCTCTCGCATGCTCACAGGGGTGTCCGTTCCGGTTGGGGGTCGAGCCGCGCGAGGAGCGAGCGGATGTCCGCGTCGGTGGTCAGGCGGCCGAGGGCCGGGCTGTCGATCCCGAGGTCCTGCTCCAGGCGCCCGTCTCCGGGGATCGTATCCAGGTCGGTACCGGCGGCTTGTGCCAGCGCGCGACGGAGGATGTGCTCCGCGTTTGTCGGAAGCGGCATTGCTGTCAGGTCCTTCCTTCGGCTATCCGGCGGCGGTGAAGCGGCGCATCAGGTCGGTGGCGAGGGCGACCGGCAGCGGCGTCGCGGCAATTCCGGACGGTTGCCCGCGGGCGGAACGAGTGCCGCGTATTCGTCTCCGGTATCTCCCCGGTCGTATTCCGGCGCATTCTCGGAAAATTCCGGTGGGCAGCCGGATCCTGACGGGCAACCGGAAGTACGGCGGCCTCGCCACCGCCACCTGCGACGCGGGTCGCGCTCCATCCGGTCCAGAAGGCACCCGGCACCGCGTAGCCGGGCCCGTCCGGGCGCGCCCGCTGGCACGCCCGGACGCCGCGCCGCAGGCTGGGCCGGGTACCCGGGACAGCCGGGCAGCCGGGCGGCGGAAGGTGGTCGTGGTGACGGTGGTGCGAGGGCTGCGTGTCGCGCTGGTGGGCCTGTTGACGCTGGCGCTCGGCGGGCCGGCGCCGGCGGCGGCCTCGCCGCCCGGGTGGGCGGTCGTGGTGGTGGACCAGGCGTCCCGGCGGGTCCTGGTGCTGCAGAGCGCCGAGGAGCTGATGGCCTACCAGGGGCCGGACCGCCTCCCGGTGGTGTGGTCGTGGAGCGCCGACCGGGACGCGCGGCTCGCGGACCTGGCCCCCGCCCGCAGCTGGTCGAATCCGTCCGAGGCGAAGAGCCGGGTCCGTCAGGGGCGCCGCTTCCTGCTGACCACGGCCTCCGGCGGCCTGGCGGCCGTCGTCGACACCGCGACCGGCGAGCCGTACTGGGCCACCGATACCGGTGGAGCCGCCAATCCGCACAGCGTGGAGCTGCTGCCGGACGGCAATGTCGCCGTCGCGGCCAGCACCGGCGGGTGGGTCCGCCTCTACCCCGCCTCGCAGGGCCCGCGCAGCGGTACCTGGGCGACGTACCCGCTCGGGGGAGCCCACGGCGTCCACTGGGACGCGGCCACCCGGCTGCTCTGGGCGGTGGGTGACGACGTGCTGACCGCTCTGCGGGTGGGCGGCACGGCGGCGGCACCGGTGCTCACCGCCGTCCGGACCACGCCGCTGCCCGAGCCCGGCGGACACGACCTCGCGCCCGTCCTCGCTGCGCCCGTCCGCGCGACGCCCGCACCCTCCGCGCCCGGCGGCCGCTTCTGGGTGAGCACGGCCGCGCACCTGTGGCGGTACGACCCGGCGACGGACCGGTTCGACCAGGTCCGCCTCGGCGACGAGGAGGCCGGGCGCGACCTCAAGAGCGTCGGCGACGAACCCGGCACCGGCCGACTCCTCACCGCGGCCCCCGACCACGCGGGCCCCTGCGACTGGTGCACCTCGGTGCTCACCCTGCACCGCCCGGACGGCACCCGCACGCTGCGCGGCACGCACCTCTACAAGGCGCGCTGGTGGACCGGCCGGTGACCGGCGGCTGTCGCGTGCGGGGCGCCGTCGGCCGGCGAACAGCCGTTCCACCGGGCTCTCCCCGGCCGGTGAGGACGACGGCCACCGGGTCTATATCGTCGGCCGTTATCACGACCGCTTCGTGCGTGCCGGGGACGGACACTGGCTGTTTGCCGCCCGAGAGGTCCTGACGATCGGTGAGGAGGCGGAAGTCCGGCCCGCAGAGAAGGAGTGAAGTCGCAGGTCAGAGGCGTTGCGCGGGGTGGCGGGACAGGCCGGGCCGGGCCGGTCGGCATTCGGGCGGCGGCGCGGATATTTATACCCCCGCACATACTCCGATAGAGGTCAGTTTCCCGTCGAGTTCCCCAAACGTGCGGAGCGCCGCCCGCGCTGGGATAGCGTCCTTTCCGCCGAGGGGCTTCGAACCACTCCGGCGGATTCGAACACATCCAACAATGCTGTAGTTGTTTTGGGAGAAGACTGTGCGCAATTGCCTTTCCGAGTTCCGGCCGGACACCGTCGACGATCTGCAGCTCGCTGTGGAATCGCTCGCGGCGTTCCCCGCCCGGGGCGGTGCCCGGGGGGCCGATGTCCGCGAACGCCTGGCAGCGGTCGCCGAACTCTGCCGTGCCGTTGACGGAGTGCTCGACAGCCTGGTCGTCGAAGCGGCCGCCGAGGCGGCCGAGGAGGGCTGGACGGTGGCCCGGATGGCGTCCGAACACGCCGTCTACTACGCCCGGTTGCGGCGGGCGCTGCTCCCCGTCGCGGTCGGCGGCCAGGGCGATGCCGGGCTGAGGCAGCGGTGAGCGCGCTGACCCGCACCGCGCATGTCCTGGCCTGCCCCACCCGGTGGAGCGACGTCGACGAGAACGGCCACATCAACAATGCCCGCCTGGTCGGCTATGTCCAGGAGGGGATTTACGACCTGTTCTGCCACCACCCCGTCGCCGCCCGGGAGAACCTTTTCCCGTCCGGATTCCTGATCGCCCGGCACGAGATCGACTATCTCGAACAGCTGTACCACCGGCCGGAGCCGCTGCTGGTCCGGCTGACGGTGGAGCGGCTGGGCCGCAGTTCCGCGCAGGTCGTGGTGGACGTCTGCCGCGATCCGCTGACCTACATGAGGGCGCGCACCGTGGTGGTGGCCCGGGACCGTGAGTCCGGTCGCTCCCGTGCGCTCAGCCCGTCCGAGCGGCGGTTCCTCTCGGCGTTCATGCCGGAAGGGCGGCCGGTCGAGCTGCGGCCCGCGGCTTCGCCGCAGCGGGTCCCGGTGCCCGCGGCGCGGACCGGGCCGCCCACCCAGGTCCCCCGCGCGCGCAGACGCTGCAACGCCCCGGCGCTCTAGGGTCGTTGGCCCCACCTGGGCCGGCCGGTCCCGCGTCGCGCGACCGGGGCGCCGGCGGTGGTCAGCCGACGGCGGGCCCGTCGCCGCTCCGGCCGCCGGTGGTGGCGCGGAACAGCTCCGCGCCCGGCCCGGTCAGGTGGACGGGCCCGGCGCCGGGGCGCGGATAGGCCGACCGGCCCCGCCGCAGCCGGGAGAGCCGGAACTCCTCGGCCGGTGAGGGGAATCGCTCCTCGATCCCCGCACCGGCCGGAGCCGCCGTGAGGACCTTCGGCTCGTCGGTGCGGAAGGCCGTCACCGCCACCAGCCCGTCCAGGTCGACGTGCTTGGCGGTGAGGCCGCAGTGCGGCACATTGTCCGGGTTGGCCGTCAACTCGACGCCCACGCCGTGCAGATAGGCGTGCGGCACGTCGGCGTCGAGGAAGAGGGCCTGGCCGGCGCGGAGCCGGACGTGATTGAGCAGCAGCGCGGCGACCAGGCCGGGGTCGCCGGGGCAGTCCTGGGCGGCCCGGGCGTACGCGGCGCAGGCCCCGGCGAACGGGCCGCCGCCGTCGGCCACCCGCCGCAGCGCCCCGGTGACGGCGGCGAGGTCGGCCGGGCCGGGGCGGACGTCGTCCAGGACGTGCCGCAGCAGGGCGGGCAGCACCTCCCCGGCGGGCCGGTGGCGCAGCGCGGCGGCCCAGGGGGCGAGCAGCGGGACGGCCGGCTCGTCCAGCAGCCGGGCGGTGGACCCGGCCGGGCGGAATCCGCAGAGCGCCTCGAAGTCGCCCAGGTCGCAGATCAGTTCGGGCTTGTGCCCGTGTCCTTGAAGGTGCGGTGCGGGGCGTTCAGCGGAATGCCGCGGGCCTCCTCGGCGGCGAACCCGGTCCGGGCCTGCGCACGGGTGGGGTGGACCTGGAGGGAGAGCGCCCGCTCGGCCGCCAGGACCTTGAAGAGGAACGGCAGTTCCGGGCCGAAGCGCTCCAGCGTCGCGGGCCCGAGTTCGGCCTCCGGGTCCTCGGCGATCAGCCGGTCCAGTGGGCGCGGGCCGTCGCCCTCGTCCAGGCAGGACGGCGCCGACGGGTGGGCGCCCATCCACGGTTCGGCCTGCGGGGCGCCGGTGGGCGCGGTGCCGGTGAGTTCGGGGATCGCGGTGACGGAGCCCCAGGCGTAGGGCTTGTCTGACACTTCGCGTCGCATCAGCGCGCGGCGGGAACTGTCAGACAAGCTCTAATCGCGGACCGGATTGGCGAGGTAGGCGAACGGGGGTCGGGTGGGGGCGGGCACGCCGTTCTCTCGTGACGATTCGTCAGATCGTGTTCAGGAGTTGTGCGGTGAATCGAGGTCGGGGTCAGGAAAGGCCGGCCGCGATCCCGGCGGCGCCGATCAGGCCGGCGTCCGTGCCGAGTTCGGCGCGGCGGACGTCGAGGCCGCGGATGTACGGAAGCGCCGCGTACCGGTCGAGATGGCGGGCGAGCGGGGCGAACAGCGCCTCTCCGGCCGCCGCGACGCCGCCGCCGACGACCACCCGGTCGAGGTCCACCAGGGCGGCGGTGGCGGCGATCCCGGCGGCCAGTGCCTGCGCCGCCCGGTCGAAGGAGGCCAGGGCGACCGGGTCGCCGGCCAGGGCGTCGGCCGCGACGGCGCGCGCCGAGCGGTCGTCCCCCGAGGGGCGCCAGCCCCGGGCGAGGGCGCGCCGGGCGATCGCCGTTCCGCTGGCGATGCCCTCCAGGCAGCCGCGCGAGCCGCACGGGCAGGGGTCGCCGTCGAGGTCGACGCTGATGTGGCCGAGGTGGCCGGCGTTGCCGCTGGGGCCGGGCCGGACGGCGCCGTCCAGGACGAGCCCGGCGCCGACGCCGGTGGAGACCACCAGGCAGAGCGCGTTGTCGGCGCCGCGCGCCGCGCCCCGCCAGTGCTCGGCCGCCGCCATGGCGACACCGTCCCCGGCCAGCGCCACCGGCACCCCGAGTGCCGCCACGGCCGGGTGGGCGGCGGCCTCGGCGGTGAGCGGAAAGGCCCGCCAGCCGGGGATGTTGACCGGGCTGACGGTGCCGTGCACGAGGTCCACCGGGCCCGCGCTGCCGATGCCGACCGCGCTCACCCGCGCCCAGTCGCCGTCCCCGGCGAGGTGGTCCAGGACCCGGTGCACCACGGCGAGCACCTGCCCGGCGGACTCCCGGGCCGGGGTGGGCAGTTGGATCCGTCGGCGGAGCTCCCCGCGGTCGTCGACGAGTGCTCCGGCGATCTTCGTGCCGCCGATGTCGAGGGCGGCGAACAGTGCGGGGCGGGGCGGGTTGACGGTCATCGCGGGGTACTCCAGGAGGGGGTGGGACGGGGGCGGCGCCCCTGCCGCGCGGGCAGGGGCGCCGTACGACGGAACCGGGAACGCCGGACGGCGCGACGGCGTCAGGCGGCCGTGCCGCCGGGGGTGAGGCGCAGCGTGACCAGCTCGAAGGGACGCAGGCCCAGCTCGATGCCGCCGTCCGTCATGGTGACCTCGCCGCGGGTGCCGTCCCACGGCCGCTCCAGCAGGTCGCAGGGCACCGCCCCGGCCGGCGGGAACGAGGTGGTCAGCCGGCCCCGGGCGCGGCCGCCGTTCGCCTCGTGGACCCGGACGATCAGGTCGCCGCTGCGGTCGTCGGCCGGCTTGACGGCGCTGACCACCAGCGCGTCGTCCAGACGCCGACCTCCAGCGGGACGGACTCGGGGTGCACCGCCGGGCGGATGCGCCCCTCCAGGACGCTCTTGAGGCGGGACTCGACCAGGGTGCGGTCATCGTGCATGGCAGCGGGCTCCGTTGCGTTACTGAGGGTGGTGGGTCACGGGGGAGTCGGACGTCAGCGTACGTCGTCGGGGCGGACGACCTCGGTGATCCCGCGGGCGGCCAGGTGCCCCTGGCCCGCCGCGCGTTCGGCGAGGACGGTGGCCGGCCGGGCGCCCGCCTCGGTGAGGCGCATGAATGCCTCGAAGACCGGGCCGGCACTCCTCCCGGGTACTCAGCGGGTCCCGGGTGCTCAGCGGGCGAGGCGTCCGAGCAGCGCGGAGGCGGTGGCGATGCCGACGAGTGCCGCGAACGTGAGCACGCCGAAGTCCAGCCCGAGGTGCGAGGGCGTCCCGACCAGCAGGCCGCGCAGCGCGTCCACCTCGTAGCTGAGCGGGTTGACCCGGCTGACGGCCCGCAGCCAGCCGGGCATGACGGCGACGGGGTAGAGGGCGTTGGAGGCGAAGAACAGCGGCATGGTGATGGCCTGCCCGATGCCCATCAGACGGTCCCGGGTGAGCACGATCCCGGCCACCGAGACCGAGAGGCAGGCGAAGAACGCGGACCCGAGCACCACGGCGAGCGCCACCCCGGCCAGCCGCAGCGGGTTCCAGGTCATCGAGACGCCGAGCAGGGCCGCGATCACCACCACGACCACCGCCTGCACCAGCGCCTTCACCCCGGCGGCGAAGGCCTTGCCGGTGACCAGGGCGGCCCGGGGCGTGGGGGTGACCAGCAGTTTGGTGAGCACCCCGGCGTCCCGCTCCCAGATGATCATGATGCCGTAGAAGATCGCGATGAACATCGCGGACTGCGCGATGATCCCGGGCGCGAGGAAGTCGAGATAGGGGATGCCGCCGGTGGGCACGGCCCGGATCCGGGTGAAGGTCTCACCGAAGATCAGCAGCCAGAGGGCGGGCTGGACGGCCCGGGTGTACAGCTCGGTGCGGTCGTGGCGGAGCTTCTGCAGCTCCACCGCGCAGAGCGCCAGCATCCGGGCCGGCACCACCCGCCAGGCCGGCCGGGCCTGCGGCGGGGTGAGCAGCAGATGCAGCCGTCCGGTGGCCGCGTCGGTGGCCTCGGCCGGGTCAGCCGACCCGGGACGCGGTGGTGCGGGTGCGTCGGACATCGCGGAACTCGCCTCCCTCTCCGGCGGCGTCGCCCAGACCGCTGCCGGCGTAGTGACGGAACACGTCCTCCAGGGACGGCAGACGCCCGCCCGCCCGGGCCAGCCCGGCGCGCAGCTCGTCCGGGGTGCCGACGGCCCGGACCCGGCCGCGGTGCATCAGGCCGATCCGGTCGCAGTGCTCGTCGGCCTCCTCCATGTAGTGGGTGGTGACCAGGACGGTCATCCCGGCGGCGGTCCGTACCTGGTGGATGCGGTCCCAGACGCTGTCCCTGGCGATCGGGTCGAGGCCGATCGTGGGCTCGTCCAGGATGAGCAGCCGGGGCGCGCTGACCAGCGCCTGGGCCAGCTCCAGCCGGCGGACCATGCCGCCCGAGTAGGTGCCCGCCAGCCGGTCGGCCGCCTCCGTCAGGTCGACCGCGGCGAGTGCCTCGGCGACCCGGGCGGCCCGCTCGCGGCGCCGGACGTCGTAGACCCGGGCGAACAGTTCGACGTTCTCCCGGCCTGTGATCGCCGCATCGGCGGACAACTGCTGGGGTACGTAGCCGAGCTGGCGGCGGACGGCCATCGGTTCGCGGGCGCAGTCGTGCCCGAGGACACGGATCATGCCCGGCCGGACCGGCAGCAGGGTGGTGATGGCGCGGATCGCGGTGGTCTTCCCGGCGCCGTTCGGGCCGAGGAGGCCGAACACCTCGCCGGTTCCGACCTCCAGATCGAACCGGTCCAGCGCGCGGGTGGCGCCGAAGGCGTACTCCACCCCGATGCAGGAGACAGCGGCCTCGGCGGTACCCGGACCGGTGGTCATGGTGGGTCTCCTTCCGTTCACAGCCCGTTCGTCCGCAGCCCGTCCGTTCGCAGCCCGTCCGCGAGCCTGCGCAGCGCGGGCAGTGCCGCGTGCAGGGCCTCCCGGTCGGCCTCGGGGAGCAGCGCCACCCGCTCCTCCAGCAGCGCCCGGCGGCGGGCGTCCCAGGCGCCCAGCCGGGCGGTGGCCTCGGCGGTGACGGCGAGGTGGACCGCCCGGCCGTCCTCCGGGTCGGCCTCCCGGGTCAGCAGCCCGGCCCGGACCAGCTGGTTGACCAGGGTGGAGACCGAATTGCCCGCGAGGCAGAGCTCCCTGGCCGCCGCGGACACCCTGATCCCGGGGCTGCCGGCGACCAGTCGCAGCAGTTCCACCTGTGCGCCGCGCAGCCTCGGCGTGGTCAGTCCGCGCCGCAGTCGCCGTCGCATCAGCCGTTGGACACCGGCCAGCAGATCACCGAGCTCACCGGTGAAGCCCTGCCCGTCGGCGACTCGGGAGAGTCCGGGTGGTCCGGGTGGTCCGCTTGGTCCGGTTGATCCGGGCGGTTCCGGGTACGTCACACCATCATTTTAGCTCTCAATGAGAGCTACCTCACAGCCCCCAGCGTGGCCGGGGTGGGCCCGTCGGGGCGGACGGTGATGCTGTAGGCCGCGCCCGTGGGCGTGTGCCGGAAGCGCGGGGTGTGCCGGGGCAGCAGGAGTTCGAGCAGCGCGGTGGTCTCGCGGAGGGCGAACTGGGCGCCCAGGCAGGCGCGGGCCCCGAGGCCGAACGGCAGATAGGCGCCCGGCCGGGCGGGGCGCCGGCCGGGGGTGGTGAAACGGCCGGGGTCGAAGTGCTCCGGGTCCGGCCAGAGACCGGGGTCGCGGTGGGTCAGGTACGGACAGACCAGGACGTCGGTGCCGGCCGCGATGCGGTGGCCCGCCAGGGTGTCGTCCTCGACGGCGTGCCGGGGGAGCAGCCAGGCCGACGGGTACAGCCTGAGCGTCTCGCTGACCAGGGCCTGGACGGCCTCCCGGCGCTCGGGCGAGCCCTCGGCGCCCGCCTCCAGCGCCCGGGCGCGGGCCTCGGGGTGCCGGTCGAGGAGGAGGAAGAGCCAGGTCAGCGTGGTGGCGGTGGTCTCGTGCCCGGCGACCAGCAGGGTGACCAGCTCGTCCCGGATCAGCCGGTCGGTGTACTCGGGGTGCTCGGCACCGGCGTCGAGCAGGACGCGCAGCACACCGGGGCCGTCGGGCCCGGCCGGCGCGCGGCGGGCGGTGTCGATGGCCTGCTGGGCGACGGCGTCGATCCTGGCGAGGTCGGCGGCGACGGCGTCCCGGGCGTCGGCGCCGTCGGCGGGCAGGGTCGGCAGCGCGGCCACCACCGTGGCCACGGAGGCGAGTTCACGCTCGGCGTGGTCGTCCAGGGGGTGGCCGGTGAGCGCGCGCCAGATGGTGTCCAGGGCGAAGCGCCGCATCTCCTCGCCCACGTCGAGGGGCCCGCCGGTGCGCGCGTACCCGGACCAGCGGTCGGCGGTGCGGCGGGCGGCGCCGGCGATCCGCTGCTCGTAGCGGCGCATCCCGGGCCCGGTGAACTGCGACTGCAGCAGCCGTCGTTGACGCTTCCAGGCGTCGCCGGTGGCGGAGAGGACGCCGTCGCCGACCAGCATCCGGGCGCGGTGGGAGCGTTTGACGTACCGGTCCGGGTGGCGGCCGAGCACGTGCTGGACCGCGTGCGGGTCGGTGACCAGGACGGTGGGTGCCGGTCCGAGCCGGAACGCCGAGACGCCGCCGAGCCGTTGCCGGGTCCGGGCCAGCAGCTCGACCAGTTCGGCCTCCTCCGCGCGCCACTGCTCGACGGCCTCGGCCGCCAGCTCGGGGACGGGCGGTGCGGCCGGGGTGCGCTGCGGTTCCGTGTCCACGGGCTTCTCCTCCTCCGGCCGGCGGCCGGTCCGCCTGGCGGTCCGCCGGACCGGGCCGCCCGCCGGAGTTCCGGAGAACCCCGCCTGACGGACCGTCGGTTCGGCGGACCGACTCTATGCCGGCCGGCCCCCGGCCGTGGCCCTGCGGCCCGGGGACCGGCCCGGCGGTGCCCGGCGGGTCCGGCCGCAGGGGTCTCGCGGCTACCTGTCGGCGGCCGCCGACAGCGGTGCGGGTGCGGCTTCCGGGGCGGGGTGGTTACCGGCTCCGGCCTTCGGTTCCTTGAGGAAGAAGGTGAGGACGAGGCCGACCAGGTAGATGCAGGCGAGCACCCAGACGGTGCCGCCGGCGCCGATCGGGCCGACCAGGGCCGCGACGGCCGAGCCGGCGAACTGGCTGAGCCCGGCGCCGAGGTTGAGGATGGCGACCGCGCTCGCGACGTGGCGGGGGGCGAGCATCGGCATGATCGCGGACAGCGGCACGAACGCCCCGAGGGCCAGCCCGTAGACGATCGCGATGCTGATGGTGACACCGAAGTTGGGGCCGGTCGCCTGCGGGACGTAGTAGAGCGCGAGCACCGTCACGAAGCAGCCGAGTCCGCCGCCCCAGGCGATGGTGTTGATGCCGCCGATCCAGTCCGCGACGTAGCCGGAGAGGAGGTTGGCCGCGACGTTGGCCAGCAGCATGGTGCCCCAGATGGTCTGCCACTGGGCCGTGGAGAAGCCGACGTCGCGGGTCATGTGGGTGGTCAGGAACACCACGAAGGCGTAGAAGGACAGGGTGTTGATCAGCCGGACGACACCGCCGATGCCCACCCGGGGGTGCGTCCTGACGATGGTCAGCGCGCTGAGCATCCTGGTCAGCGACTCCTTCGTCGAGGCCGCCGCCGGTGCGGCGGCGCGGGCGCGGACGAGGAAGACGACCATGGCGCCGCCGGCGCCGACGAAGGCCAGCGAGAGCCAGAGGGTGGCCATCTCGCCGATGGCGGGGATGACCGCGCCGGCGAAGTAGGAGCTGATGACGCCGAGGCCGGTGGTGGAGGCGAACCAGTACCAGCTGACGGCGCGGCTGAGCTTGTCCTCCGGCGTTTCCAGGGCGATCCACACCAGGAAGCCGTAGGCGAAGAACGGGTAGCCGAGTCCGCGGATGCCGAAGGTGAGGAGCATGAGCGGGTAGTTTCCGGCGGCCACGCCGACACTCAGGAAGAGCACTTCGAAGACGGCCCAGATGCCGAGGCCCAGCAGCATGACCTTGCGGGGCCCCCATGCCTCGGCGAGGGCGCCGGAGAGCCAGGCGGCGACGGCGACGACGAGGCCGTACACCGTCCACAGCAGGGCGACCTCGCTGCCGGAGAGCCCCCGGGACTCCAGGTAGGGGGAGAGGAAGCCGGACTCGATGCCGTCGCCGACCATGAACAGCATGACGGCGAGGTAGCCGAAGGCGAGCGGGCGGACGATCCCCTGTCTTTCGAGGAGTCCGGGGCGGGCCGCGGCGGTGTCGGCCGCGGTGTGAGAGGTGGGGGTCATGTGTCCTCCGGGGCACGTGACGAGCGCGTGAACATTTGATCAAAACTCGAACCAAAGTGCATGTAATATGAGCTCCACCCCTCCCGCTGTCAAGGCATCGGCGGGCTCTCTTTCGCTGGTCGGCGTGGTGCCCGCCCCCTGTTCGCCGCCCTCTTGACCGTCGGCCGGACTGAGGGCAGGATCTGAACGGAGGATCAATGGAGCGAACAAATGATCACAGGCAGCCACCGCTGGGCAAGATCGCGCGGTTGTACTACGAGCACGGCCTGACCCATCAGGAGATCGCCGATCTCTGCGGACTCTCCCGCATCAAGGTCACCCGGCTCCTGGCGGAGGCCCGCCGGGTGGGCATCGTCGAGATCACGGTGCACAGCGACGACCACCTGTTCGTGGGGCTGGAGTCGGCCCTGGGGCGCGCCTACCCGCTGCGCCAGGCGTGGGTGGGGCCGACCTTCGAGGACGAGGCCCGCGCCGCCCACTCCCTGGGGGCGGTGGCCGCCGAGTGCGTCAGCGCCCTCCTGGAGGACCGGGCGACCGTCGCCGTCGGACTGTCGGCGTCCGTCGCCACCATCCCCAGGCACCTGCGGCCGGGAGCGGCCCGGGACGTGAACTTCGTCCCGCTCACCGGGAGCGGCGGCGGAATCTCCCGCGCGGCCAGCTCCCACGAGCTGGCCCTCGCCTTCGCCGCCGGCGCGGGCGGGTACGCCTACCACCTGCCCGCCCCCCTGCTGGCGCGCACTCCGCAGGCGGCCCAGGTGTGGCGGGAGGACCCGGCCGTCCAGGAGACGCTGGAGCGGGCCGTCTCGGCCGATGTGCTGGTCGCGGGGATCGGCGGGAGGACCGGCCTGCTCGTGGAGAACCTGAGCGCGTCGGACCTGGCCGCCACGCGCGGCCGGGGCGCGGTGGGGGACATCTCGGGCCGGTTCTTCGACGCGAACGGCGCCGCCGTCCCGTGCGAGGTGGACGACCGGCTCATCGGTCTCAGCCTGGCGCAGCTGCGGGCGGTGCCGGTGCGGATCGGTGTGGCGCGCGGCGCCGCCAAGCTGCAGGCCCTCCGGGTCGCGCTGAGCCAGGGGCTGATCAACGTGCTGGTGACGGACAGCAGTACGGCCGAGGGCCTGCTGGCGGCCGCCGGGGCCGACGCCCCGGCCGGTGCGCCCGCCTCCGCCGAAGCGTCTTCGTGAGCACCCTCGCGAGCACCTTTGCGAGCACTTTCGTGCGGCCCCGAGCGGTCGTACGAGCGGTCATAGGAAAGGACATGATGTGAAGCCAGTTCATACCCGTGAGGACCTGTGCGAGCGGCTGGCCGAGGTCGGCCGGCTCGTCGTGGAGCGCGGGCTGGTCCTCGCCAGCGGGGGCAACCTGTCGGCGCGCCTGCCCGGCGGCGACGAGTTCGTGGTCACCGGGGCGGGGACGTGGCTGGACCGGCTGGAGGAGGCCGACTTCTCCGTCATGACCCTGGCCGGGGAGCGGACGGCGGGTGCGGCCCGGCCCTCCAGCGAGTGGAAGCTGCACCAGCGCACCTACCAGGTGCGGCCGGACGTGAACTGCGTGGTGCACCTGCACCCCCAGCACGCGGTCCTGCTGGACGCGCTCGGGGAGCCGATCCGGCTGATCAGCCTCGACCACGCCTACTACGTCCGCTCCGTCGGCACCGTGCCGTACTACCCGAACGGGTCGGACGAGCTGGCCGACGTCGCGGCCGAGCAGGCGCGGCAGCACGACTGCATGGTCCTCTCGCACCACGGCTGCTCGTCGCTCGGCGAGGACATCGGGATGGCCTTCCGGCGTGCGATGAACCTGGAGGAGGCCGCCACCGCGACGTACCGGGCACTGACCCTGGGCAACACCACCGCCGGTTTCCCGGCCGAGGAGCTGGCCGCCCTGCACCACGCGTGACCGGCTGACCTCGACGCCCCGTGGGCGGGCACCCCCTGACGCAGGAGGTGCCCGCCCACGGGGCGTTCCGCCGCCGGACCGACGCGGGCCCACCGCCGGGGCACCGACGGCACGGCGAGCCCGGTGAAGGGCACGGTGAAGGGCACGGCGAAGGCCGCCGACCGGTGGACGGTCGGCGGCCTTCGCCGGAGGGCCGGTCAGGAGGAGGCGAGTTCCCGCGCGTTCGCCACGGCGGCGGGCTGCCCGCCCGTGGCCCAGGCGCGCAGGGCCTGCTCGGCGATCCGGGAGTGCTCGGTGACGACGTCGTCGGACGCGCCGCCGATGTGCGGGGTGAGCGTGACGTTGTCGAGCCGGAAGAGCTCGCAGTCGGCGTCCGGCGGCTCGTTCCAGAACACGTCGAGGCCCGCCCCGGCGATCCGCTTCTCCCGCAGGGCCGTCATCAGCGCGGCCTCGTCCACGACGGCCGCGCGGCCGGCGTTGACGAAATAGGCGTCGGGGCGCATCAGGGCGATCTGCTCGCTGCCGATCAGGCCCACCGTCGAGGCGTTGAGGGGCACGTGCACGGTGACGACGTCGGAGCGGCTCATGAGGTCGTCGAGGGCGACCACCTCCGCGTCGTCCCCGAAGGCGCCCTGCGCCAGGAAGGGGTCGTGGACCAGGACCTTCATGCCGAAGGCCAGCGCCCGGCGCATCACCCGGCGCCCGATCGCGCCGCCGCCGAGGATGCCCAGGGTCCGCCCGCCCAGGCCGATGCCGCGGAAGCGGACGTAGGGCTCGAACAGGTCGTCGGCCTTCCAGTTGCCCTCCCGCATCCAGCGCTCGGCCTCGCCGGTGTGCCGGACGGTGGACAGGATCAGCGTGAAGGCGAGATCGGCGGTGATCTCGGCGTTGCGGGCCGGGGTCGCGGCGACCGGTATGCCGCGCCGGGTGCAGGCGGGCAGGTCGACGTTGACGGGGTTGGCCCGGCAGGAGACGACGAACTTCAACGCGGGTGCCGCCGCCAGGGCGGCCTCGTCGAGCTTGTCCACCTCGCAGACCACGGCGTCCGCCGCCGCGAGCCGTTCGGCGAGCTCCGGCCTGGCGAGGGAGTCGCCCGCCATGGACGGCTCCACGGTCTCGACGTCGAACAGGTCGGTCAGCCGTTCGGCGGCCGCCGGATCGAAGGGCGCGGTGATGAGCAGCCGCATACGGGGCGACGCGTTGGTCACGAGGTCTCCATTCCGTCGGCGCGGACCGCCGACGCTGAGGGGGCAGGGGTGGCTGAGGACGTGGGCGTGGGGGAGCGCAGCTCCCGCAGCGCGGGCCAGACCGGGCGCAGGGCGTCCCGGGCGGCGGCGAACGTGCGTGCCTGGCGGTCGTACAGGTCCCGCAGCGTGGGCTCGGGCCGGAACGTGGCGGCCGGGCAGGCCAGGGCGGCGAGTGCCGCGTCGAGGTCGTCGGCGAGGCCGCCGGCCACCATGGCCAGCGCGGCCACTCCGCGTGCTCCCAGCTCGGGCTCGGTGGAACGCTCCACCGGCTGTCCGGTGACGTCGGCGAGCACCTGGCAGAACAGGTCCGACGAGGCCGACCCGCCCGCGATCCGCAGCGCCCGCCCCCGGACGGGCTCCCCGAGGCACTCGCGCAGCGTGAAGGCGATCCCCTCGTAGACGGCTCGCAGCAGCTGCCCCGGCGTGGTCCGTACGCTCATGCCCAGCCAGGAGGCGGACGCCGCCCTGTCGACGAACGGGGCGCGCTCACCGCTGGGCGAACCGTAGGGGAGGTAGAGGACACCGCCCGCGCCGGGGCCGGCCGCCCGTGCGAGACGCTCCACCTCCGCCCAGTCGCTGGTCTCCAGCCCGGTCACCGTACGGACCCAGTCGAGGTTCGGCGCGCCCGTCATGGGGGCGAGGCATTCGATGACCTGGCGGCCGAAGCCGGTCGCCAGCGTGATCCGGCCCTCGGCGCGGCAGCCCCCGCTGTCCTGGTGGATCGTCCCGGCGAAGGCCGTGGTCCCCACGATGAGGTAGGCGTCCCGGGGCCGGACGGCCCCCAGGCCGACGCCCGCGGCGGCGCTGTCGACCAGGCCGGCCGCCACGGGGACGCCGACCGGAAGGCCGGTGGCGTCGGCGGCCTCGGCGCTGACCGTGCCCGCCGCGGCCTGCGGCGGTCGGACGGGCGCGAGCAGCCTCCGGAAGCGCTGGTGGCCGAGCCCGTCGATCAGCTCGTCGGAGTACGCGCCGGTGGCCACGTCCAGATAGGTGCGCGACGCCTCGGAGGCGTCGGTGGCCACCTCACCCGTCAGCCGGAAGCGGATCCAGTCCTTGCAGTTCAGCTGGTGTGCGGCCCGTTCGACCTGCTCGGGGCGCTCCTCCGCCAGCTGTTCGAGCAGGACCGGCAGGGCGCCGGGGAACAGGGCGGAGCCGGTGCTCCGGCGCACCAGCGCGGCGCGGCCGTCCCGTTCCCACCGGGCGACCCGGCCGGCGGCCCTGCCGTCCATCCAGATCACGGCCGGCCCGCACGGGTGGCCGGCCGCGTCCACCAGCCACGCGCCGTCGCCCTGCCCGGTCACCCCCACCGCGACGATCTCCACACCCTCGCCGGCCTGCCGGACGGACTCCCGCACGGTGGTACGGACGGCGGACCACACCTCGTCCATGTCCTGCTCCACCCGGTCGCCGTGGCGCGCGACCCGCAGGGGCACGCGTGACCAGCCGAGTTGTTCGCCGCTTCGCGCCAGGACGACAGCCTTGACCGCGGTGGTGCCGGCGTCGATGCCGACCACTGCCTGCCGAGTCACTGATGGACCTCCCACAGCCGAGCCCACCATCACTGAACAATAGTTCAAGAGATGATCTAAAGTACGGTGAACTTAGGCGTCCGGGCCGCGGTAGTCAACCGGCCCCGCCCGCCCGCCGCTCGCCGGGCCACGTGCGCCGTTCCCGGACGCACCAGGACCTGTCCGACGATTCGCGTGCGCGTGGCGGGAATTGTCGGACAAGCCCTAAAGTGGCCGGAGGGCCACGCAGACCGGTGGTCCGGCCGCACCGGCTGGGGTGACGGATGGCCTTCGCGCTCGATGTGACCAGCGGGTCCTCGCTGCTCGCCGCCTACGGCGCGCTGGCGGTCCTGGTGGTGACCTTCGTCGAGGCGGGGGTGCCGGTGGTCGGTTTCCTCGTCCCCGGTGACACGCTGCTCTTCCCGGCCGGGGTGCTCTGCGCCTCGGCGCCCACGGCGGCCGAGCACCACGGCCCCTACCTCACCCTCTGGCAGGTGCTGCTCTGCGCGGCGGTCGGCTCGGTGGCCGGTACCCAGCTGGGGTTCGTGCTCGGGCGGCACGGGGGCCGGGCGCTCACCGCGCGCGGCCGGGGCCCCCGGCTCAGGACCGCGGTGGACCGCTCGGAGGACCTGCTGCACCGCTACGGGCGGCGCCGGGCGATCGTGCTCGGGCGGTTCCTGCCGATGGTGCGCTCCGTGCTCGGGCCGCTGGCCGGCGCGCTGCGGGTGCCGACCCGCACGTTCGTGCTCTGGCAGGTGGTGGGCGGGCTGCTCTGGACCCAGGGCACGGTCCTGGCAGGCTTCGCGCTGGGCGCGTCCTTCCCGCAGGTGGGCGACTATCTGCTGCCGGTGGTCCTGGTTCTGGTGGTGGTCTCGGCGCTGCCGCTGCTGCTGTCCCGGCACAGGCGGGGCGGCCCCCCGGAGCCGACGGCGGGGCCCGGCCCTGGGCCGGGAACGAGGCCGGGAAAGGAACCGGAGCCGGAGTCACGGCCGGGTCCGGGTTCCAGGCCCCGGCCGGGGGAGTGACGGGCCCGCCGCCGACGGGCGGCCGGGCCGGTGTGAACGCGGCCGTGCCGCGGTTCGTCCCCCTCGACGAACCGCGGCACGGACCCCCTCTGTGTCAGAGACGCTGCCACAGGGCCGGGACGATGGGCGGCTCCCAGCCGACCTGGGCCTGGTGGCCCTGGAGGCATCGGTAGCTCACCCCGCCGTAGGTCACGACGTCGCCCGCCTGGTAGGTGGTGCCCGCGGCCCAGGTACCGCCCGGGTTACCGGGATCGGTGCCGACGACCAGCGAGTAGGTGGTGCTGTGGGCGACCGAGCCGGTGCCGGTCACCGTGATGCTGTACGTGCCGGCGGCGGCCGAGGCGCCGACCGAGACCGTCATGGTCGCGGACGAGCCGGACTGCACCGAGGACGGGCTGAACGAGACCGTGACGCCGGCCGGCGCGCCCGAGGCGGTGAGGTTCACCGTCTGGGCCGAACCGGCGGTGGTGGCGGTGGACACGGTCGCGGTGGTGGAGCCGCCCGGGGTGGCGTTGCCGGTCGCCGGGTTCACCGCGACGGAGAAGTCGTTGGTCGGCACGGTGCCGCCGACCGAGGTCTTCCACACGGTGTACGCGACGCCGTCCGCGCTGCGGTTGAGGACGGTGGCGTCGATGTTGCCGGTGGTGTCGCAGGACTGGTGGTAGCAGGAGTCGTAGGCCCGGTTGGCCGTGCCGCCCCACTTCGCCGCCTGGGCCGAGGTCTTGACGGCGCTGGCGCCGGCCGCGTAGCCGGAGGTGGGGATGCCGGCCTGCTGGAACGAGTAGTCGTCCGAGCGGCCCTGGCCCTCGACGTTCTCCTCCGGCTGGAGGTTCAGCGAGTCCCAGTACGCCTTCATCGGCGCGGAGGTGGTGGAGCCGATGTTGTTGATGAAGTAGCCGGCGTTGGGCGAGCCGACCATGTCGAAGTTGTAGTAGCCCTTGATCGCGGCGCGCTGGGCCGAGCTCAGCTGGCCGACGTAGGACTGGGAGCCCTGGAGGCCCTGCTCCTCACCGGTCCACCAGGCGAACCGGACGTGCCGGGTCAGGCTCGGGTTCTGCTGCGCCAGGACCAGCGCGTTCTCCAGCAGCACGGCCGAACCGGAGCCGTTGTCGTTGATGCCGGGCCCGGCCGCCACGCTGTCCAGGTGGGCGCCGAACATGGTCACCTGGTCGGCCGGGCCGCCAGGCCAGTCGGCGATCAGGTTGTTGGAGGTGTAGGTGCAGGAGGTGCAGGTCTGCTCGCTGACGGTGTAGCCGGCCGCCTGGAGCTTGCCCTTGATGTAGGCGAGCGACTGGGAGTGCCCGGCGCTGCCGGCCCGCCGGTTGCCGCCGTTCTGCGAGGCGATGGTGTTCAGCTGGGTCAGGTGCGCCTGCACCTTGGCCACGTCGATGTCGGGCGCGTTGCCGCCGGGGTTGCCGCCGCCGACCGTCAGCGTGTACTGCGCGGTGTGGGTGGCGCTCCCGGTGCCGGTCACCGTGATGGTGTACGTGCCGGCGGGCACCGCGGCGGACGTCGAGACGGTCATCGTGGCGGACGAACCCGCCTGCACCGAGGACGGGTTGAAGGAGACGGTGACGCCGCTGGGTGCGCCCGAGGCGGTCAGGTTGACCGTCTGCGCGGTGCCCTGGGTCACGGCCGTGGTGACCGTCGAGCTGGTCGAGGCGCCGGGCTGGACGGAACCGGAGGCCGGGCCGAGGGCCAGCGAGAAGTCGTTGGTGCCGTTGGTCGTGCAGGTCGGGTCACCGGTCTGCGCGGGCACGCCGACCGCGTCCCAGGCGGCCTTGGCCCGGTTGAAGAAGGTGCAGCTCGGGTCGAGGCTCTTGGCCGCGGTCAGGGTCGCGGTGCGGTACCGCTTGTACGTCATGCCGCTGGTCTTGAGCAGCATGCCGCCGTAGAAGATCCGCCCGGCGTCCCGGATGCCGACGCCGGTCACCGAGGAGTTGTTGCAGGTCGGGCTGGTCGGCTTGCCGCCGCCCGGGTTGGAGCCCTCGGCGAGCAGGTAGAACCAGTGGTTCAGCGGGCCGGCCGCGGCGTGCTCCTCGGTGTTCGGGATCGAGGAGGAGTAGCAGTTCGGGTTGTTGCCGACCAGCGAGGGGTTGTACATGTTCCGGATCGGCCCGTTGCCGACCAGGTTGATCATCTCGCCGACGGTGTAGTCCGGAGTGTCGTACGGGGCCGGCTCGTTGGCGTACGCCTCGGTGAGGGCGCCCATGATGTCGCCGGTCGCCTCGCCCAGGCCGGACTCGTTGTTGGCGCCGCCGGGCGTGTACTGGTCGAGGCCGTGGCCGAACTCGTGGCCGACCACGTCGATCGCGGCGATCCACTCGTTGGCGTTGTTGTGGCCGATCGAGACCGAGGAGCCGTCCCAGTAGGCGTTGACGTCGTTCAGGCCGACCTTGACCGGCCAGCTGCCGCCGTTGCCGTTGTGGCCGTTGCGGCCCAGCCAGTCGCGGAGCATGTCCCATTCCTTCTGCGCCGCGAACATGACGTCGGCGCAGCCGGTCTCCTTGCTGGTCGGGTTGCCGGTGCCCCAGGAGTCGCTGGACTTGCTGAACACCTGGCCGGTGCTGTAGTCGGCGCAGCTGAGCCCGGGCCGGCCGGGGTCGCGCAGCGAGTACGAGCCACCGGAGTTGGTGGTGCTGATGGTGACCGGGGCGGGGCCGTTCCACTTGCTGTTGGCGGTGCCGGCCCGGACGTCGTCGTAGCTGTCGACGACCTCGCCGGTGCGGGCGTCCACGAAGACGTGCAGCCGGCTGGGGGCGGTGGCGGTCCGGCCGGTGAGCACGGTCTCCCAGGAGAGCCGTCCGATGCCGTCCTTGACCCGGACGACCAGACGGCGCGACTCGACGCCGTCCACGGTCGCGAGCCTGGTCCGGGCGGTCTTCTCGGCGTCGGCGGCGCTCACCACGGGAGTGGTGGAGCCGCCGACCGGCCCGGAGGCGGCCGACTGGAGGCCGCGCACCCGGCCCTGGCCGTCGGCTATGACGACGGCGTCGCCGCCGACCACCGGCAGGCCGTGGTAACTGCGCTCGTACGCGACCGAGTACAGACCGCCGAGCCACGGGGTCACCGCGGTGCGCTCGTAGGTCTCGCCCGGGCCCTTGGCCAGGGCGTCCAGGCCTGCCGCGGCGGCCTGGTCGGCGGCGGAGACGGCCGCGGCCAGTGCGCTCGGTGGAGCGGCGGCCGGACCGGGGTCGGCGGCGGCCTGCCCGGCGCTGGTGGCGGCGAGCATTCCGGCCAGAACGGTCAGGGTGGTGGCTGCGGTCAGCAGCCTCCCTGCTGTCAGTCTGTGTTGCATCGAGGCTCCTCGAACGTGGGGGTCCTCGACCGCGGACGACGTGCCAGTGCCGCACCGCAGGCCGCATCGGGGGGCGGCCGTGCGGGCCGTCCGCGCTCGGGTGACCGGAACCCTCACACACCGTCATGTTCGGGTCAACGGAAGTCGCAGCAGTTCAGAGGGGTTGGCAAGTTCTGTCAAGTCTTCGATCCCGCACAGAGGTTGAGACCACCTTAAGGAAGAGGTTGAGACCACCTCATGTACGGATCGGGCGCTCGTCGAGTACCGTCCTCAGAGTCGGAAGACCGCGAAGGGCGGGGAGGACTCGGGGGAGGAAGCCCGTGCACCGGAACCGCGCAGACGCGCCGTCCGCGGCGTCCGCCGCCGACCTCTGGCGGGCCTTCGGCGCCCGGCTGCGCCACTGGCGCCGACGCGCCGGCCTCACCCAGGCCCAGCTCGGTGCCGAGATCGGCTACGACCACACCGCCGTCAGCAAACTCGAACACGGCATCCGCAGGGTCACGCCGAGGATCGCCGACCGGCTTGACGAACTGCTTGCCGCCGGAGGCGAGTTGCGTACCGCCTGCGACCGGGCCGAGGATGCCGAACAGCGGGCCGCCCAGCCCCCGCCGCCCGCCGCGGCCATCCCGTCCGGCCTCTTCCGCCCGCCGCTGCCCGGCGGCCCCCCGCCGGCGGCGCCGCTGCCGCCCCTCCCGCCCGGCCGTCCGCCGGGCCGGCTCCCCGACTACGGCCTGCTCTGCCCGCTGCACGGCGCCGCCGGCTGCGCCGTCCCCGACGCCGCCGACATCGCCGAACTGCACGCCGCCTTCTGCGCCGCCGACCCCGCCGCCCCGCCGCCCCTGGACGCCGACACCGCGCACGCCCTCACCGGGCTGCTCGCCGCCCACCTGCGCTCCGGCGAGGACCGCCCGCACCCAGGCCTCGCCGCCGCCGTCGAACGCACCCTGCACGCCGTCCTCGGCCGGCTGCCCGGCACCCCCGCCGACCGCCGCCGCCCGCTCGCCCTGCTCGCCGCCGAGTACGCGCACGCGGCCGGGGCGCTGCGCATGCAGCACGGCCGCAACGCCACCGCGATGGCCTGCTTCGACCGCGCGCTCGGCTGGTCCGAACTGGCCGACGACCCCGCCACCCAGGTCGCCGCGCTCAGCGACATGAGCACCCTCGCCCGCCTGGACGGCGACGCCGCCGCCGCCCTCGGCTACGCCCGCGAGATCGGCCGTGCCGCCCCCGGCCGGCACTGGGCCGGCGCCATGTCCCAGGTCGGCCAGGCCCGCGCGCACGGCCTCGCGGGCGACGTCCGGGAGACCGTCCGGCACATCGCCCGCGCCCGGCTGCACCTCGACCACATCGGCGAGCGCGACGAGTCCGACGCGCCCTGGCTCTCCATCGCCTCGATGCACCTGCGGGTGGAGTCCGGGGCCGCCGCCGCCCTGCGCGACGTCGCCGCCGCCGTCGGCGACCCGCGGCTCGCCCAGCGCGCCCTGGACGCCGCCCGGACGGCGCTGCGCCTGCTCGGCCCGGCCCAACTCCCCGCCACCCGGCTGCTGTTCACCGTCCGGGTCGCCGACTGCCACCTCTGCGCCCACGACCCCCAGGCCGCCGTCTCGCTGCTCGGGCCGGCTCTGGAGGGCGCCACCCCCGGCCTGCCCGCGCTGGTCGGCCACGAACTGCGCGGCCTGCGCGGCCGGCTGGTGGCCCAGCGCCACCGCCGGCCCGAACTCGCCGACACCGCACACCGCCTGGCCGAACTCGCCGGCTGAACGGCCCACCCCGCCCCCGCCCCGGCCGGGCGGGAGGGGCATTCCTCCCGCCAGGTGCCCGACGGGTCGTCACCGATGGTGCCCGGGGGAAAGAGGGGTGCGAGCGCCGGAGCGAGGAGTGTCGGCAGCGGGCCGGAGCGCCCGGAGGCGACCCGGGGGAAAGGAAGGGCCCACCCCGGCCCCGGTGACCCACCGCGACCGGCTTCCCGTACGCGGTGCCCACCTCGTCCGGGCCGGGTGTCGGCGGCCCGGGCCCGCCCTTCGGCCGGTGGTCTTCCGGTGGGCCCGGAGTACCGTGGAAGACATCGGGGACAGTGTCGCCGTCGGCTGCCGCCGCCGGTGTTCCCGAGAGTCGGAGAAGCCGGAGGTGTGGGCCTCCGGGAGGCGGTGTCGCCGCGTGACAGTGCACGGTCCGGCGCGACGGCGGCCGGAGACATTCCCGGTGCGAGGGCGTATGGACGAGATCGACGACTCCTCGCGGAGCCCGGTCGGGGCGGTCGGCAGGGTGACGGTGCCGATCCCGTCCGACGGACCGGGCGAGGTGCTGGTCGCGCTGCGGGGTGGATCGGAGGCGTTCGCGGCGTGGGCCGCACAACCGGTCGGCCGGGACGCCCGGGTGGTCGTGGTCGACATGATCTCGGCCCGTTCGGTGCTCGTCGAACTCCTGCCGTCCTGAACCGGGACGAGCCGGAACCGGGACGAGCCGGAACCCGTGCGGCCGGAACCCGCGCGGTAGGAAGCAGTACGAACCCGTGTAGTACACCAGGTGGTCAGTCATGTTGTTCTGGCACGTTCCCGCCCCCAACGAGGCGATGCTCATCTCCGGGTCCAAGCGGCAGTCGCAGGACACCCAGTTCCGGATCGTCACCGGGCACGGGAGCTTCGTGCTCCCCGTGAAGCAGAAGGCCCGGATGCTCTCCCTCGCCCTGCAGGAGGCGGAGATCGCGGAGGACTGCGTGACGCAGCAGGGGATCCGGCTCACCGTCCGCGCGGTCTGCGTGTTCAAGGTCGGCGACGACGCGGTGTCGATCGCCAACGCCGCCCGCCGCTTCCTGTCCGAGCAGAACCAGATGGAGGAGCTGGTCGGCCGGATCTTCGCCGGGCACCTGCGCTCGATCATCGGCGGGCTGACCGTGGAGCAGATCATCCGTGAGCGCAGCCGGGTCGCCCAGGAGGTCATGGCCGGCAGCCACGGCGAGATGGAGAAGCTCGGCATCGTGGTGGACGCCCTGCAGATCCAGGAGATCGAGGACGCCACCGGCTACATCGACAACCTCGCCGCGCCGCACGCCGCGGCGGTCGCCGGCCAGGCCCGGATCGCCCGGGCCAAGGCGGACCAGGAGGCCACCGAGCGCGAGCAGCAGGCCGCCGCGCTGAAGGCCGAGTACGAGCGTGACACCGCGATCAAGCGGGCGGGCTTCCTGGCGCAGACCGAGGAGTCCAACGCCCGCGCCGCCCAGGCCGGCCCGCTCGCCCAGGCCCGGGCGTCCCAGGAGGTCATCGAGCAGCAGACGGCCCTCGCCGAGCGCCAGGCCGCGCTGGCGGCCCAGCGTCTGGAGGCGGAGGTCCGCCGCCCGGCCGACGCCGAGGCGTACCGGCAGCGGACGCTCGCCGAGGCGAGCCGCGACCGGGCGAAGTTCGAGGCCGACGGCAACGCCTACACCGAGCGGACGATCGCCCAGGCCCAGGCCGATGCCAACAAGGCCCGGGCCGCCTCGCTCCGGGACGGCAACCAGGAGCTCATCGCGGCCAACCGGGTGGTGGAGAACCTGCCGGCGCTCGCCGAGGCGGCCGCCCGCGGCATGGCCGGAGCCAGCCTCACCGTGCTGAACGGCACCGACGGCGTCAACCAGCTGGCGGCCGGCATCGTCGGCGAGGGCCTGGCCATCCTGCACTCCCTCCAGCCGGGGGTGGCGGCCCCGGCCGTCAACGGAAGGCCCACTCCCCGCACGCCCGAGAAGACCTGACCGCCGGGTGCGGCCCGGCAGTCCGAATATTCCGGGCAGTTGATATTCCCGGATCTCGCGGATCTCGCGGACCTCGTGCGGGGTTTTCTCGCGCGAGGTCGATCAACAGTCCTCAATTAGGAATTATTGTCATACCCGCACGGAATTAATGCGCCGTGCGAAGTATTTCCTCCGTGTAACAGCCCCGGTGGTCACATTGCCGTGATCCGGTCTGCCAGAATCCACCGTGCTCGACTGCACCGAGCAGGGACTCCTGATTCCGTGGGCCGATTCGGCACGCCCAGGCGGATGACGGGCGAATCGACGGCGGGGTTGAAGATGACGCTCTCTGAGCATGGTTCCGCTGTTCTCCCCCCATCGGGTCCGGAGGGCCGCGATCGCCGGGCGGAGCGCCGCCCGTGGACGCTCATGTACCACTCGGTGGACACCGAACCCGAGGACCCCTACCTCGTCACGGTGCATCCCGACCGGCTCCGGGGCCAGCTGCGCTGGCTCTCGCACAGCGGCCTGCGCGGGGTCTCCGTCGGCGAGCTGGAGCGCGCCCACGCCGCCGGCACCGCGGCCGGGCTCGTCGGCCTCAGCTTCGACGACGGCTACCGGGACTTCCTCGACCAGGCCGTGCCACTCCTGGCGGACCACGGCTTCACGGCGACCGTCTACGTCGTGGCGCGGAAGATGGGCGCCGACAACGACTGGGACCGCGAAGGGCCGCGCAAGCCCCTGATGACCGCCCGGCAGGTCCGCGCCGTGGTCGACGCCGGGATGGAGGTCGGCTCGCACAGCCTCACGCATGTCGCCCTGGCCGGTCTCGCCCCCGAGCGGCTGACCGCCGAGGTCGCGGAGAGCCGCAGCATCCTCCAGGACGTCACCGGCTGCGCCGTCGAGGGCTTCTGCTACCCGTACGGGTCCTTCGACCCGGCCGCCGTCGGGGCCGTCGAAGCGGCCGGCTACACCCACGCCTGCGCCGTCAGCCCCGGGGCCGCGGCCGGCCCGCACACCCTCCCGCGCAGCTATGTGGGGGACCGCGACGGCCCGCTGCGCCTGACGGCCAAGTACCTGCGCCACCGCTGGACCCGCTGACGCGACCGGGCTGCCGCGACCGGGCGCCGGGCCGCAGCCGGCCCGGTGCCCGGCCGTGGGTCTCACTCGCCGGTCGCCGGCTCCAGGCGGAGCCAGGAGGCGTGCCACAGCAGGCCGCACTGGCGGTCGCAGCCCGTCTCCGGCAGCGGCTCGCCGCCGCACCGCAGGCTGTCCAGGACGTACCAGTCGCCGCCGACCGGCCGCTGCCACCAGGCCAGCGCCCGGTGGCCCACGTGGGTCGCGCCGTGGCGGGTGCCCGCGAACCTGGCCATGCCGGGGTGGAACGGCACCCCGTGCAGCCGGCCCGAGCCGTCCAGCGTGGCCTGGATCTCCGGGAGGCTGCGGACGGTGGCCCGGTAGTCGGACGGGATGACGTGGGCCGCCTCCGCCGTGGACGGCTCCAGCCACTCGTCCCGGAAGAGCAGGGCGCAGGCCAGCCCGCAGCCCCGCGTCCGGTCCGCGCCCAGACAGGTGGCGCCCGCCAGCGTCGTGGTGGAGGAGAGGCGGCGCATCCGGTAGTGGTCGTCGACCATCCGCCGGACGATGTGCTCGACCCGGTAGGTGCGGCCGCAGTACGACCACTGGCTGTCGGTGAACCAGAGACCGCGGTGGCGGTCCTGCTCGTCGAGGGTCGCCCGGACGGCATCGGCGTCCTTGACCCGCACCCAGTCGCCGACCGCGAACGCCGAGGGGCGGCCGGGCGCTGGCACCCCGGCGTGGCGCTCGCGGGCCTCCTCGCGCGCCATCCGGGCCTGGCGGACGAGGCCGAGCGGGGGGAGGTCCCGCAGCGGCAGGCTCTTGTACTGGCAGCGGGCGGCCGGCCCGGTGAATACGGGGCTGACAGAAATGGCCGGCTGGGAATCCTTGACCGTCACGTGTGAATCCCATCTTCTCGGATCGGGGGCACTGCACGCAGCAGGTTACCGCCGGGACGAGTGGCGCGCGGAAACGCCGGGCGGAGCGTGTGTCCGGAAAGGCCCGGGGAGGCGGCGCGGCGTTTTCCCGTGTGTCGGGGTGCGGGATTTCCGGAGCATTGCCCTAATGTTGCACACGTCGCCCGGTGGAGTGGCCGAGAGGCGAGGCAGCGGCTTGCAGGGCCGCGTACATGGGTTCGATTCCTATCTCCACCTCCAGCGCCCCGACCGGGGCCCGCTCACGCGGCGCCCGCCGGATCTCCTGCCGGCGGGCGCCGCCCGCCCGCGCTCCGGACGCGCCCCGCCCGGAGCGCGGGCGCGCTCAGGCCGGCGCGGCTCCGCGCAGCAGAAGCAGCGCCACGGCGGTCGCCGCCAGCCCCAGGGTCGCCAGGAACGGCAGCCGGCTGCGCGGATCCCGGCCGGTCGGCAGCACGGTGGCCGCGGCCAGCGCACCGGTGACGGCGAACGCGGCCCACCCGGCCCACCCGGCGCGTCCGGCCGGTCCGGCGGGCCCGAACGCCAGGACGGCCGACGCGGCCAGCAGCACGACGGGCGCGAGCGCCCGGACCCGGCGGCGGCCCAGCCGCTGGGGGAGTCCGCGCACGCCCGCGGCCAGGTCGGCCTCGATGTCCGGGAGCACGTTGGTGAGGTGCGCCCCGACACCCAGGAGCGCCCCCGCCGCGGCCGACCAGACGGGCGGCCACGGATGGCCGGGCAGCCCCAGCGTGACGAAGGCGGGCAGCGCGCCGAAGCCCACGGCGTAGGGCAGCCAGGAGGCGGCGGTGCGTTTGAGGCCGAGGTTGTAACCCCACGCCGCCGCGACACCGGACAGATGGGCGGCGGCGGCCCAGGGCCCGCTCGCCAGCGACAGCGGAACGCAGAGGCCCAGCGCGCCGCCCGCCGCGACGGACACCGTCGTCGGGCCGAGCGCGCCCGCGGCCAGGGGCTTGTCCCGCCGGCCCGCCGCGAGGTCACGCGCCAGGTCGACCCGGTCGTTGCACCAGCCCACCGACAGCTGACCGGTGAGCACGGCGGACGCCACCAGCAGGCAGCCGGCCGCGCTCCGCCCGGACACCGCGGCGAGCGCCGTCATCAGCACGGTGACCGCCGCCGTCGGCTCGGGGTGGCACGCCCGCAGCAGCGCGAGCGCCGACCGGCCTGCTCGACGGTGCGTCAACTCCACGGCTCCGCCGACCCGGTGGACATCGCTACGACCGCTTTCGGTGGTGGGCACACCGTGATGCTAGATCCGGCCGGGGCCGCAGGGCCGGATCGGCGCGGCCCTCGCGGCTGAGGGCGATTTGATGCTGTTCGTCCCTATGCTGGGGCAATGACGCGAATCGCAGCCGTCCACGGGGTGTTGCCGGAGCACCGGTACGAACAGCACGAGATCACGGACGCGCTGGCGGCCATGGGGGCGGTGGGGGAGGGGCGGCGCGAACTGCTCGACCGGCTGCACGCCGCGTCCACGGTGCGCGGCCGCCGACTGGCCATGCCGCTGGAGCGCTACGCGGCCCTGAGCGGGTTCGGCGAAGCCAACGACAGCTTCATCACGGTGGCCCTCGAACTGGGCGAACGGGCCCTGGCCGAGGCGCTCGACCAGGCCGGACTGCGCCCGCGCGACGTGGACCTGCTGATCTCCACCTCGGTGACCGGCATCGCCGTCCCGTCCGTCGAAGCCAGGCTCGCCACCCGCCTCGGGCTGCGCGCGGACGTGAAACGGGTACCGGTCTTCGGGCTCGGCTGCGTGGCCGGCGCCGCCGGAATCGCCCGGCTCCACGACTACCTGGAAGGCCGGCCCGCCGACGTCGCGGTCCTGCTCTCCGTCGAACTCTGCTCCCTGACGCTGCAACGGACCGACGCCTCGGCGGCGAACCTGGTGGCCGGCGCGCTGTTCGGCGACGGCGCGGCCGCCGTGGTCGCGGTCGGCCGCGACCACCCGAGCCGCCGCCCGGACGACGGGCCCGTCGTGGTGGCGACCCGCAGCCGGCTCTACCCGGACACCGAGCGCCTGCTCGGCTGGGACATCGGGGACGGCGGCTTCCGGATCCTGCTCGGCGGCGAACTGCCCGGGCTGGTCCGCCGTCACCTGGGGCCCGAGGTCCGCGCGTTCCTGGCCGACCACGACCTGAAGCTCCAGGACGTGACCGCCTGGGTCTGCCACCCCGGCGGCCCCAAGGTCCTGGACGCCCTTCGCGAGACCCTCGATCTACCCGCCCAGGCACTGGAGTTGACCTGGCGTTCGCTCGCCGAGGTGGGCAACCTCTCCTCGGCCTCCGTGCTGCACATCCTGCGCGACACCCTCGCGCTGCGCCCCCCGCTGGCCGGCACCCCGGGCCTGCTGCTCGCCATGGGGCCCGGCTTCTGCTCCGAACTCGTCCTGATCCGCTGGTAGGCCGACGATGACCCCCTACACCGCCCTCGTCCTGCTGGTGGCCGCCGAACGCCTGGCTGAGCTCCGCACCGCACGCCGCAACACCGCCTGGAGCCGGCGGCACGGCGCCACCGAGCACGGGCGCGGCCACTACCCCGTCATGGTCCTGCTCCACACCGCCCTGCTGGCCGGCTGCCTGGCCGAGACGGCCTGGGCGGACCGGCCGTTCCTGCCCGCGCTCGGGTGGCCGGCGCTGCTGCTCGCGCTCGCGGCGCAGGCCCTGCGCTGGTGGTGCGTCGGCACCCTCGGACCACGCTGGAACACCAGGGTGCTCGTGGTCCCCGGCCTGCCCCTGGTGGCCACCGGCCCGTACCGGGTGCTGAACCACCCCAACTACCTCGCGGTCGTGGCCGAGGGCGTCGCACTGCCCCTGGTCCACACCGCCTGGCTCACCGCGGCCGGCTTCACGCTCCTCAACCTCCCCCTCCTCGCGGTCCGGCTGCGCTGCGAGAACGCCGCCCTGCGCGCGGCCCCGGCCGCCGTGCCGGACCGCGCCCCGGCCCCGTCCGGTACGGCCCCGTGATCGACCTCCTGGTGGCCGGCGGCGGCCCGGCCGGACTCGCCACCGCGATCCACGCCGCCCGGGCCGGCCTGGAGGTGGTGGTCGCCGAGCCCCGCCGGACGCCGGTCGACAAGGCCTGCGGCGAGGGGCTGATGCCCGCCGGCCGGCGGGCGCTGGCCGAGCTCGGCGTCACCGTCGACGGACACGCCCTCCGGGGGATCCGCTACCTGGACGACCGCCACCAGGCCGAGGGGCTCTTCCGGGGGGACCCGGGCCTGGGCGTCCGGCGGACCGACCTGCACGCCGCGCTGGACCGCCGGGCCCGCGAACTCGGCGTGGCCGTCCTGCCGTTGCGGGTGACCGCCGTCCACCAGGGCCGCGACAGCGTCACGGCGGCCGGGATCACCGCCCGCTACCTCGCGGCCGCCGACGGCCTGCACTCACCGATCCGGCGCGGCCTGCGCCTGGAGGCCCGGTCCGGCCGGGCACCGGCCCGGTACGGGCTGCGCCGGCACTTCGCCGTACCGCCGTGGACGGACTGCGTCGAGGTGTACTGGTCGGCCCGGTCCGAGGCCTATGTCACCCCGGTCGGCCCCGGCCTGGTCGGGGTCGCCGTCCTGACCGGCGACCGCGGCCCGTTCGACGAGCAACTGGCCCGGTTCCCCCGGCTGGCCGCCCGCCTGCCGCGGGCCGCGGCGACGCCCGTCCTCGGCGCCGGACCGCTGCGCCAGCGGGTCCGCGCCCGGGTGGCCGGGCGCGTCCTGCTGGTCGGCGACGCCGCCGGCTACGTCGACGCGCTCACCGGCGAGGGCCTGTCGATCGCCCTCGGCGCGGCCGACCAACTGGTGCGCTGCGTCCGGGCCGACCGGCCGCAGGAGTACGAGTCGGCGTGGCGCCGGGTGTCCCGGCAGTACCGGCTGCTGACCGGCTCCCTGCTCTGGCTGCGTGGGCAGCCCCGGCTGGCACACCGGATCGTGCCCACCGCCGCCCGCTTCCCCGCCGCCTTCGCGGCCGCCGTCAACCGGCTCGGCTGACCGCCCCGGGAGGACCTTCCGGCCCCGGCCCTCAGCCCCAGAAGTCCCGGTGGACCTCGCGGGCACCGTCGGTGTCCACCGGGCCGACCACGGGCAGGTCCCGCTGTCCGGCGGCGAACACCCGGCGGCAGGGCAGTGCCAGGGTCGGGTTCTTCTCGTCGGCCCCGGTCATCGCGCGCAGCTCGTCCTCGCCGAGGGCGTAGACGACCCGGCCGATGCCGGACCAGTAGACGGCACCCGCGCACATCGCGCACGGCTCGGTACTCGTGTAGAGGCTGCACCGGCTCAGGAAGCCGGCGTCGTACCTCGCGGTCGACAGCCGGACCAGGTTGGTCTCGGCGTGGCCGGTGGCGTCGCGCCCGGTGACGACGGTGTTCTCCGCCTCCAGCAGCACGGCGCCGTCGGGTCCGACGAGCAGTGCGCCGAACGGGTGGTTGCCGGCCTCCCTGGCTCGGCGGGCGGCGGCCACGGCGGCCAGCAGCAGGGTCCGGTCGGCCTCGGTCGCGGCGGGGTCGGAGGGGGTTCCGGTGGCGGTCATACGGTGGTCTCCTCGGTCTCGCGGGCTCAGCGGCGTCCGATGCCGGTGGACCCCACGGTAGGGCGGCACGGCCGGACACAGGGGTGGCCGGGCGCTCTCATGACGGCGCTCCGACGGGGCGGCGCCACACGGTCGGTGCGGCCGGGCGTGGGACCCTCCCGCTCCACTCGCACCCGGTTGCGCCGGGGCGCACGATGGGAGAGCACCCGCCCGCAGCCACCGGGCGCCGACACGGGAGGTCCGTCATGGACATCGGACCGGTCGAGTACGCGGTCATCGCCTTCCCGGGCAACAGGTTCCGCGGTGACATCGTCCCCGAGCTCAAGCGTCTGACCTCGGAGGGCATCGTCCGCATCATCGATCTGACCTTCATCAAGCGGGACGCGGACGGAACCGCCCGGGTGCTGGAGCTGGACGCGCTGGAGGAGGACGAGGCCGCCGCCTTCTCCGAGGTGGACGGCGAGATCCAGGGGCTGCTCAGCGAGGAGGACCTCGCCTCGGTCTGCGAGGAGATCCCGCCGGACAGCTCCGCCGCGATCATCGTCTGGGAGAACAGCTGGGCCACCCCGCTCGTCCGGGTGCTGAAGGAGGCCGGCGGCCTGCTGGTGGCCCGGGAGCAGGTCCCGCTGAGCATCGTCGAGGCCGATCTCGTCGCGATCGGCCACAAGCCCTGACCGCCCCACCCGAGGAGGAGAAGCTCATGATCGGCCGTCGTCTCTCCCGAGGCGGGCGCCCGGGGCTGATCGGCACCGCCGCCCGCACCGCCGTCGTGGCGGGCACCGCGACCGCGGTCTCCGGCCGCGTCGCCGCCCGGCACCAGCAGGCCGCCGCGCCGCCGCCCGCCGCCGCGCCGCCGCCACCCGCTGCCGCACCTCCGCCGCCTCCACCGCCGCCTCCACCTCCTCCGCCGGACGACCAGGTGCTGGCCGGTCTGGAACGCCTCGCCGCGCTCCGGGCGCAGGGGATGCTCAGCGAGGAGGAGTTCGCCGCTGCCAAGCAGCGCGTCCTGGCCCCGTGACGCGCCGGCCCCGTGACGCGCCGGCCCCGTGATGCGCCGGCCCCGTGATGCGCCGGGCCCTCCGTGCCGGCGGTGGCACGGAGGGCCCGGCGCATGCCCGAGGGGGCGTCCGAGGGGGGTGTCAGGCCTGCTGGATGCCGGGGTGGCCGGCCTCCGAGACGAAGGAACCGGAGGTGCTGATCGTGCCGCCCGGCGTGGTGATGTGGGAGACGGTCCGGTAGTCGGCGCGCGCGTGCCGGCGGTCGAGGGTGAGCGTGGTGTAGCCGCGCCGCCCGTCGTAGAACTTCATGTGCGGGTTGGCCGCCAGGAGGGTGCTCCAGTTGGAGGGCCGCTCCTCGCCGTCCCCGTCACTGCTGATCGAGGTGCCGACGAACTCGACGCCCACCGTCCGGGACGCCGGGTCGTTGAAGTCCCGCTTGACGTCCAGGGCGTAGGCCACGTGGACGTCGCCGGTGAGGATCACCAGGTTCTTCACGCCCGCCCGCTCGACCCCGGTCAGGAGCCGCTCGCGCGCGGCCGGGTAGCCGTCCCAGGCGTCCATCGAGAGCTTGGACGTCGGGTTGGTGGTGTTCTTCCTCTGGCTGAACACCACCTGCTGCGGCAGCACGTTCCAGACCGCGCTGGAGCGGCGGAAGCCGTCCAGCAGCCACCGCTCCTGGGTGGCGCCGGTGAGCGTGCGCGCCGGGTCGGCGGACTCCGGGGTCGGGTACTGCCAGCCGTCGCCGTTGGCCTGGTCGGAGCGGTACTGGCGGGTGTCCAGGATGTCGAACTGCGCCAACTGGCCGTAGTGGACGCGGCGGTAGAGCTTCAGGTCGGTGCCGTCGGGCTTCGGCATGCGCAGCGGCATGTTCTCCCAGTAGGCCCGGTAGGCGGCGGCGCGGCGGGCCACGAACGCCTCGGGCGACTGGCCCTTCTCGGGGATGCCGGCCGCGTAGTTGTTCTCCACCTCGTGGTCGTCCCAGGTGACGTACCAGGGGAAGGCGGCGTGCGCGGCCTGGAGGTCCGGGTCGGTCTTGTAGAGGGAGTACCGGAGCCGGTAGTCCTCCAGCGTCGTGGTCTCGTGGTTGTAGAGCGCGGGCAGGGTGCGGTCGGTGTACTTCCGGTCGCCGCCGACCGCGTCGATCCCGTACTCGTAGATGTAGTCGCCGACGTGGAAGACGGCGTCCAGGTTCTCGTTCGCGAGGTGGCGGTACGCGGTGAAGTAGCCGTCCTCGTAGGCCTGGCAGGAGACCAGGCCGAGGCGGACCTCGTCGAGCTTCCGGCCCCGGGCGGGCGCGGTGCGGGTGCGCCCGGTCGGGCTGCTCCAGCTGCCGACGGTGAACCGGTACCAGTAGACCCGGTCGGCGTCGAGGTCGTCCACGTCGACGTGCACGCTGTAGTTGAACTCCGCGTGCGCCCTGGCCGTGCCGCGCCGGACGACCTTCCGGAAGCGCTCGTCCCGGGCGATCTCCCAGCCGACGCGCACCGTGCCGGTGGGCGGCAGCCCGTTGCCCGGCTCGTACGGGCGGGGGGCGAGCCTGGTCCACAGCACCACCGCGTCGGGGAGCGGGTCGCCGGAGGCCACGCCGAGGGTGAACGGGTTCTCGGTCAGCGAGCGGGGGGCCAGTTCGGCGTCGGCCGCCTGCGCGTCGGGCAGGTTGGTGGTGAACGCCAGCGCGGCGGCGGCCGAGGTGACGGTGAGGAACCGTCGGCGGCCGAGGCGGGTCGACGCCTCCCTGAGCTGCTGGTCGGGCGACAGGTGATCGGCGGTACGGGCCATGGGTCCAGTGCCTTTCGAATCTCGACGGTGTGCGAAGGAATTCGAGTGGACGGCGCCGTACGCCAGGAGTCCGATTGCTGGCAAATGAGTGATCATCAGATGAGAGCGGTGTCCGAAACGGTCAATTGCCGCAGAGCCGGGCCGGGGCCGGGGCCCGGCGGCGCGCACGCGCCGCCGGGCGGAGCGGGGGTCAGCCGGCCCGGTGGACGACCTCGCCGCCGACCACGGTGAGGTCGACCCGGGCGTCCAGCAGGGCCTTCGGGTCCAGGGCGAAGAGGTCCTCCGAGAGCAGCACCAGGTCGCCCAGCTTGCCGGGGGTGAGCGAACCCAGGCGGTCGTCCAGGAAGTTGGCGTAGGCGCTGCCCAGGGTGTAGCCGCGCAGCGCGTCCGCCAGCGAGACGGTCTCGCCGGGCACCCAGGCCTCGCCGCCGGCCAGGCCCTGGCGGGTGACGGCGGTGTAGAGGCCGACCAGCGGATCCATCTCGGCGACGTTCCAGTCGCTGGAGAACGCCAGCACCGCACCGGCCTCCTGGAGGCTGCGCATCGGCCAGGCCTTGGACCAGCGCTGCTCGCCGACGGCCTCGGCCCAGTCCCGGCCGGGGCCGGCGATGTCGGGGGAGCAGTGCCGGGGCTGCATGCAGGCGACCACGCCGAGTTCGGCGAAGCGGGGCACGTCGGCCGGGTCGAGGCACTCGACGTGGACCACCTGGTGGCGGGCGTCCCGGGCCCCGTTGACCCGGCGGGCGTGCTCGACCGCGTCGAGCACGGTCCGGATGCCCCGGTCTCCGGTGGCGTGCACAAAGGTCTGGAAGCCGGCCGCGTCGAGGCCGGCCAGCACCTCGGCGAACTCCTCGGCGGGGTAGAAGGTCTCGCCGCGGTGGCTGTGGTGGCCCGCGTAGGGCTCCAGCAGGGCGGCGGTGTGCGGCTCCACCACGTCGTCGATGTAGAGCTTGAGCGGCCCGACCCGGAAGCGGTCGCCGCTGTGCCGGCGGGCCGCCGCCGCGAACCCGGCGAGCTCCGCCGGGGTGGTGCCGCGCGGGTGGAAGAGCGCGGCGACCAGGCGTGAGCGGAGCCGGCCCTCGGCGATGGCCCGCTCGAACAGGGCCAGGTCGTCGAGGGAGTTCTGCGGTTCGACGACGGTGGTCAGGCCGTACCGGGCCGCCAGGTCGAGGCTCGCGCAGAGCCGGCCGTACTGCCGGTCGGGGGCGGCCCACGGGACGCCGGCGGCGCGCAGCGCCCGGTGCCCGTCCCGGGAGAGGCCGCGGACCGCGAAGTCGGTGAGGAATCCGGTGGGTTCGCCGGTGGCCGGGTCGGTCCGCACGGTGCCGAAGGGGAGTTCACGGGTGGCCGCGGTGATGCCCAGGCGGCGCAGGGCGGCGGTGTTCAGCCAGACGGTGTGCACGTCGTAGCTGAGCACGAAGGCGGGCCGGTCACCGGTGTACGGGTCGAGGTCGGCGGCGGTGGGCATCCGCCCGCCGGGGACGGCCGAGTAGTCGAAGGCCTCGGCCTCGACCCAGTCGGCGGACGGGTTGCGGTGCAGCCAGTCGGCGATCCGGCGGCCGATCTCGGGCAGGTCGGCCGCGCCGGCCAGCTGGACGCAGGCCGCGTCGGAGCCGAGCCGGACGTGGTTGTGGCTGTCCACGAAGCCGGGCACCAGTAGCCGTCCGCGGGCGTCGACCACCTCGGTGCCGGGGCCGGCCAGCTCGCGCCAGCCGTCTCCGTCGCCGACCCAGGCGATCCGGCCGTCGCGGACGGCGACCGCCTCGGCCCGGGGGCGCCGCTCGTCGACGGTGTGGACATGGGCGTTGTGGACGATCAGTTCGGCGGGGCGGTTCACGAGTTCTCCGAAGCGGTGGTGGCGGCGGTGGCGGTGGCGGCAGCGGTGACAGGGACGGCGGTGGCGGCCCGGGGTGCCGGGCCGGTCCCGGCGGTCTGGTCGGCGGGCAGGCTGAGCACCCAGTGCGTCGCGCTGCGCGGGCGCAGGTAGAGGAACCAGTAGAGGACCCCGACGAGCAGCACCGCGAGGGTGATCAGCAGATCGCGTCCGGCCTGCCGGGTGAGCGTGTAGCCGAGGACGACGGTGGTGAGGACGGGGGCGGCCGGCCAGAGCGGCATCCGCCAGGCGCCGGTGGCGCGGTGGCGGCCGCGCCGGGCGGCCAGGGCGGCGATGCCGAGCAGCAGGTAGATCACCGCGACGACCACGCCGGTGAAGCCGAGCAGCGCCTCGATCGGGACGGTGAGCGCCAGCACCGCGCCCGGCAGGCCGATCGCGAGGGTGGCGACCCAGGGGGAGCCCCAGCGCGGGTGCAGGGTGCCGAGGGCGCGGTTGACCCGGTCGGGCCAGGTGCGGTCGCGGGCGGAGGCGTAGAGCACCCGGCCGTTCTGGATCACCATCACGATGACGGCGTTGAGGATGGCGGCGGCGATGCAGAGGCTGACGAAGGTGCCGACCGCGCTGCCGGCCCAGGAGTCGACGATGGCGACCAGGTCGCCCGCCGCCAGCTGGTCCGGGGAGCTCACCCCCAGGCAGATCGCGATCACCGGGAGGGTGATGACGACGACCCCGGCCAGCAGCGACCAGAGGACGGTCCGGGCGACCGAGCGGCGCGGGTCGCGGAGGTCCTCGGAGAGGTAGATGCCGGTGCCGAAGCCGTTGTAGGTGAAGATCGCCACGGTCAGCCCGGAGATCAGCAGCCCGAGGGTGAAGGGGCTGGTGCCGCCCTGCCCGTCCGGCACGACCGCGTGCACCAGGGTCGAGGCCGGCTGCTGGATGTGCGTCAGGCCGAGCACGGTGACGACGGCGGCGGCGAGGACTTCGAGGCCCAGGAAGATCCCGGTGATCAGGGCGTTGGACTTGATGTCCAGGACGCCCACCGCGACGGCGAGCGCCATCACCGCGCCGCCCGCGACCGCCGGGTCCAGCGACAGCACCGAGCCGAGGTAGTCCGCGGTGCCGAGCGCGATGATCGGCGGGATCACCAGCAGCGAGACGATCGAGATCACGAACACCAGCCAGCCGGCCAGCCGGCCGAGCACCTGCCCCACGATCGAGTACTCGCCGCCGGCGCTGGGCACCAGGGTGCCGAGCTCGGCGTAGCACAGGCCCACCCCGAGCGAGAGCACGGCGGCCACCAGCAGGCTGATGACCGCGCCGCTGCCCTGGGACTGCAGCAGCGGGGGCACGACGATGAAGAGCGACGACGCGGGCGTCACGCACGACAGGGTCAGCAGGACTCCGCCGAAGACGCCCAGCGAGCGCGGCAGCGCCGCGACCGCGGGCGGAGGGGGAGGAGAAGACGTCATCGGTGACCGGACTCTCTCGCGGGGGAAGGTGTCCGGCCATTGAAGGCGAGGCGAAAAGAACGCGTCAAGAGTTCATTTATATCGTTTCGCCTATCAGAATCTGCTGGGTGGGCGGATCATACGCCTGGTGCTTTCCAGGAGAAGAAATCGCTTATCGGATGGGTAGATCGTAGGTGTAGGACTCCTTGACGATGTCCAGGTGCACCCAGGACTCCGAGCGGGCCACGCCCGGCAGGGCGCGCACCGCCTCCAGCCCGGCGAGCAGTGCCGAGCGGTCCGGGGCGTCCAGGCCGCACACCACGTCGAAGCGCCCGTAGCCGGTGGCCACGTAGTTCACCCCCGGCAGTCCGGCGGCCGCCTCGGCGACCGCCCGGACCGGCCCCCGCACGCCCAGGCCGACCCCGGCGGCCTCGCGCACGCCCAGCGCACGCGACTCCACCAGCCCGGTCACATGCACCGCGCCCAGCTCCAGCAGCCGCAGCACCCGCGCCCGGGTGGCCGGCTGGGAGAGCCCGATCCGCTCGGCCAGCGCGGCGAAGCTGGCCCGGCCGTCCAGCTGGAGCAGCCCGAGCAGCCGGCGGTCGGCCCCGTCCAGCGCGGGCGGCGGACCGGGCCGCCCGCCCGCGACCTCCGGCGCGTAGGCGTCCCGGACCAGCTCGGCGCAGCGGAACACCTCCAGCCGCCGCACCCCGGGTGTCGCCCGCAGCGCCGCGAACTCGCGCTCCAGGGCGGCCCCGTCGGCGACCCGGATCTCGGCGAGCACGCTCTGCGGCCCGGCCGTGCAGGAGACGAAGCTGGTCGCCCGCCGCGCGGCCGCCGCCGCCGCGACCGGTCCGCCCGGGCCCGACACGTCCAGCGACACATGGGCGACCGCCTCGATCCCGGCCACCGACGGGGGCACGATGCCGACGATCCGCACCTCGCCGCGCTGGAGCAGCCGCTGCACCCGCGCCCGCGCGGCCTCCCGCGAGATGCCGAGGAGTTCGGACAGCCGCTGGTAGCTGACCCGGCCGTCGCGCTGCAGTTCGCGCACCAGGGCGGCGTCGGTGGTGTCGAGCACGGGAAGCTCCTGAGGACGATGCGGGGAGTCCCGGCAATCTACCGCCCCGGCCGGCGGCCGCCGGGGGCGGAGCGCACCCGCCCGGTCGGGCCTCCGTATGGCGCGCGACGGCCGCCGCGTACCGGTGGGCGCTGCTCTTGGACGTCCGGACCACGGTGGCGTAGTCGGCAGGCTGTCCCCATCCCGCTGCAGGCGGCCCTCGCCCACCGCGGAGGCCTCCCCCGCGCGGTGAAGGAAACCGTCCTGGAGCAGCTGCAGCACCGCTCCCCGACCGAACTCCGGGAGCGGATCGAGCGCCGCTCAGACCACCGCCCCGTTGTGGTCGCGCGCCCGCGCCGCGCCCGCCGCGTGCGGCGTCCGTGCCTCCCGGGCCTCCCGCGGCCGGTCCGGGAACCGCCCCTGGAGCAGCACGACCACCGGCATCGCGGTGAACACCGTCGACGCCGTGCCCACCACGACCCCGGCCAGCAGCGCCACCGAGAAGTCGGCGAGCGAGTCGCCGCCGAGGACCGCCAGGGCCACCAGGACGAACAGCGCCCCCATGCCGGTGTTCACCGTCCGGGGGAGGGTCTGCGCCACGGCGCGGTCCGCGAGGTCCGCCCAGCTCGCCTTCGTCCCGGTCCGGCGCAGCTCGCGCAGCCGGTCCAGGACCACCACCGTGTCGTTGACCGAGTACCCGACGATGGTGAGCAGCGCGGCGAGGAAGACGCTGTCCACCGGCTTGCCCAGCCAGGCGAAGAGGCCGAGGACGAGCAGCAGGTCCTGCGCCATCGCGATCACCGCGGCGGCCGCGAAGGTCCACCGGAAGCGGATCGTGAGGTAGAGCAGCTGGGCGGCGACCGCGAGCCCGAGCGCGGCCAGCGCGTAGCCGCGCAGCTCGCTGCCGAGGCTCGGCCCGATCAGCTCGTCGCGCTCCACGGACAGCTCGCCGGTGACGCCGGTGAGCGCCTCCCGGATGCGCTGCTGCTGGTCGTCGCCGGTCTCCTTGGTGCGGACGGACACGCCGGTGTCGCCGGTGGTCTGCACCACGGCCTGCGGGAACCCGGCGTCGACCACCGCCGTGCGGGCGGCGTCCGCGTCGACCCGCTGTGCGGCGGTGTACTGCGCGACCCGGCCGCCGGTGAACTCGACGCCGAAGTCCAGGCCGCGCCCGCCGATCCCGGCCAGGGCGAGCAGCAGCAGGCCAGCGCTGGCAACCAGCCAGCGCCGCCGGTGGCGCATCAGCCGGGGCGGCCGCCGGGTCAGCCGGGTCCGGAGCCGGCCGACGGTGGCCATGCCGGTCAGGGCGGGCCGCCGGGCGACGGCCGGCCGGCGCACCGCCCACTCGGCGAGCAGCCGGGTGATCAGCATGGCCGAGAACATCGAGGCCAGCACGCCGATCGAGAGCGTCACCCCGAAGCCCTTGACCGGGCCGGTGGCGAACACGAAGAGCAGCCCGGCGGCGAGCAGCGTCGTCACGTTGGAGTCGGCCACCGCGCTCCACGCCTTCGCGAACCCGACGCGGAGCGGGCGCCGCAGGTCGCGCTCCTTGCCGGGGCCGGCCGCCCGGGGCGCGGTGTACTCCTCCCTGGCCCGTTCGAAGACCAGCACGTTGGCGTCCACCGCCATGCCGATGGCGAGCACGAAGCCGGCCAGCCCGGGCAGGGTGAGCGTCGTGCCGAGCGCGACCACGGCGGCGTACGAGATCAGTCCGTAGAGGGCCAGCGCGACGGTGGCCAGCACCCCGAGCAGGCGGTACACCGCGATGATGAAAGCCCCGGTGCAGAGCAGGCCGATGACCGCGGCCAGGGCGCTGGCCCGGATCGCCTCGGCGCCGAGGGTGGGGCCGACGGTGCTCTGCTCGATCACCGTCACCGGGACCGGCAGCGCGCCGCCCTTCACCAGGGCCGCGAGGTCGCGGGCCTCGTCGGCCGAGAAGCCGCCGGTGATCTGCGTCGAACCGCCGGTGATCCCCTGCCCGCAGGGCACGCTCTCCTGGACGCCGGGGGCGGACAGGACGCGGTCGTCGAGCACGATGGCGACCCGGCGGGCGGGGTCGGCCGGCGCGGCGCACGCCGCCTCCCCGGTGAGCCGGGCCCAGGCGTCGCCGGCCGAGCCGCGGAAGGAGAGGTCGATGCTCCAGCCGAGGCCCGTCCGGGTGTCGAGGACGGCCGAGGCGTCCTTGACGCCGTCGCCGGTCAGCACCGGCGGGCCCAGTCGCAGGTGGCCGCCGGGGAGGCCGGGGTCGGCGAGGACCCGGGAGCCGTCCGCCGCGGGGGGCCCGGCCGGGCCGTCGGCGGTCGCGGTGACGGGGTGGAAGGTGAGCTGGGCGGTGCGGCCGATGACCCCGGCGGCCTCGCGGGGGTCCTGGACGCCGGGGAGTTCGACGACGATGCGCCGCTCCCCGGCGCGGACGAGCGAGGGTTCGGCGACGCCGAGGCCGTCGACCCGGCGGCGCAGCACCTCCAGCGCCCGGTCGGTGGCGTCCGCGTCGGCGCGGACGGTGGGCGAGTTCTGGGTCTCCAGGACGATCCGGGTGCCGCCGCGCAGGTCGAGGCCGAGGCGGGGCGGGGTGGTCAGGGCGACGTAGAGCGAGACACCGACGACGGCGAGCGCGACGAGCGCGCGCCAGAACGTGGCACGGCGAGTAGGCATGGGTACTCCACGGGCGGTCCGCGGGAGCCGGGCGTCCGCAGGGGACGCCGCACCCGGGACGGGCGGACGCGAGGGGATGGCGCGTCGCCGGGAACGCTCCGGGCACGGTGGCCGGAGCCCTCCCGTCCGGGCCGCGGGCAGGCCGCGGCACCCGGGTCGGCGGGCGCGGTGGGACGTCAGCTGGACCGGGTGGAGGGGGGACCGCGGGTGTGGCGGGGGTCGTAGTGGTCGGACGGCGGCGCCCGCTCCTGGCGCGGCCCCGGGGTGTACATCCAGGGCCGGGGCCGGGGGGCGTCTGTCCGGGCGGCCGGGAGCGCGGCCGGCGGGAGCGCGGGCAGCCGGACGCCGGGCTCGGCGGCGGCCGTCCGCCGCTGGGCGACGTCGGAGTCGGGGCGGTCCGCGGTGCGCCGGACCTCCGCGCCCGCCGGGCCGAGCCGTACGGCGGCGGGGGCGGCCGGGGCGGCGACGGCGGGCGGCGCGTCGGGGGCCGGCTGCGCCGCGCCCGTCGCCGTGCCGAGGAGGACCTGGCAGACGGCCCAGGCCGCGAGGAACGCGCAGGACAGCGCGGCCGCCGCGGTCCGACGTACGCGTCGCTCCACTCCGGCCCCCTCCCCGCCCGTGCCGTCACCCGGTCCCGTCCGCAAGAAGCTCTCACTGTAGGCGACGGCGCCGCCGCGCGGGGAGGTTCGGGCGGCGGAGCGGACCGGCCGGGGCCGGAGTCACGGTCCGGCGGGGGCCGGCGCAGGTCGCGCGGCGGGCCGGACGGTGCTCAGCGGGCCGTCTCCCCGAACGCCCGCTGGAGCCGCTGGACCCCCTTGTCCACCCGGGCCGGGCTGTCCACCGCCGCGTAGCGTCTACTCCCGACCGGCGCGCACGGTGCGGTGGAGCGCGGGTCCTGGGTGCCCCGCACCCGGTGAAGGCCCTACCTGGCCCTGTGCGGACGGCGGGCCCGCCCCAGGCGGAGGCGACCTCCACGGGCGCCGAGGCCGCCCTGCACTGGTTCCCGGCCGGGTTCAACGCCGACACCCGCACCCTGCGCATCACCTGCGACTCCCCGGCCTGGGCCACCAAGCTCCGCCTGGAACAGCGCCAGCTCCTGACCAAGCTCAACGCGGCGCGGCCCGACACCGTCCGCGCCATCGACATCCGCGTCGGCCAGGCCACCCCCGCCCCGACACCCGACACCGAGCCGGTCGCCCCCGTCCGGCCGACGACGGACCCGGCCCCCGCGCCGACCGCGCCGCCGCCTGCCGACAGCGTGGCCTACCAGCAGCTCCGCCAACAGATGCGTGAGCAGACCCAGGCCCGGCAGGCCACGCTCGACGAAGAAGCCGCAGCCCGGGAGGAGATCCTGCGCCGGCACTACAACCGCCTGCGCAAGCCCGAACGGGATCACCGCCCGCCCATCCAGGACGAGCAGGCCCTGGCCGAAGCCGCCCGCGCCCGCGAGCTCCTCGCCCGCCACCACGCCGCCGTCGCCGTCGTCCGCGGCCACACTGTCCCGCTGCGCACCGCCCGCCAGTCGCAGCCGGCCCTCACCCGCGGTGCCGCGTGACCAGGACCGCGGCTCGGCAGCCTGGAATGATTGAATGATAGGAGCTGGGTATCATTGATTCATGCTGTATCAGACGCCCCGCCTCGAGTCCGTCGACCATCAGGTCCTGGAGCAGATCAACTCCATGCGCGACCAGCTGCGGTACGCGGTTCAGCAGGCCCCCATGAAATGGACCCTCGACCTGCGCAAGGCCCTCACGGCCAGTGCCATCGCGGCCTCGAACACCATCGAGGGCTATCAGGTCGACGCGAGGGATGTCGCCGACCTGATGGATGGCGAGCGCGAGGTCGAGGCCAGCGACGAGAACAAGACGGAGACCCTGGCCTACCAGCAGGCCATGACCTACATCCAGTCCCTCAACGATGCTGCTGACTTCCGCTACAGCAAGGAACTGCTCAACGCCCTGCACTGGATGCTCCAGGGCCACCACCACCCGCTCAAGACCGCCGGGCAGTGGCGCAGGACGGCCATTCGGATCACGGCCCCCGGCGACGACCTGGCCACGGACTACGAGGGACCGGACCACGAGCTGCTGCCCGGTCTGATGAGTGAGCTTGTCGACTGGCTCAACGATGACGACCTCGAAAGCCACGTCCTCGTGCGGGCCGCGATGGCGCACCTCAACCTGGTGAAGATCCACCCCTGGTCGGACGGCAACGGCCGGATGTCCCGCTCTCTGCAAACCCTCCTGATCGCCCGGGGTGGAGTCCTCGCCGCCGAGTTCTCCTCGATCGAGGAGTGGCTGGGGATGCCCGGCAACACCTGGGACTACTACAAGGTGCTGCGCGAGGTCGGCGGTCCGGTCTGGTCACCCCAGCGGGACGCACTGCCGTGGATCAAGTTCAATCTCCTCGCCTACCACCAGCAGACGCAGCGGGTCCAGCGTCGCGTCGACCGGTCCAATGACTGCTGGACACAGCTCATCGAGGTAGCCGGCAGCTACGGGATCACCGAGCGCCAGACGACCGCTCTGCACGAAGTGGCGATGGTGGGGCGGGTGCGCCGCTCGCGCTACGAGAAAGCCGAAGCGATCAACACCCAACAGGCGACGAGGGACCTGCAGGCCCTGACCAAGGCGGAACTTCTGACAGCGGTCGGGCAGACGAAGGGCCGTCACTACGTTGCCGGGCCCCGCTTTCCGCGGAAGGTCCTGGAAACCGCGCAACGGCACCACACCATCGTCAACCCGTATACCGCCGTATAGCAGGCGGTTCGCGATTGGTACGGAGGCCGGCCACCGGCTTGCCGGAGATCAACCCGAGCGTTCGTCTGCCGGTCCACGCCCCCGCCGGCACTCTGTTCCGTCGGCTTCACCAGTGCTTTGGTGGGACTTGCGCCGTTTCCCCGGTGCCCGGCACGGCGTGGTGGCACGATGAAACAGCCATGGTCAGGCCCGAGTTTGGGGGTTGTCGTTTCCGGGTGACAAGCGGCGGATTCAGACGGCGGTGTTGGGCAGCGCGGCATCGGAGGTGCCGCTGATCCTGCCGTTGGAGGCGATCGAGCTGGATGCCTTCCGCCAGGAGCACAGCGAGGACACCTTCTGGTGCGGGTCGCTGCTCGGCGGCCGCGGCGACCAGCTGACGACGAAGCTCTACACCGACCGGGTCTGCCACTTCGCGCACGTGCGCCGTGAGGCGCTTGTATTCGAGTGGTGGTGAAAGACCACCACCGCTGTTCTGTCGCAGCAGGATAGCGAAGCTGAGGGCAGTCTGACTCGGGAGGTGCCGAGAAAGGCGGGAGCAGCCCTGACAAAGCCGGGACGTCTTAGCACTGCCAGATAGGGCGGGTTCGGCAAGCGAGACGGAAAGGTATACGAGAGGAACCAGCGTCTTACGCTCCTACAAGTGGCACCGGCTCTAACCTGGCGGATTTGGGCCGGAGGCGACGCAGACCCGCTCCCGTTGTGGAGCGGAGAACTTCCCGGAGTTATATGTGTGCAGCGAAGGGGAGGCCGTGATGAAGTGCTGCGGGGTAGTCACGGCGATGTCGCGGGGGCAAAGTTGGGTGCCTAATCCGTCGATCGAATGCAAGTGAACACGGGAACCGTCCAGACCCTCGCCTTCGCCCGCACAACCAGTGCGGAACAGAGGCTGGGCACACCGTCAGTCGAACGGGTCTGGACGGGGCGGAGCCGCCGTAGTAGTCCGAGGCCGGGAAAGCCGGTCACATGGCGAAGGGCGGCAGCAGAATCAGGAAGGAGTGGAGACTGCAATGCCGAAAGATGCACCGCCGAATGGCGATGCCGTGCTGGAGGGACTCCCCGCGAGTTCAAACCAGCAGGTATCGGAGATGCAGGCCAAACTTCACCGTTGGGCGGCGGACGAGAAGGACCGCCGATTCGACGACCTGTTCAACCTCGTGCATGACCCAGCCACGCTGAAGATGGCGTGGTGGCGGGTCGAAGCCAACCGCGGAGCCCGCACTGCTGGGACGGACGGGCTGACGCCCGCACGCATCGAAGCAGAGATAGGGGTGTCGCGGTTCCTGGAGGACCTGCGCTCGGCTATCAAGTCGGGTGAGTTCCAGCCGCAACCGGTTAGGGAGCGCAAGATCCCCAAACCGGGCGGTTCGGGAAAGGTTCGCCGCCTGGGAATCCCCACGGTGACGGATCGGGTTGTCCAGGCAGCGCTGAAACTCGTGCTGGAGCCAATCTTTGAGACAGATTTCGAACCAGTCTCATATGGCTTCAGACCCGAGCGGCGTGCGCACGACGCGATTGCTGAGATCCACTTCTACGGCACCCGTGGATACCGGTGGGTGCTGGATGCCGATATCGAAGCATGCTTCGACTCCATCGACCATCCAGCCCTGATGGAACGGGTTCGGAGAAGGATCAAGGACAAGCGCGTACTGCGGCTCATCAAAGCGTTCCTGAAAGCCGGGGTTCTTACGGAGCTCGGCACAGTTTCAGAAACGCGGAGCGGAACGCCGCAGGGAGGCATTCTCTCGCCGCTACTGGCCAACATTGCACTGTCTGCGCTCGATGAGCATATGACGGCACCATGGAAGCCAGGAGAGGTAATGTCGACCGAGATGAGGCGCCGGCGTCGTGTCTGGAAGGGGCTCCCCGTTTGGCGATTCGTCCGCTACGCGGACGACTTCGTCGTCTTACTAAGGGGTGACTCCGCAGGCGATGTCGAGGTGCTGCGCGAGGAGATCAGCCAAGTGCTCAAACCTATGGGACTGCGGCTGTCCGAGGCCAAGACCAGGGTAGTGCACATGGAGGAGGGGTTCGACTTTCTTGGGTTCCACATCCGGTGGGGTCGCAAGAGAGGAACGGATAAGTGGTACGTCTACACCTTCGTCGCTGACCGGCCTCTCAAGTCTGTCAAGGCGAAGATCCGGGCTATGACCCCCAGGACGTCACAGCAAGGCCTGCGGGACGTGCTTGAGCGGATCAACCGACTCGTGCGCGGCTGGACCGCCTACTTCCGACATGCCGTGGCAAGCCGAACGTTCGCACATCTGCGCCAGTTCATCTGGTGGCGGATCGTTCGGATGATGCGCCATCGACATCGTTGGGCGTGGAAGGACGTCCGTCGTTGGCTCACCGGTCCCACCGGGGCCTGGAAGCCGATCGCGGCGGATGGGATCGAGATGTTCAACCCGGCCGCGGTGACCATCGTTCGGTACCGCTACCGGGGCGAACGCATCCCCAACCCTTGGGCTCAGGCTGCCTGAATCACGTCCACGGCGATTCTGTGGAGAGCCCGGTGCTCGGTAACGGGCACGCCGGGTTCGGCGAGCGGCCTGGAGAAACGGACAGCGGGCAACCGCTGCACCGCGCTCCAGGCCGACTCAACTTCCCCGACCCGACCGGCCAGCACGTGTGCGAGCGCCGTGCCCGGGACGTGGCCAGCGCCGACCACCTCTACGTCAAGTCCGCAGCCATCGCCTGGCTCCTCGACCAGGACCACCAGGGCGCCGTCCACCTGCGCGAGCCGCTCGGCTCCGTCGTCGACATCGCCTGGGAACACGGAACCCGCGGGCTGCGCCTGATCAGGTAGATCATGTCGCGTGACGCGAGTGCAACTGACGGATGAGGAATGGGAGTTCATCGAGCCGTACCTGCCGATCGGCGAGTACGGCCCGTACCCGGAGCGACTGCGGCAGCAGTTCGGGGGCGTGATCTGGCGGTTCAGGACCGGAGGGCAGTGGCGGGAGATGCCGGCGGAGTTCGGCGCGTGGTCAACCGTCTCCGATCGCTTCCGGCAATGGCGTGACGCGGGCGTCTTCGAAGCCCTGCTGGAGGGCGCGATCGCGGAGGCCGCGAGGCGGGGCGAGCGCCTGATCAACAAGTTGAAGGCCTGGCGGGGCATCGCCACCCGCTACGACAGGACGTCCGCCGGCTACCTCGCCGGCCTCCACCTTCGCGGCGCGATGATCTGGATCCAAAGACCTCAACAGCATCACCCCTTGATCGCGACCAAATACGCTCCTTGGGGCGGGCGGTAACTCAGGGTTAAGGCCTCGCTATGATGACAGCCTGTTCGACGGGCCTGGGCCCACCCGAAGTTGTCCAGCAGGGACCACAGGTAGTAGCCGCGGACATCGGCGCCCGCGGCGAGGGCCCGGGAGACCGCGCCCAGGTGCTGGGTCGAGGTAGCGGATGCGCCGGGGGTCGTCGACCGAGCCGTCGGGGGCGACGGTGTCCTCGAAGGCCGCCCCGTTCTCGGTGACCAGCAGGGGCAGGCCGTGGCGTCGGTGCAGGGAGACCGGCGAGTCGGACAGTCCGGTGGCGTCGATGGGCCAGCCCATCGCGGTGACGTCGTCGTTGGCGCGGTGGAAGCCGACGCCCTCGCAGCCGGGCCAGGGGCTGTGCGGGCCGTCGCCGTGGCCGTCCCCGCGGGGGCGCCGCACGCCCGGGACGGCGGCGGACACCACCGTCGGCGTGTAGTAGTTGAGGCCGAGCAGGTCGACCGGCTGGGCGATGTCGGCGAGGTCCCCGGCGCGGACGAGGGCGGCCCAGTCGATCAGGTGGCCGGTGTCGGCCAGCAGGTCGTCGGGGTACCCGCCGTCGAGCATCGGCCCGGTGAAGACCCGGTTGCCGACGGCGTCGACCCGGCGGGCCGCCTCCGTGTCGTCGGAGCCGGCGGTGAGCGGGCGGACGGCGTGCAGGTTGAGCGAGACGGCGACCTCCGCGGTGGCCGGCAGCGCCGCGCGCAGGGCCCGCACCGCCCGGCCGTGGCCCAGGTTGAGGTGGTGCGCGGCGCGGAGGGCGTCGGCGGGGCCGGTGCGTCCGGGGGCGTGGGCCCCCGATCCGTAGCCGAGGAAGGCGCTGCACCAGGGTTCGTTGAGGGTGATCCAGGTGGGGACCCGGTCGCCGAGCGCCCCGGCGGCCAGGGCGGCGTAGTCGGCGAAGTGGTTCGCCGTGTCCCGGTCGGGCCGGCCGCCGGCGTCCTCCAGCTCCTGGGGGAGGTCCCAGTGGTACAGCGTGGCGGCCGGAGTGATGCCGTGCTCCAGGAGCTCGTCGGTCAGCGCCCGGTAGGAGTCGAGGCCCCGGGGGTTCGCCGGGCCGCGGCCGGTGGGCTGGACACGGGGCCAGAAGAGGGAGAACCGGTAGGAGGTGAGGCCGAGGCGGGCCATCAGCCGGACGTCCTCGCGGAAGCGGTGGAAGTGGTCGACGGCGGTGTCGCCGTTCGCGGTCCGTCCGGGGGGGCTGAAGGCGTCCCAGATGGAGGGGGTACGGCCGGCCTCGGCGACCGCGCCCTCGATCTGGTAGGCGGCGGTGGCGGCGCCCCAGCGGAACCCCCGGGGGAACGCGGCAGCGGGGTGGCCGGGGGAGGCGGCGGCGAGGACGGCCCGGGGTGCGGTGTCGGTCACGGTCGGGTGCTCCTCGGTGGGCTCGGTCACCTGAAGAGGTGAGGTGATGCCGGCTTCGACGGCGCCGGTGGTGATGCCGCCGACACCATGCATGCCCAGGACGGCGCGGGCCAGCAGCGGAAGAGCACCGATGCGGGGGCCGAGAACGCGTCCGCACCGGGCCGCCGCCACCCGAATGCCCCCCTCCCGGCCCCGCGCTTTACCACGTCCGGGCCCGCTAGCCGGGCGCGGCACGCGGGATCTGTCACCTGGACGGCAGATCCCCGCGGTCCTACCGGGTGCACCCCAGTGGCGGTCACCGCGTTATCGACTGACGGTGAATAAGCATTCACTGCGAGCTAGCGAACTGGCGCCCGGTCGGTTCCGCGCGGTGGCACTGAAAGGAACACACGCTCATGCGTTCTGTACGCACCGTTGTTATCGGCGCGGCGCTCGCCGCGTCCTTCATCCTGGCCGCGCCCGGCGCCGCGTTCGCCGATGACGGCCACCGGTCCGACGGCAGGGGCAATTTTTCCTCCGAGAAGGGCGGCGGCCGTGGCGAGGAGGGCCGCGGCGAGGGCCGTGGTGACGAGGGCCGTGGTGACGAGGGTCGCGGCGGTGAGGGCCGTGGTGACGAGGGTCGCGGCGGTGAGGGCCGTGGTGACGAGGGCCGTGGCGGTGAGGGCCGTGGTGACGAGGGTCGCGGCGGTGAGGGCCGTGGTGACGAGGGTCGCGGCGGTGAGGGCCGTGGTGAGGGCGGTCGTCACGAGGGCGGTCGGGGCGGTGAGGGCCGTGGTGAGGGTGGCCGTCACGAGGGCCGGGGCGAGGGCGGTCGTCACGAGGGTGGCCGTCACGAGGGTGGCCGTGGGGGCGAGCGCGGTGAGCGTCCCCGTGGCGGGGTTCACGCGGGTGGCGGGTTCATGGCTTCCTTCGTGACCGCGGACCAGGGCCGGGAGGAGGGCCGTGGTGACGAGAAGGGCCGGGGCGAGGAAGGTCGCGGCGAGGGTGGCCGTGGCGAGGGCGGCCGTGGTGAGAGTGGCCGTGGTGAGGGCGGCCGTGGTGAGGGCGGCCGTGGCGAGGAGGGCCGGGGCGGCGAGCGCGGTGAGCGTCCGCACGGCGGTGTCCACGCGGGTGGCGGCTTCCTCGCCTCGCCCGGTTCCGACCTGCTGGGCGGCACCGCCCTGCTGCTGGGCGGAGCCGGCTTCAGCGCGTTCGCCCTGCGTCGTCGCGCGGCGAACCGCAGCGCGATCTGACCTGACCCCGCTCGGCGCTGCCGGTGCGGTCACCGTCCGCAGCGGCGACCGCACCGGCAGGCGCCGGGCCTCCGTACGATGACCGGCTTCCATGGAAGGGCATACACCCCATGAGGTCCCGTTCCGCACCACCGGACGCCAACCCCTGCCGGCGGGCACCCCGGAGCTTCGGCAGACGCTGGCTCCTCGGTCCTGGCATCGGAATGTTCGCTCTCGGCCTCTCCATGATCTATGGGGCCAACGACATCTCCCCCCGCGCCGCGTCCCTACCACCGGCCCCGGCCCCGGCCGTCGTCTCGTCGCTGGCGGTCACCACCGCTCCGGCACCGGAACCCAGCCCCCCGGCGGCCTCTTCTCCGGCCTCTTCCCCGGTGGTCTCTTCCCCGGAGGTCTCTCCTGGGGAGACCGTGACGGCGCTGCCGTACTCGCCGCCGACCCGCCTCAGCATCCCCGCCATCGGCGTGGACGCACCGTTCGGTGAACTCACCCTGGACGCCTCGGGTGCGCTCACCGCCCCGCCGCCGGAGGAGGAGAACCTTGTCGGCTGGTACCGCGACGGTGCCGCGCCGGGCGAGAACGGCACCGCCGTGGTCGTCGGCCACGTCGACACCACGACCGGACCGGCGGTGTTCCTGCTGCTCCGCAAGCTCGCACCGGGAAGCACCGTCGACGTCACCCGCGCGGACGGCGTGGTCGCGACGTTCTCCGTCGACGCCGTCCGTCGCTACTCCAAGGACCAGTTCCCCGACCAGGACGTGTACGGGGACAGCCCTGACGCCCAGCTGCGGCTGATCACCTGCGGGGGGACCTACGACAAGGCCCGCAACGACTACACGGACAACGTGGTCGCCTTCGCGCACCTCGTCTCCTCCAAGTAGCGGCCCTGCTACCGGGCCCCGTCGGCGATGGAGTCACGGACGGACCGTGACGTCGCCGTCGGGGCCGTCGGGGTGTCCTGGACCGGTTGCCGGCCGTCCGCCCAGGTCAGAGTGGAGACCAGGGACCGGAACGCGGTGCGGTAGGTGCGGGGGCTGGTGCCCGTGTGGTGCTGGAAGTGGTGGCGAAGGTTGGCGGGGGTGCCCAGCCCGGTGCGGGCGGCGATGCGCTCCACCGGCTCGTCTCCGCGTTCCAGCAGACGCTGCGCCAGCTGGATGCGGGCGCGCAGGAGGTACTGGAGCGGGGTGAGCCCGGTCTCGGCCCGGAACCGCCGGGTCAGGCCGCGGACGGTGAGTCCCGCGTGGTCGGCGATGTCGTTCAGGGTCAGCGGGCGGTCGAGGTGGGCCTCCATCCACCGGGTGGTGGGCCCGAGGCCGCTTCCGGGCCGGGTGACCGCGTGGTACGCCGCGTCCGCCCGGGCGGCAGGGACCGCGGCTTCCCCGGCGTCGGCGGGGCCGGCGGGCAGGTGGAGCTGCAGGAAGATCTGCCGCTCGGTCTCGACGGCGACCGGGTTGCCGTGATCCAGGGTGATCAGCCGCAGGCAGAGATCGAGACCGCCGAGCACCCCCGCCGCGCTGTAGTACGGATCCGCGTCCACGACCGAACCCTCCGGGTCGACCTCGACCAGGGGGTGGCGCCGCGCCAGCTCGGCGGCGTGCCGGCGGCTGGTGGTGGCCCGCCGGCCGTCCAGGAGACCGGTGGCGGCGAGGGTGAACGTCCCGGTGCCGATCGCGCCGATCCGGCTGCCCCGGTCCGCGGCGGCCCGCAGCGCGTCGACGACCTCGGCGGGCGGTTCGTCGCGGAACCCGTCGTGCCCGGGCAGCAGGACGGTGTCGGCGCCCTCCAGCCCCTCCAGGCCCCAGGGTGTGTCGATCCGGAACGGGGCCGGGGAGCCGGTCGCCCGAAGGCCGGGGGCGGTGCAGTACCGCAGCTCGTAGGCGACGTGGGGGTGGTGGCGCACGGCGGTGCCGAAGGAGAGCCCCGGACCGGTGAGCTGATGGCCCGGCACGCCGTCGAGCGCGAGGACAGCGATCACTGACATGTCCAGAATTTAGCCGAGGGTGACATCGGGACCGCTTTTTCCGGCCGGGCCGGCTGCGGAGGATGGGTCGTACGCGGATCCGGAGCGAGGGGACGCCCGGCAGCCGGCTTCGTCCTTTCCGTTTCAGGTATTTCCGTTTCATCCGAACGAAGGGTTTTCCGTGTTCAAGCCCAGCTCTCTGCCGCGCCGTGCCGCGCGCGTCGTCGCCGTCGCCCTGGCCGCCGGGACGGTGTGCGCCACCGCCATGACCGGCAGCGCCGGAGCCATCGTCAAGGGTCAGGACTCCACCGAGCGTTACCCGTTCATGGTGTCGATCCCGCTGAGCGCCCCGGACATCCACGTGTACGACGCCCCGTGCGGCGGAACGCTGATCGACCCGCAGTGGGTGCTGACGGCGGCCCACTGCGTCGACCCCGATCTGGTGAAGCTGGACGGGACCGTCCGCGTCGGCTCCGCGCAGCGCAAGTCCGGGGGCACCGTCCGCGCCATCGACCGGACGGTGATCCACCCCGGCTACCGGCTGGGCAGCCCCAACCAGAACGACCTCGCGCTCGTCCGGCTGGCCCGCCCGGTCGCGGAGAAGCCGATCAGGATCGCCGGGGAGCCGGGGCGGCCCGGCACCCCGACCCGGCTGCTCGGGTTCGGCACCGTCCTCGACACGACCGATCTCACGAAGGCGGAGTTCCCGGACCGGCTCCAGGAGCTGGACACCCGCAGGGGAGCCGACGACGAGTGCTCTCCCGGGCGTGCGGGAGCGACCAGGCTCTGCACGGTCAGCCGGACGCCGGGCAGCATGGCCTGCTTCGGGGACTCCGGCGGCCCGCAGATCCAGCAGGGCAGGGGCGGCCGCTGGGAGCTGATCGGGACCACCTCGGGTGACGGGGACACCGACCCGGCCTGCTCCACCGGCCCCGGCCTCTACACCAACGTTCCCGCCTACGCGAGCTGGATCTGGAAGACGGTCCACCAGCACGGCTGACGCGGGCCGGAATGTGGTCCGGGCCCGGCTCTCGGTTAGGTTCCAGGCATGTCGGTGATCGCCGTTCTCGTACTCGACGGGGTGCCCGGACACCACCTCACCACCCCGGGGCTGGTGTTCGGCGCGGCGGCCCGCGACCGCCCGGGCGTCGCCTACGAGGTGCGGCTCTGCGCCGGTCCCGGGCTCACCGGGGTGGGGCTGCCGGCCCCGCTGCGGATCACCGTTCCCTGGGGGCTGGAGGGTCTCGCCGACGCGGACATCGTGCTGGTGCCCGGTCACGACGGCTACCACGGCGAGCCCGCGGCGGCGGTGCTCACCGCACTGCGGGCCGCCGCCGCGCGGGGGAGCCGGATCGGGGCGGTGGGGACGGGTGTGTTCACCCTGGCGGCCACCGGCCTGCTCGACGCCCGGCGTGCCACCACCGGCTGGCGCCACACCGGGGAACTGGCCCGGCGCCACCCCCGGATCGAGGTCGACCCGGTCGGTTCGGCCGTGGCCGACGGCCCCTTCCTGACCTCGGCCGGGATCTTCGGCGGCATGGACGTCTGCCTGCGCCTGCTGGCCCAGGACCACGGGGAGCGGACCGCCGGTGAGACGTCCCGGGAACTCCTCACCCCACTGCTGTCGTACGCGGACCGTGTCCAGGAGGACATCGACCGGGAGATCGCGGACAGCGTCGGCATCGAGCCGACCCTGCGGTGGCTGGAGACCCGTCTGCACCTCCCGCTGACCCCCGCGGACATCGCCGCGCACGCCGGGATCAGCGTCAGCAGCCTCGTCCGCCGCTTCCGCGCGCACGCCGGCGTCAGCCCGCCGCAGTACCTGCTGCGACGGCGGCTGGAGCGGGCGTGTGAGCTGCTGGAGGGCACCGACGAACCGGTGGAGCGGGTGGCGGCCCTCGCCGGGTTCACGTCCCCGGCGAGCCTGCGGCAGCACTTCTCCCGGCTGACGGGCACCACGCCCCGGTCCTACCGCTCCCGGCGCAGGGCGGCCCGCGCGGCGGCGGACGGTCCGGTCGGGGCCGGGCCGGGGCCGGATGTGAGGATCGGGGGATGAACCACATCATCAGGGCCGTGCGGCACGAGGACTGGAGCAGGGTCAAGGCGATCAGGCTGGAAGCACTGCGGGACCCGCTCGCGCATCTCGCCTTCCTCGAAACCCACGAGCAGGCCGCGGCGAAGCCCGACGCCTTCTGGCAGGAGCGCGCCGCCGGAGCCGCCGAGGGGAGGACGGCCCGGCAGTTCGTCGCCGAGTCGGCGGACGGGCGCTGGCTCGGCACGGTCTCGGTGCTCGTCGAGCGGGCGGGCGTCGAGACGTTCTTCGACGATGTCCCGGAGCAGGCGCAGACCCACTTCGTGGGGGTGTTCGTCCAGCCGGAGGCGCGCGGTACCGGCCTCGCGGAGGAGCTTTTCCGGGCCGCGCTCGCGTGGTCGTGGTCACTCCCCGAGCCACGGATCGAACGCGTCCGGCTCTTCGTGCACGAGGACAACCCCCGCGCGGAGGCGCTGTACGCCAAGGTCGGTTTCCGGCGCACGGGCTTCTCGGTGCCCGCCGCCGCGGACCCGGCGCGCCGGGACAACGAGCTCGTCCTGCTTCGCGGTTGAGAAAAGCGGCTTGCCTGGTCCCGGGCGGGGCGGGCGCGGTCGTCCTTCGGTGACCGCGCCCGCTCGCGCCTGGCGGCGGCGCACCGGTAGGAGACGGAGGGGGCGCCGTCGCGCTCAGCCGGTGCCGGGAATTCTCCCAGGGTTCACCCAGCGGGGTGTGGCACGCTCTTACGGTTCGCGCTCTTACGGTCCGATTTCTTTTACCCGTGCCCGGGCCGTTGCGGTGGTTTGCCCCCCCCCGGGAGTCTTCGTTCCGTGTCCATTCGTCACGCCGTTCCCCATTCCGTGCGACGCCCGCTCGCCGCGCTGGCCCGCCGATGGGCTGTAGCGCGTCCCGAGACGGGCACCGCGGCCGAGCCCGAGCAGCCCGAGCCGGGGACCGGTCCGGACGGACCGGCGGTGGACGGACGGCGGATACGGGAGGACGAGCTGCTCGCCGGTCTTCCCGGGACGGTTCGGCACGGCGACCACCTGGCGGTGGTGCGGGAGGGGCTCATGCCGGCCGCGTGCCGGGACGGGAACCTCGCCGACGTCGCCGATGTGCTGGAGGCGGCGGGCATCGCCTACGGGGTGGTGCCCGACCCGCTGCCGCGCCACCGCCTGGCGATCGCCCCCGGCGACCGGGCGGCCGTGCTGGAGGCGGTGTCCGCCGCCTTCGGCGGACAGGCCGTCTATGTCGATCTCCTCGAACACGGCCGGACCCTCGCCACCGCCCTGGCCGAGCAGCTCGTCGAGACGGTCGCGGCCGTCGAAGGCCCCGAAGCCGTTGAGGTCGCTGAAGCCGGCGAGGCCGTCGAGGCCCCCGGGTCCGAGCTCCCGGCCGAGCCGGACCCGGCCGGCCCGCCGCCGGACCGGGTCAAGGGCATCCGCGTCTACCGGCCCGCCGTGGTCGGCGACCTCCTGTACGGGGCGCAGGAGGGCTGCGACGTCGAGTTCTGGGACTCGGCCGCGCCGTCCCCGGGTGCGATCGCCTCGATCGACCAGACCTCCTTCGGATGGTGGCTGCCGTCGCTGGCCGCCACCGCCACCACCAGCGTCTCCGGCCGCGACTACCCGCTGGTCGACGCGTTCGCCACCGTGTTCCCCGACGATGTCGACTTCCCCGTCGACGCCGTCATCACCTGGGTCGACGGCGACGACCCGGACTGGCGCCGGCGCCGGGACGCGGCCCGCGGGGACCACCCCGGCCGGTCGCGGGGCCTGGCCGACGACACCGAGCAGCGCTACCGGAGCCGCGACGAACTGCGCTACTGCCTGCGCTCGATAGCGGCGTACGCCCCGTGGATCCGCCAGGTCTTCCTCGTCACCGACGACCAGGTCCCCGCCTGGCTGGACGCCACCGGGCCGGGCCTGACCGTCGTCTCGCACCGTGAGCTGTTCGCCGGAACGGGCGCCGGGCCGGTGTTCAACTCCCGCGCCATCGAGAGCCGCCTGCACCTCGTCCCCGGCCTCGCCGAGCACTTCCTCTACCTCAACGACGACATGTTCCTCGCCCGCCCGCTCGCCCCGCAGCAGTTCTTCCTCGGCAACGGCCTGCCGCTCTGCTTCCCCGACAGCCGGGTGATACCGCCCGGCCGGAGTCTGCCCGACGGCGGCGATCTCAGCGACACCGTCTACGCCAGCGCGCAGTACAATACCCGTGCCGTGCTGACCGAGGCCACCGGCCGTACCTACCCCCGCACGCTCAAGCACGTCCCGTACCCGCTGCGGCGCAGCGTCCTGGCGGAGGCCGGCGAACGCTTCGCCGCCGAGCTCGCGGCGACCGTCACCTCGCCCTTCCGCTCGGCCGCCGACCTCGCGCCGGTCACCCTGGGCACCTACTACGCCCACGCCACCGGCCGCGCGGTGGAGGGGGAGCTGGTCGACGGCTACTTCGTCACCGACAGCACCGAGGACCTCGCCCGCCTGCCCGAGCTGCACGGCCACCGGTGGGCCGATGTGCTGTGCCTGGCCGACGGCGTGCGCGACAACGTGCCCGCCGACGAGCAGGACCGGGCCGTCACCGCCTTCCTCCGGGCGTACTTCCCCGCCCCCTCGCCGTTCGAGCACCCCGGGGCCGGACCGGCGTAGCGGCCCCGCGGCACCCGAGGCCCGGCCCGCCGCTTCATGGACTGCCGCGCTTCGAGCACCTCTTCGACGGAGGGAAAGGCGTAGCCGTCAGATATCCGGGCCTGGCGAAGACCGGCGGACCCTCCGGCGAGGAGGTGCGCCGGAAGGTCCGCCGCCGACCGGACCGAGGTCGTGCTCAGCCGGGCTGTGCGGAGTCGGGGGTGCGGGAGCCGGCGGACGCCAGATCCGCGACCAGGAGGGCCAGCAGTTCCCCCGGCGCCTCGATGAAGCGGTAGTGGCCTCCGTCCAGGAGCTCGAAGGCCGTTTGGCCGCAGGCCGACCAGCCGGCCATGAGCGACGGGGGAATGCCCGTGTCCCCGGTCCACCCGATGGCGGTGACGGGGCACGGCAGCCGGACCGGCTCGGCCACGTGATACCGCTTGTTCATGTCGACGTCGTTGCGCAGCACGCCGAGGTAGAGCTCCAGCAGGCTCGGCTCCAGGGTGCCGCCCAACTCCGCGACGAGCTGGCGCAGTTCGGCGGCCAGCTCGTCGTCGGTCAGGTCGAGGAAGCGGCCGTAGGGGCCGTCCTGCGGCGCCACCTCGGCGGAGACGAACACCCGGGCCGGGGCGGGGCAGCCCCGCTGGACAAGCCGTACGGCCGTCTCGTACGCGGCCAGCGCGGAGCCGCAGTGCCCGAACAGCGCGTAGGGGCGGTCCAGGTAGGGCCGCAGCGCTTCGCCGAGGTCGTCGGCCATCGCCTCGTAGGTGGAGTAGGCGGGCTCGCGCATCCGGTTCTCCCGGCCGGGCAGTTGCACGGGGCAGATCTCGACGCCGTCGACCGTCGACGGCCAGTGGCGGTACATGCTCGCTCCGCACCCGGAGTAGGGCAGGCAGAACAGTCTCGCCGGTGCCACCGGTGAGGGCTCGCGCAGGAACCACTTGTTGCGGGTACGGGCCGTTGGGGCGTCCACTGATGACCTTCCGTGAGGGGGGCTTCTTCCCGGTGCTCGCTGTGCCGGTGCCGACAGAGGTGAGCCGACAGCGGTGAGCCGGCAGCGGTGGAGCCGGCCGGGGTTGGGGCGGCCGGGGTTGGGGCGGCGGCGCCTACCGGGCTCGCGCGGTGATCGGCAGGTGGGTGAAGCCGGCGATGATGTTCGACCGCATGCGCCGGGGCGTCCCGGCGAGTTCGAAACCGGTGAACCGGCCGAGCAGTTCGGTGAACAGGATCCGCAAGGTCACCCGTGCCACGGTGTGGCCGATGCAGTAGTGCGCGCCCACACCGAACGCGATGTGCTTGTTGGGCCGGCGCCGGATGTCGAAGGTGTCCGGGTCGGCGAACACGGTCTCGTCGCGGTTGGCCGACGCCAGCCACACGACGACCGCGTCCCCCGCCGGGATCGGCACCCCCAGGACCTCGACGTCGCGGGTGGTGTGGCGCATGAAGTGCTGGGTGGGCGAGGCCCATCGCAGTGCTTCCTCCACGCCGCCGTTGAGCAGCTCCGGGTGGGCCGCCCAGTCGTCGAGGACCGCCGTCCCGGCCAGCTCCGCCATCGCCGCGTTCGGTGGCTGGGCCGTGGTGACGGCCGCGCCGAGCAGCAGGCTGTAGCAGTTGGACACGATCTCGCCCGGCGACAGCCGCCGTCCGTCCAGCTCCATGGTCAGCAGCACGCTGATCAGATCGTCACCCGGCGAGCGCCGGCGCCGGGTGACGACGTCCTGGAAGTAGGCGAACAGCTCACGGTGGGCGGTCACGAGGGTGGCCTGTGGTCCGGCGGCGAGCTGGAACTCGGGGTCGTCCGCGGCGATGCACGCGTGGGTGAGCCGGACCAGGCGCGGCCAGTCCTGCTCCGGCAGCGCCATCATCGTGCCGATCACCGCCATCGGCATGGCGGCCATCGCGGCGGCGAAGTCGAACGGCCCGCCGTCGGCCAACGGCCGGAGCAGCTCGACGACGACGGCGCGGACGGCCTCCCGGTCGTTCTCCACCGTCCTGATCGACAGCGCCTGTTGCAGCGGGCCGCGCAGACGCGAGTGCTGCGGCGGGTCGGTCACCGCCATCTGCCTGCCGCCGGCGGGGTCACCCTTGCCGAGGAGGTTGAGCAGGGTGCCCTGTTCGGAGGTGAACGCCTCGTGGTCGCGGAGTACCCGGTTGGCCTCGGCGTATCCGACGACCGACCAGTAGCCGAGGTCGCCGGCCGCCTGCCGGCTCACCGGAGCGTCGCGGCGCAGCCGTCGCCACAACTCGTGGGCCCCGCCCCTGTGGTAGAGGCCGGGGTCGATCAGATCGACCTGCTGTGGTGCGGAGACCGGGCATCGCGTGGTCGGGGGAACCGCCGTCATCGGGACCGCTCCTCCCGCGTCGTCGTACCCGGCGTCGTATCCGGCGTCTCCATCCGGGCGACGAGGGCCGTCGCCAGCTCCGCGACGGTCGGCGACAGGTACAGGGTCTGCGCGGGGATGTCCACGCCGAACTCGCGCTGGACGGCGACCAGGAGGTCGGTGGCCAGCAGCGAGTGCCCGCCGAGGTCGAAGAAGTCGTCGTCGACCCCGACCGGCTCGACGCCGAGGAGGTCGCCCCACAGCTCGACCAGCCGCAGCTGCACCGGGGTGAGGGGTGCGACGAACTCGTTGGCCACGTTGCGCGGCACCCGGGTGGCGGTGGGCAGGGCCTGGCGGTCGATCTTGCCGTTGCGGTTCACCGGCAGCTCGGGACGGACCAGGATGGCCCAGGGAATCAGGTATCCCGGCAGTCTGCCCCGCAGTTCGTGGCGGAGCCGCTGGCCGAGGTCGGCCGAACCCGGCAGCTGCGGATCGGTGGGCACGACGTACCCCAGCAGCCTGGTGCCACCCGCCGGGTCGGCCTGCGGCAGCACGACCGCGTGCCGCACCTGGGCGAGCCGCTCCAGCTCGACCTCGACGGTGCGCGGTTCGGCGCGGTAGCCCTGGACCTTGACCTGGTCGTCCGCGCGTCCGACGAACTCCAGCGTGCCGTCCGGCAGCCAGCGCACAAGGTCGCCGGTCCGGTACATCCTGGCCCCGGGCTCCGTTCCGAACGGATCGGGCAGGAACCGTTCGGCCGTCGCGGCCGGGCGGCCCAGGTAGCCGCGGGCCAGGCCCGCCCCGGCCGCGTACAGCTCGCCGCACTCGCCGGCGGGCACGGGTTCGAGGTCGCCGTCGAGCACGGCGACCCTGGTGCCGCTGACCGGGCGGCCGATCGGCACGCTCCGCAGCGCCGTGAGGGTACTGCTGGTCCAGCAGGTCGTGTACGTGGTGTTCTCGGTCGGTCCGTAGCCGTTGGTGAAGAGCAGGTCCGGGTACCTGGCCAGCAACCGCTGGACATGGCTCGGCGAGGCCACGTCACCCCCGGTGAGGACGTGACGCACACCGGCGAACGCCTCCGGGTGGGAGCTCACCATCTGGTGGAAGAAGCCGGTGGTCAGCAGAAGCACCGTCACGCGCTCGGCGCGGACGACGCGCGCCACGTGCTCCAGCGTGATCGCGACCGGGGGGAAGAGGACCAGCCGGCAGCCGTTGACCAGGGGAGCCCAGATCTCCAGCGTGGACGCGTCGAACGCGACCGGCGCGATGTGGAAGAAGACGTCGCCGGAACGGATCTCCATCCAGTCCGCGCCCCGGACGAGCCGGTCGATCGCCCGATGGGGCACGCCGACGCCCTTGGGCTCGCCGGTGGAGCCCGAGGTGTAGCTGAGGTAGGCGAGCCGGTCCGGGCTGTCCGGGCCGTCCGGGCTTTCCGGGAGGGCCGGGGCCGGGGCCGTCGGCTCGGCGGCCGGCCGTTCCGGCGCGGGGCCTTCCACCACCGCGACGACCCCGGCGGGTATCCGGTCCCGCAGCGCCTCTTCGGCGATCACCAGGCCCGCGTCGGCGTCCTTGAGCAGCAGCTCGTGGCGGCCGGGCGGGTCGTCCGGTTCGAGTCCGAGGTACGCCCCGCCCGCGATGAGGACGGCGAGCAGGGCCACGATCAGCTCCGGTGACCGTCGCACCAGCACGCCGACGACGTCCTCCGGCGCCAGGCCGGCCGTTCGCAGCCGCCCGGCGAGCCGGTTGGCACGGTCGTTGAGCTGCCGATAGGTCAGGGTCTGTCCGTCGCAGGTGACCGCGGGCGCGTGCGGAGCCCGCTCCGCCTGCTCGGCGACCAGCTCATGAATGGTCCGGGCGTCGAACGGCGGCCGTCCGCTGCCGATGAACCCGGGAGTGCCGGAGGTGAAGACCGTCCTGGTCAACTGCTTCCCACTTTCCTGTCCTGAGGTGTCCCCGTCGGGGCCGAACGCACCCAGGTCGCGACGGCGCGGCCGAGCTCCGTCCCGTCGCGACGGAAGAGTGCGGTGGTGCAGGTGAGGACCTTGCCGTCGCCGGGTACGCCGCGGCCGACCACGACGACGGCCTCGCCGACACGGGGAAGGGCCGAGACGCGGGCCGTCATCCGGCCGAGTACCAGCGGGCCGCGGAGCGGGTCGAGCGTCCAGCCTCCCGGGCAGTCCAGCACGGCCCACACCGATTCCTCGGTGACGGCGCCGGTCCCGTCCCCGTCGGCGGCGTCCGGTGTCCAGACGCACGCGACCCGGTTCCCCGGGCCGGGCACCGGGCCCGGTGCCAGCCGCGGACCGTCCCGGTGGTCGGGACCGCAGACGAAGCAGGTGGGGAAGGGGTGGGAACGGTGCCCCTCGTAGCGGCGCATGGCGTGCTCCGCGACGGCCGGCGGGACGAAATCCACCGGGCCCGCGACGGCTGCCCGGGGTGACGCGGTCGCGATGAGCTCCTCGCCGTGCCAGACATGGACCCGCTTGCCGCTCCGGGCCGTCCGGAGGCCGGTGTCCAGCGGTGGCGGGGCGTGCAGCTGGACGACGAGATCGCCGCCGGTCGCCAGCATCCGGCGGGCCCGCGCCGCGACGAGACCGCACGCGTAGCCGCCGTGGGCACTGTCGGGTGGGCCGTTGTAGCGGCGGTCGATACGGATCACCTGGTTCGCGGTGCCACCGGGGGCGTCCACCGGCTCAGACCGCCGGGACGTGGAAGAAGGTGTCCCGTGCCGCGATGCGGCCCTGCGGCGTCATCCGGAAGAAGTCCGCGAACCGCAGCTCGACCTCGCCGCCGTCGTGCAGTACGCCGCGGAACAGGCCGTGCACCGCTATCTCGTCATCGGTCGCGACCACGGTGGCCAGGGTGTGCGCGCCGGTACGGATCACCCGCTGGTCGAGGTAGAAGCGCTCCAGTTCGGCATGCCCGACCATGGGCCGGTACCCGGGCCGGTGGTAGCGCGCGTCCGGGGTGAACAGGGCGACCAGCGCGGGCACGTCTCCGGCGTCGACGAGCTGGTAGTAGCGGCGGACCTGCGACACCCCCAGCGCCTGGGGCGCCGGTGTCGCCTGGGCCGCCGGGGTTCCGTCGGGGTGGGGGAGGGTGTGGACCATTACGAGGTGCTTCCTGTGATCGCTGTCGGAGCGGTGGTTCGCGGGGCGAGATCCGGTACCGCCGCGGCGTCCGGGGCGCCGTCGAGCGCTTCGACCAGCCGGGCCGGCGTGGGTGCCTGGAACAGGGCGCCCAGGGCGAGTTCACGGCCGAACCGCACCCGCACCCGGTTGATCAGCCGGGTGGCGAGCAGGGAATTGCCGCCCAGCGTGAAGAAACCGTCGTCGACGCCCACCGGGGAGAGACCGAGCACCTCGGCGAAGAGCGCGCACATCGCCTGCTCCGCCGGGTTTCCCGGCCCTCGCCCGGACGGTGCCGGTGCGAGGTCCACGGCGGGCAGCGCGGCCCGGTCGATCTTCCCCCTGGGGGTCAGGGGGAGGGCGTCGAGCGTGACGATCACCGAGGGCACCATGTAGTCGGGCAGGAGCGCGGCGGCGTGCTCCCGCAACGAGGCCGGGTCCAGCCCCGAGCCCCCGGCCGGGACGACGTAGCCGATCAGGCGCTTGTCGTCCGAACCGCTGGTGCCGGTGACCACGGTCGCCTGGGCGACCCCGGGATGCCCGGCGAGCACGGCCTCGATCTCGCCCGGCTCGATGCGGAAACCATGGAGTTTGACCTGCTCGTCCGCCCGGCCGAGGAACTCCAGTTCGCCATCGGGGTTCCAGCGGACCACGTCGCCCGTGCGGTACATCCGCCCGCCCGGTTCGCCGAACGGGCACGGTACGAACTGGCCGGCCGTCAGGCGGGGGTTGTTCAGGTACCCGCGCGCCACACCGGCACCGGCGACGTACAGCACACCGGCCACCCCCGGTGGCACCGGCGACAGCGCCTCGTCCAGGACGTACACACGTCTGTTGTCCACCGGCCGGCCGATGGGCACGACGTCGGGCACGGCCCGACCGGGGCGGAGCACCCTGCGGGTGGTGAACGTGGTGGCCTCGGTCGGGCCGTATCCGGCGACCACCACGGAGTCCGGACAGTGCTCCAGCACCCGCCGAACCGCGTCGGCCGGCACGATGTCACCGCCGGTCCACACCTGGCCGACCCGGGCCAGGGCGTCGGGGGACTCCTCGGCGAACACCCGGAACAGCCCGGCCGTCAGCCACAGCGCGCTGACCCGGTGATCGGCGATGAGCCGGTGGAGGGCCGAGAGCGCCAGTTCGCCGGGCGGGGCCACGACCACCTGGCCCCCGTTGAGCAGCGGCACCCACCACTCGAAGGTCGAGGCGTCGAAGGCGTGCGGGGAATGCGCGAGCACCCGGGGGCCGCTCCCGCCCCGCCAGGAACGCTGCGAGGTCAGGCTGACGACATTGCGGTGGCTCAGGGCCACGCCCTTCGGTGTGCCCGTGGACCCCGAGGTGTACAGGACGCATGCCAGGTGGTCCGGGCGCAGCGGTACGACGGGGTCGGTGGCCGGCTCTCCGGCGAGGCCGGGGTCGGCGTCGACGACGACACCCGGTGTGCCGCGGGTCAGCTCGTGGTCCTGGGTGGCTCGATGGGTGAGCAGCACCGCCGCCCCGGTCCCGGCCATGACGTGCCGCAGGCGGGCCACCGGGGACCGGGCGTCCAGCGGTACGTAGGCGCCGCCGGCCTTGCTGATCGCCAGGACCGCCACCACCACGTCGGCGGAGCGTTCCATGAGCACGGCCACCGTGCTGTCGCAGCGGACCCCCATCGACACCAGCCGGTGGGCCAGTCGGTTGGCCCGGGCGTTCAACTCGGCGTAGGTCAGGGTGGTTTCCCCGGACACCACGGCGGGCGCACCGGGGGTGCGCGCGACCTCGGCGGCGAAGGCCAGCGGCACCGTCGGGTGCGGCAGCGGACGCGTGGTGCGGTTGCCCGCCACGACCGTCCGGTGCCGTTCCTCGGCGGTGAGGATGTCCGGCCCGCCGACCGGCTGGTCCGGATCGGCGGTGACCGAGTCCAGGAAACGCAGGAACCGCCGCTGGTGGGCGGTGAGTTCGGCCTCGGAGTAGAGCGCGGGGTTCGCGTCGAGGTCGAACCGGGGCTCGGTGCCGTCGGACCGGTCGTAGACGGAGAACGAAAGATCCTCGACCGGCCCGTTGGACAGGTTGTGCGCGGTGGCCCGTACGCCCGCGAAGTCCAGGTGGTAGTAGAAGGACATGATGTTGGCGACGGGGCCGAACAGGACCCGCTCCGACCGTGCCGGGTCCAGCTCCCTGCGCAGGTCCTCGCTGCGGTGGCGCTGGTGCGGGCGCAGGGCGCCGATCTCCTCGGTCGCCTGCCGGACGAGCGCGGACAGGCCCTGGTCCGGGCGCACGCGCAGCCGCAGCGGTACCACGTTCGCCACCATGCCGGGGACGGCCGGCGCGGAGGATCCCGTGCGCCCGGTCACCGGCATGCTGAGTACGACGTCCCGTTCGCCGCTGAGGCGGTGGAGGTACGCGGCGACCGTCGCGATGAAGGCGGTGGGCCAGCTCGCTCCGGCGGGTCGTGCGGCCCGCCGCAACGCGGCCACGGTGGGCGCGGAGAGGCTGCCGGTACGACGCAGGAAGCCGTCCGAGACCGGCGCCGACCGGCTGGCGAGGCTGACCGGGTCCGGTCGGCCGGCCAGCCGGTCCGCCCAGAACTCCCGGTCCAGTCGGGGCTGTTCCGACGCGTGGTAGGCCGCTTCGTGCGCCAGCAGCAGGCTCAGCGGTCCGAAGGCCGGTCCTGCGCCGGCCCTGCCCTCGACCAGCCTGGTGTAGGTCCTGGCGACGCGGCGCGCGATGAGCGACATGCTGAAGCCGTCGACCACGATGTGGTGGACGCGCTGGTACCAGAGGAAGCGGTCCGGCGCGATCCTGAACAGGGCCTGGCGGAACAGCGGGTCGCGGGTGAGCCCGACCGGGGTGGCCAGGTCGGTGCGCATCCACCGCTCGGCCGCCCGCAGCGGATCGGGTATCGAGGTGAGGTCGGCCCGGTGCAGCGACCAGTCGGGCGACGGGGTGACGACCTGCCGGGGGCCCTGGGCGCCGTCGGTGAAGCGGACGCGCAGCGACTCGGTCTCGTCCACCACGCGCCGCAGCGCCGCCTCGAACAGCTCCGCGTCGACCGGCCCGGGGATGTCCAGGTACTCGCCGGTGTTGTAGGCGGGGCTGCCGGGGCGCAGATGGTGGGCGTACCAGATGCCGGACTGCGCCGACGACAACGGCAGCTCGTGTCCGTGGCTCATCCGAGTTCCTCCAGGATCGCCGAGAGCGCGCCGGCGAAGGACGCGACGTGCGGTGGCGACAGCATGTCGTGGTGGTTGCCGGGCACCTCGACCACGCTCAGCGCCCCCTGGGTGTGTTCCTGCCAGAGCGCGGGAACCACCACCGGGCTGCCGAGCGTGGGGTGGGTCTCGGCGCTCGTGAACAGGTGGATCGCCGTACGCAGCCGCGCCGTTGAGCGGTAGCGGCCGGCGGCTTCGCCGTTGGCGGTGAAGACCCGTACCATGCGCCGCAGTTGCTCGGTCCGCACCCGCGCGGGAAGCAGCTCGCGGACGTGTGCGTCGTGGAGCAGCAGCGCGATGGCGTCCCGCTCGTCGAGGTCGTCCCGTTCGTCGACGGCGTGGGCCGGCGGCCCGGCGGCGATCGCGAACCGGGTGGCCTCGCTCGCGGCACGGTCGCCGGACGGGCCCATGGAGCCGGGCGCTCCGACGTCGATGATCCCGAGGAACCCCGGTGGGTGCCCCCGCTCCTCCAGCAGACGGGCCATCTCGAAGGCAACCAGCCCGCCGAAGGACCAGCCGGCCAACAGGTACGGGCCGTCGGGCAGCACGGCCCGCAGCTCCCGCAGGTAGCGCTCGGCCTGCTCCTCGACGGTGGCCGGCGGCTGTTCGTCGGTGTTGTAGCCGACGGCCTCCAGGCCGTAGACGGGCCGCCCGGCCGTGAGGTGTCCGGCCGTGAGGTGTTCGGCCAGGTGCAGGAAGGAGCACACGTCACCGCTCTGCGGATGCACCAGGATCAGCGGCGCCCCGCGTCGGTCTCCTTCGACCAGCGGAACCACGAGCCGCCGCAGCGCCGCCGACGCGGTGGGCAGTTCCGCGCACAGGCCCTCGACGGTGGGATGACGGAACACCGTGTTCAGCGGCACGGTGACGCCCCACTCCCGCCGGATCGCCTCGACGAGCTCGACCGCCCTGAGCGAATGTCCGCCGAGCTCGAAGAAGTTGTCCCGCACGCCGACCCGCGGGATGCTCAGCACCCGCCCCCAGATCCTGGTCATCAGCAGTTCCAGCCGGTCCCGCGGCGGCAGCACGCCCTCCTCGGGACCGCGGCGGGCGGGCGCGGGCAGGGCCGCGCGATCCACCTTTCCGTTGGTGGTCAACGGGATCCGGTCGAGGACGGTCAGCGTCGCGGGCACCATGAACTCCGGCAGGGTCTCGCGCAGCGAGCGCCGCAGGGCCGCCGGGTCGCCGGGCCGGTCCTGCCACACCACATAGCCGGCCAGTTCGGCGTCGGTCCCGCTGCCCCGTACCGTCACCGCCGCCCTGGCGACACCGGGCCGCGCGCACAACGCGGCCTCGATCTCGCCCAGCTCGATGCGGTATCCCCGGATCTTCACCTGTTCGTCGGTCCGGCCGAGGAAGACGAGGTTGCCGTCCGGCAGATACCGGGCCAGGTCACCGGTCCGGTACAGCCGTCCGCCGTCGCCGCCGAACGGATCGGGGACGAACCGCTCGGCGGTCAGTCCCGGCCGGTTGGCGTACCCCCGGGTGACGCCGACCCCGCCGATGTGGATCTCACCCGGCACGCCGACGGGCACCGGGGCCCCGGCCCGGTCCAGCAGGTAGATCCGGAGGTTGCCGAGCGGGCGGCCGATGGGCACCGACCCGCCCGGCCGGCCCAGATCCCGTTCGGCGTCCACCCGCCGGGTGACACAGCCGACGGACGCCTCGGTGGGGCCGTAGCCGTTCCACAGCGTGGGAACCACGTCGAGCAGCCGCCGGGCGAGCCGTGGCTGGAGCGGCTCACCCACACAGATCGCCTGGAACCGGCTGCCGCCCTTCCAGCCGCTGTCCAGCAGCAGCAGCCAGGTGGCCGGTGTGGCCATGAGCGTGGTGACGCCGAACTCGCGCATCATCTCCGTGAGGCGCGGCCCGTCGACCGCGACCTCCGACGGGGCGATCACCACGCTCGCGCCCCAGGCCAGGGGCATGAGCACCTGGGGAACGATGACGTCGAAGGAGATCGAGGCCACCGAGGCGACGACATCGGCCCCGCTGAGGTCCAGTTGCCGGCCGCGGACCACCAGGTAGTTGACCACGCCCTCGTGCGGGACCAGCACGGCCTTGGGGCGGCCGGTCGAACCGGAGGTGTAGATCGAGTACGCGAGGCCGGCCGGCGTCGCCAGTGCCGGCAGCCGGTCCTCGGGCAGGGCCGCGATGAGCCGTGCCTCGGCGTCCATCCAGACGGTCGCGGCGCTGTTCCGCGGGAGCCGGTCGCTCAGGGACCGCTGGGTGAGCAGCAGCGGCACCTCGGCGTCGGCGAGCATGAACGACATGCGCCGGGCCGGGAGATCCGGGTCCAGCGGCAGGTAGGCGGCGCCGGACTTGAGGACCGCCAGCAGGGCCACGACCAGGTCCGCCGAGCGCGGCAGGCAGACGCCGACCAGGCGTTCCGGGCCCGCGCCCCTGGCCCGTAGATGGCGGGCCAACTGGTTGGCCCGACGGTCGAGTTCCCGGTAGGTCAGGCGGTGGGCGCCACAGCGGACCGCCACCGCGTCGGGGGTCAGCCGGGCCCGCTCCTCGACCAGCTCGTGCACACAGAGGTCCGAGGGGAAGGGCTCGTCGGTGGCGTTGGCCGCCACCAGCAGCCCCTCGCGCTCGGCATCGGTGAGCAGGTCCAGGCGCGAGACGGGACGGCCGGGATCGCTCGACGCGCTGTCCAGCAGCCGCAGGTAGTGGCCGACCAGACGCTCCACGGTCGCGCGGTCGAAGAGATCGGTGTCGAAGGCCACGGTGCCGGTCGTCCCGGTCGGCCGGTCGGCCACCACCAGGCTGAGATCGACCTTGGCCGTGCCGTTGTCGACGTCGATCTGTTCGGCCTCCGCCCCCGCCAGCCGCAGGGCGGCGGCCGGGTCGGACAGGCCCGCGAACATCACCTGGAACAGCGGATTGCGGTCAAGGCCGCGCTCCGGCCGCAGCTCCTGCACCAGCCGTTCGAACGGCACGTCCTGGTGCGCGTAGGCGTCCACGGCGGTCCGGCGGACCCGGTCGAGCAGATCGGAGAAGCCGGGGTCGTCCGCGAGGTCGGTGCGGATGACCAGGGTGTTGATGAACGAGCCCACCAGCGGATCGAGTTCAGGCCTGGTCCGGCCCGCGACCGGTGTGCCGACCGCCACGTCGGACTGTCCGCTGCAGCGGGCGAGCAGGGCCTGGAACGCGGCGAGGAGCGTCATGAACATCGTCGCGCCGTGCCGCCGGCCCACCCGTCGCAACCGCTCGGCCAGCTCTTCGGGCACCGTGAAGGTGATCCGCTCGCCCCGGCCCGAGCGGACCGGCCCGCGGGGCCGGTCGGTGGGCAGGTCCAGCGGCGAAAGGCCAGTCAACTGTGTTTTCCAGTAGTCCAGTTGGCTTCGCAGGCGGTCACCGGAGAGCCGGTTCCGCTGCCAGTGGGCGAAATCCGCGTACTGGATCGGCAGGGGCGGCAGCTCGTGCTCCCGGCCTTCCAGCCGGCTCCGGTACATCGTGGACAGGTCGTCCCACAGCAGCGGCATCGACCAGCCGTCGACCGCGATGTGGTGGACCACCACCACCAGGACGTGGTCGTTCTCGTCCATCCGCAGCAGCGAGGCGCGCAGCAGCGGGGCGGCGGTCAGGTCGAACGGGCGCAGGATCTCGGTGTGAACGAGATCGAGGGCCCGCCGCGTCCGGAGTTCCGCGGGCTCGGACCGCAGGTCCGTGACGGGCAGTTCGATCGGCCGGACCGGCGAGACCGAGGGCCGGGGGCGCCCGTCCTGCTCGGGAAAGACGGTGCGCAGGACTTCGTGCCGCCGCACCAGATCGGTGAGGCCGTGGCCGAGGGCGGCCACGGCCAGCGGGCCGCGCAGCCGGAAGACCTCGTGGACGTTGTACAGCGCGGGGCCGTCGGACAGCCGCTCGACCAGCCACATGCGTTCCTGGGTGAACGACGCCACCTGGGCGCCCTCGGGGCGGGGCGGGACGGCGTCTCCCGTAACTCCCGCATCTCCCGCATCTCCCGCAACTCCCGTGGCTCCCGTGCGGCCCTCGGCGGCCCTTCTCCGGGCCGCGCGTACGCGCTGGTCGAGCAGCGCCCGTGCGGTGGCCGGCGCGGAGCCGGCCGGCTCGTCCGGCCCGGGTCGACTGTGCTGCGCCTTCACGGCTGCTGGACCTTTCCGGCGGGAAGCGGTGCCGCTTCGGCGGCGGCGCCGAGGTCCGCCAGCAGCGCCGCGTCGATGCCGTCGGCCAGCTCGGCGACGGTCGGGTGGTAGAAGAGCAGGGCGACCGGCAGTTCGAGGTCGAGCGCCCGGCCGAGGCGGGACATGATCTTCGACGCGAGCAGCGAATGCCCGCCCAGCTCGAAGAAGTCGCTGTGCACGCCCTCCGGGGTGACACCGAGCACCTCGGCCCAGGTCTCCAGCACCAGAAGCTCGGTCTCGGTGGAGGGAGCACCGGTCTGCCCGGCATCGGGCTCCGGGGCGTCGGGCCGTGCCGCGGGACCGAACCGGCTCACGCGGACGCCGAGCGGGGGCTGCCACGCCGAAATCGGCCGCTCGGGGCTGTCGACGAGGTGGTCGAGCAGCGAACGGAAGTCCTGGGCGAGCTGCCGCATCGTCTCGGGAGCGAACAGATCAGCGGCATAGCGGACCACGCCGGTGAAGTGATCACCGCAGTCCGTCATGGCGACCTCGACATCGAACTTCACCACGGTGTTGGGGACCTGATGAGCATTCACCTCAAGCCCCGGAAGGCCGGCCGGGAGCGCGGACGGCTCGTCCAGCTGGAACATGACCGTGAACAACGGGTGCTGGCCGAGGTCGCGTTCGGGCCGCAGCTCCTCCACCAGCCGCTCGAAGGGAACGTCCTGATGGGCGTAGGCCTCCACCGCGTGTCGCCGTACGCGGGCGAGCACGTCGGTGAAGCCGGGGTCGTCCGACAGGTCGGTACGCAGGACGAGCGTGTTGACGAAGAAGCCGATCAGTGGCTCCACCTCGATCCGGGTCCGCCCGGAGATCGGTGTCCCCACCGGCACGTCGGGCTGTCCCGTGCAGCGCGCGAGCAGGACCTGGAAGGCGGCCAGCAGCGTCATGAACGGCGTCACCTCGTGGGTGCGCCCCAGCGCCCGGATCCGGTCCGTGAGCTCTGCGGGGATCTCGATCCCGACCTGGTCGCCCCGGCCCGACCAGAGCGCGGGGCGGGGCCGGTCCGTCGGGAACGCCACAGGGCTCCGGTCGGCCAGCCGCTCACGCCAGTAGGCGAGTTGGTCGTTCAGTGCCGCGCCGGCCTGGTGGCTCCGTTGCCAGTCGGCGAAGTCCGCGTACTGGACGGGCAGTTCCGGCAAGGCGGCCGGCCGGTCGTCGAGGGCGGCCCGGTACGCGGCGGAGAACTCCTGCCACAGCACCGACAGCGACCAGCCGTCACAGGCGATGTGATGGATCACCAGCAGCAACAGGTGGTCGTCCTGGGCGGTTCGGATCAGCCGGGCCCGCAGCATCGGCGCGGCTCCGAGGTCGAACGGGACCGCCGCGTCGGCGGCCACCAGCTCGTGGGCCCGTTCCCGCGCCCGCGCCGCCGGTAAGTGCGTCAGATCGGTGATCGCCGGCACGAACGTCTCGTCCGGCTCCGTGACTTGGTACGGGCTGTCGTGTACGACGACGAGTCTGCTGCGCAACACCTCGTGGCGTCGCACGACTTCGGTCAGCGCCCGCACGAGCGCCGCTTGTTCCAGCCGGCCCCGCAGGCGAACCGCGGTCGGGACGTTGTGGTCCGGCCGGCCCGGCCGCAACTGGTCGAGGAACCACAGTCGTTGCTGCGCGAACGACAGTACTGCCGGAGCGTTCACGTGCCGATCGGGGCCAGGCATGACGGGTCCACCTTTCACGGCGATCGGGGAACTTTCGACGACATGGAAATCCCCTCGCTGATTCGCCACTTTGCGAACAGTACGGCGGATGCTAGGTGACGCTCGTCCCGCTCCGCAAGATCAAGAGGGGGGAAAGGGGGCGTCAAGGTATCTTTACGCCGATCAACCAGGGAACTTATGTTGATCGAACACGCTCGACGGATAGCATCGCCCTGACGGGCAGCGCAGTCTGCCCTGACGTGCAGTCATCGACGGCTTCTGTGAACCCACTTCTGCGGGGCAGGTGCCATGTGATAGTTCTTTTGCCGCCGGGGGCCGGTCGGGCAGGGCCCTTTCGTACCGGGTCGTCATTGGGTCCGAATTATTTGAGTGAACCCGTTGCCTGGACTCGGAGAAGTCATGATGCCGCAGCAGAATCTGGTGAGTTCATTTGTCTCGCACGCCGCCGGTCACCCTGATGATCCGGCGCTGGTGTGGCACGGAGAAGAGACGACCTACCGTGAACTCCATGAGCTGGCGGACCGGGAGCGCGTCCGGATCACCCGGCTCGCCCCGGAGGCGGACGAGCCGATCGGCATCCTGGCCGCCAAGTCGCCCGCGGCGATCGCCCTGGTGCTCGCCTGCCTGATGGAAGGGCGGCGTTTCCTGCTGCTGCCGGCACCGGCGCCGCGATCGCCGCACGGGCTGTTCGAGCAGGCCGGCATCCGGCACGTGCTGTCGCCGGAGAGCCCCCCGGCCTCCGGGCCCGGGCCGGTTCCGTCGGATCCGCCGACGGGGCCGACGGGGCCGACGGGGCCGACGGGTCTGGTGGCGCCACGCCGCACGGAGCCGGCCGACGTGTCCTTCATGTTCACCACCTCCGGCTCCACCGGACAGCCGAAGATCGTGCCACTGAGCACGGGGGCGGTGGACCGCTTCACCACCTGGGCCGGCGAGCAGTTCGGTATCCGTCGGGGAACGACGGTGCTCAACTACGCCCCGCTCAACTTCGACCTGTGCCTGCTGGACATCTGGACCACGCTCAGGCACGGCGGCCGCGTCGTCCTGGTCGACCCGGCGCAGGCCCTCCAGGCGGGCCACCTGCTCGATCTCGTCTCCCGCCATGAGGTCCAGCTCGTCCAGGCGGTGCCGATGTTCTTCCGGCTGCTGATCGACGCGGCCGCGGAACGCGACCGGTCGCTCGACACGGTCGAGCACGTCATCTTCACCGGTGACAGCCTGCCCGCCCGCTGCCTCGCCGAACTGCCACGGTTGTTCGCCAAGGCGCGGCTCTACAACGTCTACGGCTGCACCGAGACCAACGACAGCTTCATGTACGAGGTCGACGGCACCGAGCCGACGGGCGCCCCCGTCCCGATCGGCCGCCCGCTGCCCGGGGTCCACGCGGTGATCGTCGGCGCCGACGGCACGGTCCTGACCGGGCCGGGAACCGGCGAGCTCCATGTCGCGACGCCTTTTCAGACCGACGGTTACCTCGGCCGGGAACAGGACACGGACAGGTTCGCGACCCATCCCCATGGGCCGGAGACGCTGCGCTACTTCCGCAGTGGCGACCTCGTGCGGCGCGACCGGGACGGCCGCATCACCCTGGAAGGCCGAAACGACCACCAGGTCAAGGTCCGCGGCGTACGGGTCAACACCCATGAGGTCGAGCAGGTGCTGCTCGACCATCCCGACGTCGTCGAGGCGGCCGTGGTGGCGGTGCCCGATCCGGTGGCCGGCCGCCTGCTGCGAAGCGTGGTCCGACGCGCCCCGGCCAGCACGCTGAACACTCTGACGCTCCGTCAGCACTGTGCCCGGCGGCTTCCGCTCACCGCCGTCCCCTCGGCCCTGCGGATCGTGGACGACCCGCTGCCCAGGACGTCCACCGGAAAGATCGACCACACGCTCGTCGAGCGCGCCTGCTCCTCGGCACAGCCAAACGAAGGAACGCCCACGTGAAACACGCCGCGGTTGTCAAGCAGTTCATCATCGAGGAGTTCCTGCCGGACGTCGGCGCGAGCGAGCTGGACCCGGACTACGATCTCGTGGACGGCGGGGTCATCGACAGCCTCGGTCTGCTCAAGACGATGGCCTGGCTGGAGGACCGGTTCGACCTGTGCGTCGAGGACCTCGACCTCGACCCGGACAGCTTCCGCTCCGTCGGCTCGATCAGCAGGTTCATCGAGCACGCCCAGCTGTGCCGGCCGGACTCCCGCTAGCCGTGCACGAGGTGCTGCGTGCGCTGATCGGCCGCGACCGCCCCGTCGATCAGGAGATGTGGCGGTCCTTCTGGGACCAGTTGCGGGACGGCGCTCTCCGGCCCGGCGAGACGGTGGCCCTGCTGACCTCGCTGTCCACCCGGATGCCTGATCAGGACACGCTGATCGGGATGCTCCGCTCGCTCGACGAGCGCCGGCCGGCGGTCGCCGCCCGGCTGGACAACACGGCCAACATCGTCGGCACCGGAGGCGGGCCGGCCACGTTCAACATCTCCACGGCGGCGGCGTTCGTCGCCGCCGTCCTGGGTGTCCGCATCGTCAAGACCGGATCCCGCGCCTATGCGAGCACCTGCGGCTCCTTCGATCTGCTCGACCGTCTCGGCATCGGGCTGACCGCCTCGTACGAGCAGACCGATGCCATGCTGGAGCGCTTCGGCATCGCCTTCCCGGGGCACTTCGTGTACCCGCGCGAGGTGGCGGCGCTGGCCAGGAGCATCGTGCCGATGGATCTGCGGATGATCGGCGGCTTCATCAACGCGGTCGGCCCCTTCCTGGCCGCGATGCCGGTCTCCTCCCAGCTCGTGGGCGTCTCGGACCATTCGCTGCTGCCGGCTCTGCGGCAGGTCGCCGCGACCGTTGCCGACCGGAGGATCTGGCTGTGCTCGAACGGGCTGGGAATCGACGAGCTGGTCAGCTCCGTCGACAACGTCATCCACACCAATGACGGCACCGGCGAGATCCGTCTGCGAGCCGACGCTCCCGGTCCGGCCTCCGGCGGGATCGCCGAACTGCGGCTGGTCAGCGGCAGGGCAGAGGTGGTTGACCACTTCCTCGGCGTGCTGTCCGGAAGCGGTCCGGGGCTCGCGACGCGGACCGTCGCGCTGAACGCCGCCGCACTGGCCGTCGCGAGCGGGCTGATCGGCGAGTGGACGGAGGCGGTCAAGGCGGCCGAAGACGTACTGCGCGGCGGCGCCGCACGCGACCTCGTCCATCGCCTGCGCGCGCGGCCGGTGCGCAGGGCGGCGGACGGGGGAGGTGCGCGGTGAGCGGGTTCTTCGCGCGCCGACCGCCGGACCGGCCCGGCCTGGCGGTGTTCCTCAACGCCGGAGACCCGCCACTGCCCGTACTGGCCGACCTCATGCGGATGCTCGACGACCGCCGGGTGGACTGCCTGGAACTGGCGGTGCCCTTTCCCGACTCCGTCACCGACGGAGCGGTCATCCGCCGGTCGGCGCGACGGGCACTGGCAGGCGGTGCCGGACTCGACGAGGTGCTCGACTTCCTCGGCGGGATCCAGCCCCGGCTGCGCCACCTGCGGGTGGCACTGCTGGCCGACTGGAGCCACACGGTCAGACCCCTGTCCATGCCCGGCTTCGTCCGCCGGGTCGCCGACTCGGGTGCCGACGGGCTGCTGGTCCATGGCCTGCCGCCGCGGCTGCGGGCGAGCTGTCTCGAAGCGGTGCGGGAGGCCGGGCTGCCCCTGGTCGCCACCTGCTACGCCACGTCGGCGGCCGAGGTGAAGGCCGAGGCCGCCGAATGCGCCTCCGCGTATCTGTATCTGGTGGCCCACTACGGCCGCAGCGGCGGCACACTCACCACCGGTCACCAGGAACTGGCCACCGCACTGTCGGTGTTGCGCAAAGCGGCCACCGTGCCGATCGCCGTCGGATTCGGGGTCCGCTCAGGGGCCGACATCGCCGTGCTGCACGGCCTCGGTGCCGACGCCGCGGTCGTGGGCAGCGCCGGGGTCGCCCGCGTCGAGCACGCCCTCGCCGAACGGGCCGACGTGGTCGAGGAGTTCCAGGCCTTTCTGCACACCCTTTCACCCTGTTCAGCAAGCTGGTAGGAGGTACACCCGATGATTGTCCGACGCCTTGACGAGGTGACGACCGTGGACTGGGGCAACGGGCTCAGCCGCAGGTTCCTTCTCGAATCCGACGGCATGGGCTACTCGATGACGGACACCACTGTGCGCGCCGGGACCAAGTCGAGGCTGGAGTACCGGCGTCACCTGGAAGCCTGCTACTGCATCAAGGGAACGGGAGAGGTGGTGGATTCCGCCGGCACCTCCCACCCGATCGAACCGGGCACGTTCTACGCGCTCGACCAGCATGACGCCCACTTCCTGATCGCCGGCCAGGAGGAGGACCTCCGCCTGGTGTGCGTGTTCTCGCCCGCGCTGCGCGGAGGCGAACGGCACAGCCTGGACTCGGCCGATTTCTCCCAGTACTGACAGGGCTGACACGTGATCGGATGGAACGCCGACCAGACCGCCCTGCGCCAGGGGCTCGGCCGCTGGTGCGAAGAGCTCAGCGCGGGCCACCTCGAACGGGACGCGGAAGGCGTGTTTCCGCGGGACGAGTGGAAGCTGGTCCAGGGGTCCGGAATCCTGGGTCTGCCGTTCGACGAGCAGTGGGGCGGGCTCGGCCAGGATCTGCTCACCACCATGTACGTGCTCGAAGAGCTCGGCGCGAAGTGCCGTGACGGCGGACTGAATTTCTCGGTCGCCACCCATATGGTCAGTACGGGCGTTCCACTGCAACGGTTCGGGTCGCGGGAGCTCAAGGAGCGCTACCTGCCCGGGATCTGTTCGGGGGACACGATCGGGGCGCACGCGATCAGCGAGACCGAGAGCGGCTCCGACGCGCTGGCCATGAGGACCACGGCGACCCGCGAGAACGACGGCTTCGTGCTGCGGGGCGGCAAGTCCTTCGTCAGCAACGGCCCGGTGGCCGACGTGTTCGTGGTCTACGCCCGCACCCACCCGGACGGCGGGCCACTCGGCATCACCTCCTTCCTCGTGGAGCGGGACACCCCTGGGCTGGTCGTCGGGGCACCCGTCGGCAAGATGGGGCTGCGAACCTCGCCGCTGGGCGAGCTGCACTTCGACGACTGCAGAATCCCCGCGTCCGCCGTGATCGGCCGCGTCGGCTCCGGGTTCCTGATCCTGGACCACGTGATGAAGTGGGAGATCCTCTGCTCCTTCGTCATCACCACCGGACAGATGCGGTACCGGCTCGACCGCTGCGTCGAATACGCCAAGGAACGAGTCCAGTTCGGCCGGCCGATCGGCTCGTACCAGTCGATCTCCAACAAGATCGTGGACATGAGGATCGGCTTGGACACCGCGCGGAAATGGCTCTACGACACGGCGGTCCGGCTGACGGACGGCGAGAACGTCACGACGGACATCGCCGTCAGCAAGCTGCTCGCCAGTGAGAGCAACCTCGCCTCCGCGCTGGCGGCCGTGCAGATCTTCGGCGGCAGCGGGTACCTGACCGAGTACGGCCTGGAGAAGGACGTGCGTGACGCGGTGGCCGGCCCGATCTACTCGGGTACTTCGGAGATCCAGCGCAACCGCATCGCGGCGATGATGGGGCTGTGACGCCTGATGCTGGTCAAGATATGCGGAGCCACCTCGGCGCGGGACGTGGAGGTGCTCGACACCGCCGGAGCCGATCTCGTCGGCCTGTGGCACGGCATCCCCGGGGGCCGGGCGGAGCTGTCGGCCGCTGAGCTGTCGGTACTGGCCGCGGCCGCGCACCGCACGGCCCGGCTGCGGCCGGTACTCGTCACCTTCCTCAACGACGCCGGGGCACTGCGCGAGGCGGCGGCCGGTGCACGGGTGCGGTGCGTCCAACTGCACGGCTACCAGTCGCCGGGCATGGTCCGCGCGCTGAAGAGCGCCGCGGATCTCGACGTGATCAAGGTATTGCACGTAGGCGCGGACACCCGCGCGGAGCGGTCCCTGATCGCGGCGTACGAGCGGGCCGGAACGGACCTCTTCCTGCTGGACGCGGTCGCCGAGGACGGCCGGATCGGCAGTACCGGGCGGCAGGTGGACCGCGGGGCCGTCCTTGAGATCGCGGACCGCATCTCGCGACCGTTCCTGCTCGCCGGCGGCATCTCGGCCGGCAACCGGGAGGGCTACCGGGCCGTGGTGGAACACCCCCTGTTCCTGGGGATCGACGTGGACACCGCGGCCAGAGACCCCGCCGGACGGCTGCGGGCCGACCGGGTCACGGCGGTGCGGCGGGGCTGGCGGGCGCCGGACGACACCGGGGCGGCCCCATGACGGCCGGGTTCGCCGAAGCGCTGCTGGACGCCCGCCGACCGGTGATCATGGAACTCAAGCGGCAGGACGCCGACGGCCGCGATCTGTTCGGCGGCAGATCGGTCGCCCGCCTGGTCGCCGACTACCAGGACACCGGCGCGCCGTGCCTCTCCGTGGTGACCGGGCGATGGTTCGGCGGCACCCGGGACCTGCTGCGCGAGGTCGTGGAAGCGACGGATCTCCCCGTGCTGCAGAAGGACTTCCTGACCCGCCGGAGCCAGCTGGTCCAGGCCCGCGAGAGCGGCGCGTCCGCCGTCCTGCTCACCGCCGGGCTGCTGCCGCGGTCCACCCTGGGCCACCTGATCGACGTCAGCCTGCGGCTCCGCCTGACGCCGTTCGTCGAGGTGACCACCGAGGAGGAGATCCGCCGCCTGCCACGCGCCGAGGAGTGCGTGGTCGCGGTGAACAACAAGGACATCGCCACCCGCGAACGCGGCGCGGGCGACCTCGGGCGCAGTACGTCGCTGCTGCCCGCGGTGCTGAGCAGCGGTACCCGGTGCGCGGTGAGCGCCGGTGCCATCCAGCGCCCGGACGACGCCGCCCGGCTGCTCCGGGAGGGCTTCGCCGGTGTGCTCATCGGGACGGGCCTCCTGCGCGCCGCCAGCCTGCCGGGCTGGCTGGACGACTTCGACGCCCGCCGCGGCGCCGGCCGCGAACCGGCCCCACCGGCCCCACCGGCCCGCCGCCCGGCGGACCGTGCAACCACCGACACCTGGAGGTAACGGCATGACCGGCGAAGCACCCGAGCAGTGGAAGGTCGTCGTCAACGACGAGGAGCAGTACTCGATCTGGTCCGCCGACCGCGAGCCGCCGGCGGGCTGGCGCGAGGTCGGTGTGCGCGGTGCGAAGGACGACTGCCTCGCGCACATCGAACGCGTCTGGACCGACATGCGCCCCCGGAGCCTGCGGACCGCTCCGGAAACCGGTGCGCGGTGAACCAGGCACCGTCCCGGCCCGGTGCGCGACGGGTGACCGGGCCCATGCTCTCCACCACGTTGAACATGCCGGGGTGCGAAGCGCGAGGATGGGTCGTCGTCGACTCCATGGTCGACGGGCTGGCCCTGGGGGGCACCAGGATGACCCCGACGGTGACCGAGCGGGAACTCGCCCACCTCGCCAGGGCGATGACCCAGAAGCTGGCGCTGGTCGGCCTCCCCATCGGTGGCGCCAAGGCCGGCATCGCGCCCGTCCCGGGGGCCGCCGTCGAGCGGCGTACGGTGATGCGGGGGTTCGGCCGCGCCGCCGCCCCGCTCCTGCACGGCGGGGTGTACCTGGGCTGTGACCAGGGCACCACCTACGCCGACCGGCAACTGGCCTTCGAGGCCGCCGGATACGACGTCGCCCGCCGGGCCGGCACCACCCGCCTCACCGTCGGCTGGGCCGAACTGTGGGACCACATGGCCGACATCACCGGGTTCGGGGTGGCGGTCGCGGTGCTCGGCGCGCTGCGTGCCTCCGGTGCGCGAACCCCGCAGCGCATCGCGATCCAGGGTTTCGGCACCGTCGGGCGCGCGGTGGCCGGCCACCTGGCCGCCCATGGCCACCGGGTGGTGGCGGTGGCCGACGTACGGGGCACCGTCGAGGATCAGCGCGGACTGCCCGTCGCCGAACTCACCGCGCTCACCAGCGGCGACGGCACGATCGACCGGACGCGGCTGCCCGCGGAGGTCAGGGTCCACGGGCCCGGGCAGGCGTGGCTGCACGTCGACGCCGACGTGCTGGTGCTGGCGGCATCCGCCTTCGCGGTCGACGAGGACGCGGTGCCCGCGGTCCGGGCCCGGATGGTGGTCGAGGGCGGAAACATGAGCTGCACCGCACCGGCCCGCCGGCTGCTGCGCGAGTCCGGTCACACCGTACTGCCGGACGTGGTCGTCAACGTCGGCGGTGCGGCGGCAACCGGCTGTGTGCTCGCCGGACTGGCCCCGTCCGACCTGCCGCTTCCGCAGCTGTCCGAGTGGCTGCGCGGGTGGGTCGCCGACCGGATCGCCAGGAACTGCGAGCTGGTGCAGGAACTGAGCACGTCGGGCAGCGCCGATCCGGTCGCACACCTCCTCGCCTCCCACGGAGCACCGGCCGGCCCCCCTGGACCAGGGGCGCCCGTCGAGCGGTGATCACCGGGAGGGGCCGCCCGCCCGGGGCGGGAACCGGGCGGCCGGCCGGGCCCTGACCCGACCGGCGCAGACCTTCGTCCACGTCCCTCGCGCCCCATTTTTCTCTTGACGGCATTTAGAAAATCTCCATATCATCCCTAGGGGCGGCGATGATTGCATCAGACGGGGAGGGGCGCCTGGCTGCGCCAAATCGCCAAGACCCAGGGGGCGGGGAGGCGTGTGATCACGCTGTTTGAAAGCATTCGTCTGTTCTGACCCTGGTTTCACGCGGGATCATGAATGGTGTTTCCCGCCCGGCGCACGAGGCGGTCGGGCAGCGGTAAAGCGCCCGAAAATCGATCCCGGGTCACACCGGCTGTTTCGGCGATGAATTCGCTCCTTTGCGGCCGCCGTGCGGTGTTCCACCCGTGCCGAGCGTGCCGACCGTCGCCGGTGCTCGCCGCAGGCGGCTTTTCCTTGTCCGGCCGCCGGATCGTCGACCGCCTCGCGACAAACCTTTGCTCACCTGTGTAACGGACCGTGAAGACGTTGACCAACAGGCAGGGGGATGCAGTAATGAGTTCGCAGAGTCCGCCCGAATCGACCGTGCCACCGCCGGAAAACGACGCGCCCACCGAACCCCGCCCACTGACGCCCTATCAACTGGACATCTGGGCCGCCGAGGCCCAGTCGCCGGGCAGCCCGCAATTCGTCACGGCCATGTACCAGAGGTTCACCGGCCGCATGGACCTCGAACTTCTCCGGCTGTGCATGGTTCGCGCGCTGGAGCGCCACGACACCTTCCGGCTGCGTTTCGACGAACGCGAGGGCGTCCCCTTACAGTGGCTGGCCGATCACCCCGGCACGGAGCCCGGGGAATCCGTCGTCCGATTGATCGACTTCGCCCGGGAACCCGATCCGGCCGCGGCGTGCCGCGCCTGGCGCGAGACCGCGAGAGCCACTCCGTTCCCGTTGTTCGACCGCCCGCTCTTCGAAGCGGCGGTGCTCCGCGAGAGCGACAGCGTCCAGTACCTCCACATCACGTTCCACCATCTCCTCGTCGACGGCTGGGCCGCCGACCGTCTCCGCAACGAGATCCTGAAGGACTACGCCCGGCGCGGCAGGGGAGAGCGGCCCCCGACCCCCGGACCGGCACCGTCCGTCCTGGCCGTGGCCCGGGAACGCGCCGCGTACTTCTCCTCCCCGGACCACGAGAAGGACCACTCCTTCCACCTCGCCGCACTCTCCGGCATGGAGCCGGCCTTCTTCCCCCGCCGACCGGATGCGACCACCCAGGCCCCGGCTCCGGCGCGCGGTGGGCCCGGAACGCCGGTCCGTCCCGGCTTCGGCCAGCACTCGTTCACCGTCGAGGCCCACCTCGTCGAGCGCATGAAGAAGCAGGGCGGCTCGCCTTTCACCTGGCTGCTGGCCGCACTCGGCGTCTACCTGGCCCGGGTCCACCGGACCGATCACGCGGTGGTCGGGGTGCCGCTGCTGAACCGCCGGACCAGGGACGAACTGGCGGTGGTCACGCTGTACGCCACCACGCACGCGCTGCGGATCGACGTACCGGAAGACAAGGCACTCGCCGACATCGTCGCCGACGTGCAGGAATCGATCGCGGCGCTGCAGGAGCACCAGCGGCTGCCGGCCGGTGAGGCCCTACGGGGGCTCACCGCCGCCACCGGGACCCGTGAACGCAGGCTCTTCGACGTCACGTTCTCGTACCTGCCGCTGAAGCAGCTGACCCGGCTGGACGGCGTCGACATCGCGCCGGCCCGGCACTTCGCGCCGCCGCACGACCGGGAGGCGCTCTCCGTCAACGTCACGGTCTTCCCCGGTACGACGGATCTGACCATCGACCTGAACCATGCCCTGGACGTGTTCGACGCGGACCTCCCCATCGCCTCGGTGGCCGGGCATCTCACCGAACTCCTCACCCAGGGGCTCGAAAAGCCGGAACGCCCCGCCCGGGAACTGGGGGTGCTCACCGACTCCGAGCAGGAGACGATGCTGCGCCTCGCCCGTGGTCCGCGGGTGCCGTACGCCGCCGGGAAGGCCCTGCACGGCCTGTTCGAGGAGCGGGCCGCGCGGGTGCCCGACCAGCCCGCGGTGTTCGCGGCGGACGGCGGCGTGCTCACCTACGCCGGGCTCGATGCCCGCGCCAACCAGGTCGCCCGCGCGCTGAGAGCCCGCGGTGTCGGCCCGGACGACCGGGTGGCCGTCCTCATGGAGCGGAGCCCCCGTCAACTGGCCGCCGTGCTGGGCGTGCTCAAGTCCGGTGGCGCCTATGTTCCCGTCGACCCCGGATACCCCGCCCAGCGGGTCGCCTTCGTGCTGGCGGACAGCGGGGCGAAGGTCGTGCTGGTCGACGCGGACGCGGACCTCCCGGCGACGGACGCCCCCGTGCTCCGGACCGACGACCTTCTGCACGGTCCGGAGGGCCCCCTGGAGCCGGTCGGCGACGGCCGCGCTCTCGCGTACGTCATCTACACCTCCGGCTCGACCGGGCAGCCGAAGGGCGTGATGGTCGAACACCACTCCGTGGTGAACCGGCTCGCCTGGATGCAGCGGGCCTACCCGATCGGGACCGACGACGTTCTGCTGCAGAAGACACCCGCCTCCTTCGACGTATCGGTGTGGGAACTCTTCTGGTGGGGCATCGAGGGCGCGGGGGTCGCCCTCCTGCCGCCGGGCGACGAGAAGGACCCCCGGCAGATCCTGCGGAGCGTCGCGGACCGCAACGTCAGCGTGCTGCACTTCGTGCCGTCCATGCTGGGCCCCTTCCTCGACCTGCTGGAGGAGAACCCCGGCCTCCGCGGCGGCGCCCGGACGCTGCGCCGGGTCTTCTGCAGCGGCGAGGCGCTGCCTCCGGCGCGGGTCGAGCAGTTCCACCGGGTCTTCGGCGCCGGCGGGGAGACGGGCGAACCGCCCGTACTCGTCAACCTGTACGGCCCGACGGAGGCCACCGTCGACGTCTCGGTGTACGAGTGCCCCGGAGGAGCGGCCGGGCCCGTCACCAGGGTCCCGATCGGGCGCCCCATCGACAACACCGACCTGTATGTCATGGCTCCCAACGGGACGCCGCAACCGGTCGGTGTCCCGGGCGAACTGTGGATCGGCGGTGTCGGGCTCGCCCGCGGCTACCTCGGCCGCCCGGAACTGACCCGGGAGAAGTTCCGCACCGAGCCGCTCGTGCCCGGCGGCCGGCTGTACCGTACGGGCGATCTCGCCCGCCGGCTCGCCGACGGCAACCTCGAATATCTCGGCCGCGTGGACGACCAGGTCAAGATCCGTGGCAACCGGGTCGAACTCGGCGAGGTCCAGGACGCCCTCTCGCGGCTTCCGGGCGTGCGTGACGCCGTCGTCGTGCACCGCACCCGCCCGGACGGGGGGGCCTTCCTGGCCGGGTACTACGTCGCCGGCGATCCCGCCCCCGACCCGGCGGGACTCCGTGAGCAACTGGCCGGGATCCTGCCGCAGTTCATGCTCCCGGCCCGGCTCGTCCCGCTCGACCGGATTCCGCTGACCCCGAACGGCAAGGCCGACCGGAACCGGCTCCCCGACCCGGAGCCGGGCTCCGACCGGCGGGAGGACGACCCCTCCCGCCGTACCGAGGCCGAGGCCGTCCTCGCCGGGATCTGGGCCGAGGTGCTCGGCACGGGGCCCATCTCCGTCCACGACGACTACTACGCCCTCGGCGGCGACTCGATCCTGATGATCCGCATCCGGGCGCTGGCCGAGCGGCGCGGCATCCACTTCGCGCTCAACGACCTCGTCTGGCATCCGACGGTGGCGGCACTCGCCGCCCGCGCCACCACGGTCGCCGACACCGGGGCCGACACCGAACCGGCTCCGTTCGAACTCGTGTCGCGGGTGGACCGGGCGCGGCTGGAGGGCGCCGTCGACGCCTTCCCGCTCACCCGGCTGCAGCTCGGCCTCGTCTACCACAGCCGCCAGTACGAGGACTCCGCCGTCTACCACGACGTGTTCCAGTACCGCCTGGCGATGGCGTGGGACGAGGACCGCTTCCGGCAGGCCTTCGACCGTCTGGTCGCACGGCACCCCGCGCTCCGCTCCTCCTTCGACCTCGGCGGCTGCGCGGAACCGATGCAGGTCGTGCACCCGGGCATCACCGGTGGCCTGGAGACCGTCGACCTGCGGGGGCTCCGGCCCGACGAGGCCGACGCGGCCGTCCGGGAGCATGTCGAGCAACGCCGGTTCCACCGGTACCGGTTCGAGAAGGCACCGCTGTACCTCTTCCGGGCCCACGTCCGCGAGAGCGGTGTCGACCTGGTCCTCAGCTTCCACCACGCCCTGCTGGACGGCGGCAGTGTCGCGGGCCTCCTGAGCGAGCTCCTGCGGGACTACCTGCACTCCGCCGGGGCGGACATCGGCCCCGTCCCGCCCGGTCCGCACCCGAGCCCGGCCCACCACGTACGGGCCGAGCGCGCGGCGCTCGCGGACCGGGACGCGCGGGACCACTGGGCGGGCGTGCTCGCCGGCACCAAGGCCCTGCGGCTCGACGGCTTCGCCTCGGCCGAGCCGCCCCGCGGTGGCCGGGCGGTCGTGCACCACGCCGTGCTCCCGGCCGAACTGGCCGAGCGGGTACGCGCGTTCTCCCGCCGGCATGCCGTACCCGTGAAGTCGGTCCTCTTCGCCGCGTACTGCCAGTCGCTGCAGGTGTTCTCCCCACGCGACGGGGACCTCGCCGTCGGGCTGATCACCCACGGCCGGCCGGAGCGGGACGGCGCGGACCGCATGAGCGGGCTCTTCCTGAACACCGTCCCCGTACGGCTGGAGGGCCGTGACCGTCCCGCCCCGGGCAGCCGGCTCGAAGCCGTGCGGGCACTGTTCCACCAGGAACGCTCCGGCCACGCCCATCAGCACTATCCGCTGAGCGCGATGCAGGAGGACCTCGGCGGCGCCACCGTGCTCCACACCGCCTTCAACTACGTCCACTTCCACGTGCTCTCCGACGTGCTGCGGCTGCCCGAGGTCCGGCTGGAGTCCTTCCTGGCCTGGGAGGAGACCAACTTCCAGCTGCTGGTCAACGCCTTCACGGACCCGGTCGACGGCCGCCTCGGGCTGCGGGTCGACGGCGACGGCCGCACGTTCACCCCGGCGCAGGCGGAGCTCTTCGCCGACACGTACGCGGACGTGCTCCACCGCATCGTCACGCATCCGGACGAGGCCCCCGGGCACGACTTCCTGCCCGCCGCGCCCTCCCGGGCGGGCCGCGGCACCGCCGCGCCGGCCGACGTCGTGGGGCTCTTCGGCCGGAAGGCCGCCGAGACCCCGGACGCCGTCGCCGTCATGGCCGGCAGCGGCGGGGAGCGCCGGCAGTGGACCTACCGGGAGCTGGACGGGGCCGCGGAGCGGGTGGCCGGGCGGCTGCTCGCGACCGGCGTCCGGCCCGGTGCCCGGATCGGGATCGCCATGGACCGGTCGCCGGAGGCGATCGCCGTGATCCTCGGTGTCGCCAGGGCCGGTGCCGCGAGCGTCCCGCTGGACACGAGCTATCCGCGGGCCCGGCTCGCCACCATGCTGGAGCAGGCCCGGCCCTTCCGGGTGATCGCGGAGCACTCCCGTGCCCACCTCGTCGCCGACCCCGGCCTGGTCCTCCCGGCGGAGTCGCTCTTCTCCGACCGGCCCGCGCCCGAGCAGGAAGCGCCCGACCAGCCCGTGCCCGCCGTTCTGCCGCCGGGCCCCCTCGATCCCGACAGCCTCGCGTACATCCTGTTCACCTCCGGCTCCACGGGCCGGCCCAAGGGCGTCGCCATGCCGCACCGCTCCCTGGCGAACCTGATCGACTGGCAGACCCGGCAGGCCGGCGGTGCCGTCGGCGGCGTCACGGCGCAGTACGCGCCGCTCAGCTTCGACGTCTCCTTCCAGGAGATCTACTCCACCCTCTGTTCCGGCGGCACCCTGCGGGTGGTCTCCGAGTCCGAGCGCCGGGACATGGCCGCCCTGTCGCGGCTGCTCGACGCGGACGGGGTGGAACGGATCTTCCTGCCGTACGTCGCCCTCCAGCAACTCGCCGAGGCATCGGTCGCCCACGGGCTCGCCCCGCGCCGGCTCCGCGTGGTGATCTCCTCCGGCGAGCAGCTGAGGGTGACCGACGCGATCCGCCGGTTCCTCGGCACCCTGCCCGGAGCGCTCCTGGAGAACCAGTACGGTCCGACCGAGTCGCACGTGGTGACCAGCCACACCATGACGGGCGATCCGGCCGGGTTCCCCGCGCTCGCTCCGATCGGCAGCCCCATCGACGGCGCCGAGGTCCGGGTACTGGACGGGCGGGGGCGCCCCGTGCCGGTCGGCGTGCAGGGCGAAATCCACATCTCCGGCGTCTGTCTCGCGGACGGCTACCTCGGCGACCCGGAGCTGACCGCCGAACGCTTCGCCGCCCTCCCCCCGGACACCGACACCGACACCGGCACCGGCACCACGCACCGGATCGCGTACCGCACCGGTGACCTGGGCTTCGTCCTCCCCGGTGGGGCCATCGTCTGCGCGGGGCGTTCCGACGCCCAGGTCAAGGTGCGCGGCTACCGCGTCGAACCCGCCGAGACCGAACTGGCCATCGGCCGCGTCGCGGCCCGGCACCCGGCCGTCAGCGTCCAGGAGGCCGCGGTGGTGGCCAGGGAGCAGGCGGCCGGGGAGATGTCGCTCGTCGCCTTCCTGGTCGGCTCCGCCGACCGGACCGACCTGCGCGGGCTGCGGGAGGAACTGCACACGACGCTGCCGCCGTACATGGTCCCGACGCACTTCGAGTGGCTGCCCCGCATGCCGCTGACCCCGAGCGGCAAACGCGACGACCAGGCGCTGCGCACCCTGCCCCTCACCCGGCCCGTACCGCGGGACACGACGCCACCCCGCGACGCGCTGGAACGCGCCCTCGCGGCCGTGATCGGCGAACTGCTCGGCGTCGGGGGGATCGGGGTCGACGATTCCATCTTCGAGCTGGGCGCCACCTCCATCACCACGATGCGGCTCGTCGTCCTGATCGAGCAGCGGTACGGGGTCACCGTCCCCATCTCCGCGTTCGTCGCCGCACCCACCGTGGCCGCCCTGGCGGAGCTGCTGCGGTCCGGTGCCACCGCACCGCGCTTCGAGCCGCTCGTACCGATCCGCCCGGCCGGTACCAGGCGGCCGCTGTTCCTCGTCCACCCCATGGGCGGCAACGTGCTGTGTTACATCCCCTTCGCCCGGCACCTGCCCGAGGACCAGCCGCTGTACGCGTTCCAGGCCGCCGGCGGCGATGTGGGCACCACACCGCTGAACTCGATACCCGGCATCGCCGCGGGCTACATCGCCGCCATGCGGCGGGTCCAGCCGGAAGGCCCGTACACCCTCGGCGGCTGGTCCTTCGGCGGCTTCGTCGCCTTCGAGATGGCCCGGCAGCTCCGGGCGGCGGGGGAGGAGGTCGGCAAGGTCATCCTGCTGGACACCGTCGCGCTCGGCCCGGAATCCCGGCGCGTGGCGTACTCCGACGACGCGCTCCTCGGGTGGTTCTTCTGGGAACTGCTGCTGCTGGGGCGCGGCGGCGACGCCCCGAAGGTGGACGTCCCCGAAGAACTCACCACTCTCGAAGAGAAGTTCACGTTCATCGCCGGATTCGCCGCCGACCTGGGGGTGCTGCCCGCGGACAGCAACGGGGCCCTGGTGCGCCGGCTGTTCGAGATGTACGCGGCGCACTGGCGGTCCACGCTCACGTACCAGCCCGATGCCGCGTCCGTCGACATCACCGTGCTCCGGGCGACCGAGCCGCTGCCGCAGGTGCTCCTGCCGATGCACAGCACGGCGGGCACCCGGTACGAGGACCCGGCCAACGGCTGGCACTCCATGACCGGCGGGGTGGTGGAGGTCGTCGCGGTGCCCGGCGACCACCTCACGCTGATGGAGGAGCCGCATGTGTGCGAGGTGGCCGGGATCGTGGCCGCGCTGGCCCGGGCGGGCACCTCCGACCCCGTTCCGCCGGCCTCTGCTCCGCCGGGCTCTGCTCCGTCGAGCCCCGTTCCGCCAAGCCCTTCCGTATCCGAAGGAGAGTGACATGACACAGCACACGAGACGCCGCAAGGCTCTTGTCATCGGGGCGGGGATCGGTGGCCTCACGGCCGCCGTCACCCTGCGCCGCGTCGGCATCGAGGCCGTGGTGTACGAACGCGCACACGAGATACGACCGGCCGGGTTCGGCATCTCCGTGATGACCAACGCGCTGGCCGCGCTGCGTGCCCTGGACATCGACCTCGGCCTGGAGAAACGAGGCGGGATCCTGCTGCGCAGCGATCTCCTGGACAGCCGGGGCCGGCTGCTGCGGTCCCTGCCGTTCAAGGACGCCTGCGACCGGATCGGCGCCCCGAGCGTCGCCATGTACCGGGGCGACCTGCAGGCGGCGCTGCTCGACGCGCTCGGCGACTGCCCGATCGAGGTGGGCGCGACCGCCACGGAGTACGAGGTGACCGAGGACGGCGTCCGGGTCCGCTTCGAGGACGGGCGGGAGGACACCGGGGACATCCTCATCGGGGCCGACGGCATCAACTCGGCGATCCGCCGCCAGCGCACGGGTGCCGGAGCGCCCACCGACGGCGGCTTCATCTGCTGGCTGGCGGTGACCCCGTTCGAGCACCCGAAGTTCACCCAGGGTCTCAACGCCCACTACTGGGGTCTCGGCCGCCGCTTCGGCCTCCACGACGTGGGCCACGGCCGGGTCTACTGGTGGGGAACGGCCAACATGTCCGCGGAATCCGCCCGCAGCTGGAACGGGGACAAGGAACAGATCGTCCGGGCCTTCGCCGGCTGGGCCGACGAGGTGCGCGAGGCGATCCGGGTCACCCCCGCCGAGACCATCGTCGGCGTACCGGCCCAGGACCGTCCGTTCCTGGAGCAGTGGGGCGAGGGACCGGTGACCCTGCTGGGGGACGCGGCGCACCCGATGCTGACCAGCCTCGGCCAGGGCGGCAGCAGTGCGATGGAGGACGCCGTGGTGCTGGCCCAGTGCCTGAGCGCGCTCTCCGACCCGGTGGCCGCGCTGCGCGCCTACGAGGATCTGCGGCGGGAGCGGACCCGGGAAATGGTCGAGGTCTCCCGCCGGCTCGGCGCGGTGGAGCAACTGGACAAGCCCGTGCAGCGGGCGCTGCGCGACGCCTACCTCCGCTTCGCCCCCGTGTCGGTCCTCATGGCCCCCTTCGAGCGCGCCCTCACCCCGAAGCTGTTCACGATCGGAACACAGTGACGAGCCGGCCGGCCGCCCCCGACGCGAAGAGCGTGGTCCTGCGGTACCTCCAGGCACTGCGCGAGAAGGACCTGACCGTGCTGCTGGAGACGCTCTCCCCGGAGACGGTCTTCCACATCCCCGGCACCCACCCGGTGGCGGGGGCCTGGCACGGTCCGGCCGAAGTCATCGAGAGGTTCATGGTGCCCATGGGCGAGCGCTTCGCTCCCGACGCCGACTACTCGGTCGACGTCAAACACGTGATCGCGGAGGGGGACCAGGTCGCGGTCGAGTGCGTCTCGCACTCGACGACCAGGACCGGGGCACCGTACCTCATCCACATCAGCGCGCTCTTCACGGTGGCGGACGGGCGGATCACCGTCATGCGCGAGTTCTTCGACACCCAGTACTTCGCCCGCACCCTGTTCGGCACCGACTGACACCGCGCCGCGGCCCGCCACCCCACCCATGCACGGGCTCGCGTCCCGCGAGCCCTCGGCACAGCACCGGAGAAGGCCCGGGTGGGGCGGCGGGCGGCAGCGGGAGCGGTCCGCCCGCTACCGCAGCGCCGTCGGAGCGTCCACGCTCTGCAGGCAGGCGATCAGCGTACGGGCCTCGATGTTGAGGTAGTGGCTGTGCCGGATCAGCCCGACGAGTTCCGGGACCGGGATCCAGCGGTAGTCGGGGCCGGGATCGGCGTCGCGGAGGCCGGGGTCGGCGTCGACGACGAGATAGCGGTTGCGGGCGTGGTAGAAACGCCCGCCCTCCTCCGAGAGGACCGAGTCGAAGAGCACCCGCTCGGGCGGCGCCCCGGCCACCTGGTCGAGGAGCGGCGGCCGGGCGGCGGCCGGCAGATGGGTGTAGTTCTCGGGCGTGCACTGCACGGTGGGGGCGAGCTCCAGGACGTCGGTGTATCCCGGTTCCACGCGTGCGTGCACGAGCGCCTGCAGGGTGCCGTCGACGCGTCGGGTCAGGAAGGCCGACAGGCCGGTGCCGTGCGGCTCGATCATGGGCTGGGACCAGCTGCGGACCTCGCGGCCGCCGGCCTGGACGTCCACCGCGATGATGCTGAAGAATCCGCCGGTCTCGTGGGAGATGCGGTCCGCCGAACGCTGCCAGTGGAGCACCCTGTTCAGCGGGATGCGCGCGGCGCACGGGTCGTACCGGGTGCGGGCCTCGGTGATCCAGCTGAGCAGGTCGGTGCCGACGGGTACGGCGTGCGGGCCGGCGTCGCCCACACCGCATCCGTGGAACGGGAAGGGCAGACAGGCGAGGACACTGCGCGAGTCCATGTTGACCAGGTCCTCGACGACGAGCAGTTGATGCAGTTGGCTCAGGGTCAGCCAGTGGAACCCGTCCAGGACCTCGATGTCCTCGTCCACTTCGATGATGATGTTGCGGTTGCGCTTGCGGTAGAACCAGCAGCCCTGCTCGGACTGGCGCACGTCGGCGAGGATCCGGTACCGCCCGGGCCGCTGGAAGTACTCGACGTAGGGGACGGCCGCGCCCCGGTGGATCCGGGTGTAGTTGCTGCGGGTGGCCTGCACGGTCGGCGAGAGCTGCAGCCCGTTGCAGTTGCCGGGCTCCATCTTGGCCTGCATGAGGAAGTGCAGCACACCGTCGAACTCCTTGGCTATGACGCCGAGGATGCCGATCTCCGGCTGGTTGAGGATCGGCTGGGTCCACGTCTCGACCGCGCGGCCCGGCATGCTGACGTCCAGGCCTTCGACGCTGAAGAACCGACCGCTGTCGTGGACGAGGTTGCCCGAACCCGGCTCGAAGCCCCATCCGCGCATGGCCGCGAACGGGATGCGCTCGATCCTCGACGCATCGGCCCGGCGGCGCTCGTCGAGCCAGTCGTGGAAGCCGGACAGCGTGACCGTGGAGCTGTCGGCCGCGTGCGCGGAGCGCGCGACGCGGGTCGCGAGGGCATTCACCACGCCCACGCTTCGGGGCCGGGCCCGCCGTTGCCGACGGGCGGGAACAGGGTGTCGATCTCGGCCAGCAGCTCGTCCGTCAGCTTCAGGTCCAGGGCGTTCAGGGCGCTCTCGAGCTGACCGGTGCTGCGCGGGCCGATGACCGGGGCCGTGATCCCGGGCCGGGACATGACCCAGGCCAGGCCCACCTCGGCCGGGTCGGCGTCGATGCCGGCGCACAGCTTCTCGTACGCGGCGACGGCGTCGCGGTGCTTCTCCAGCGCCTCCATCGCCCGCCCCTGCGCGGTCTTGACGGCGGTGCCCTCCTCCAGCTTGCGCAGCGCGCCGCTCAGCAGCCCCCCGTGCAGGGGCGACCAGGCGAGGACGGCCACCCCGTACCGCTGGGCGGCCGGGATGAGTTCCAGCTCCACGTAGCGGGTGACCATGTTGTAGACGGACTGCTCGGACACGATGCCGAGGAAGTTGCGGCGCGCCGCGGCCTCCTGCGCCTCGGCGATGTGCCAGCCGGCGAAGTTGGACGAGCCCACGTACCGGACCTTGCCCTGCTGGGTGAGCATCTCCATCGCCTGCCAGACCTCCTCCCAGGGGGCGTGGCGGTCGATGTGGTGCATCTGGAAGAGGTCGATCCAGTCGGTCCGCAGCCGGCGCAACGAGGCTTCGCAGGAGGCGATGATGTGGCGGGCGGACAGGCCGCCGTCGTTGGGGCGGTCGCTCATCGGGTTGAACACCTTGGTGCCGAGCACGACCTGGTCGCGGCGGCCACCGCCCTGGGCGAACCACTCGCCGAGCAGTTCCTCCGTGAAGCCCTTGTGGACCTGCCAGCCGTACTGGTTGGCGGTGTCGAAGAAGTTGATCCCGCGGGCCAGGCCGCGGTCCATGATCTCGAAACTCTCGTCCCTGGTCGCCCGGACCCCCAGGTTCAGCGTGCCCAGGCAGAGCCGGCTCACCTGGAGGGCCGTGCGACCGAGGTAGGTGTACTCCATCAGTGATTCCTTTACCGTTACTGGTTCTCTGAGGCTGCGGCCGTCCATTGATCAGCGATCGACTGTGCGTGCGGGGGAGACCCGGGCCGGCCTCCGCCTCGCGTGCGCTGCGGAGGCCGGCCCGGGTCCTGTCCCATCTCACTGCCGGCGGGTCACTGCCAGCGGAACAGCCTGGCCGCCAGCACGCTGCACAGGGTGCCGACGACCACGAGGACGACCAGGTGCAGGGTCTGCGGCCAGTGGCCTTCCCAGGAGTCCCGCAGGGCTTGCAGGGTGGCGCCGAGGGGGGTGTAGTCCCCGATGGTGGAGACGGTGTCGGGCAGTTGCTCCTTCGGGAGGAACACCCCTCCGAAGAACAGGCTGGGGAACAGCAACGACAGGCCGATCGAGGTCGCCGCGCGGCTTCCCGGCGCCACCGCGGCGACGACCAGGCCGACCGAGAACAGTGCCCAGGCGCCGAGGAAGAACGTCAGCAGGAAGGCGGGCACCTGTTCCGGCAGCGCCGTGTCGAGCGCGAGCCGTCCGACACCGAGGACCAGCAGCGCCCCCAGGACGGCGGTCGCCAGGTTGATGACGAGCTGGGCGAGCAGCAGGTTGACGGGGTGGACGGGGCTGGCCGCCATCCGGCGCAGAATGCCCTTCTCCCGGTAGGTCGCCAGGGTGGTGGGCAGCAGGTTCAGCGACAGCATGGTGAGGCACATCGAGATCGCCATGGCCGGGACGAACGCCGCCATCGCCGCCTTCTTGGCAGGGGTGTCGTCCGAGTTGCCGGTGATGATGTGGAAGATCTGCAGCAGCACGAGCGGCAGTGCGATGACGAAGAACACCGCGGTCGGATCGCGGAGGAAGAGCTTCGTCTCGACGAGGGTGAGCTGGGAGCGCCCGGTCATGCGTGTCCTCCTGGCGGCCGGCGGCCGCCCTTCGGTCGGGGTGGCTGCCGCAGGGGCCGGCAGCAGGTCGTCTTGGGGCCGGTGCGGCCCGGCGTCGGTCGGTCGTGGCACGGCGTCAGTGGCCCGGCGCCGAACCGGTGAGCTTCACGAAGGCGTCCTCCAGCGTCGGTTGTTCCAGACGCAGTTCGCCGGGGACGATCCCGTGCCGGGCGAGGGCCGAGACCACCGCGTACACCAGGTTCTCCGTGCCGGTCACCGTCACCCGGGAGTTGGTCCGGGTCACCGACGTGACCTCGGGCAGCGCGGTCAGCAGGGTGTCGTCCAGCGGGGCGGAGGGGGTGAAGCGCAGGCGCTGTTGGGTGTCCGCGGCGGAGATCAGGCCGGCCGGGGTGTCGAGGGCCACCAGCCGTCCTTCCCTGATGACCGCGATGCGGTCGCAGAGCCGCTCGGCCTCCTCCATGAAGTGGGTGACCAGCAGGACGGTGACGCCCTGGGCGCGGACCCGCTCGATCAGCTCCCAGGTGTCCCGCCGGGCCCGGGGGTCGAGTGCGGTCGTCAGCTCGTCGAACACCGCGATCCGTGGGTTGCCGACCAGCGCGAGGGCGATGGACAGCCGCTGCTTCTGGCCCCCGGACAGCTGCCCGAACCGGCTGTCGCGTTTCTGCTCCAGCCCCCAGTCGGTGATCAGGCTCCGCCAGTCGGCCGGGTCGCGGTAGAAGGTGCTGTACATCTGCAGCGCTTCCCAGACCTTGAGCCGGGGCGGCAGTTCGCTCTCCTGGAGCTGAATGCCGATGTGCTGCCGCAGCTGCTCCTTGTCCTGGTGCGGGTCGAGCCCCATGACGGAGACCTTGCCCCCGTCGTACCTGCGCAGGCCCTCGACGCATTCCACGGTCGTCGTCTTGCCCGCGCCGTTGGGGCCGAGAATGCCGAATATCTCGCCCTCTTCGACGACGAATGAGACGTCGTCCACGGCGACGTGGTCGCCGTAGGTTTTCCGGAGTTTCTGGACCTCGATCGCCGGCATGCCTACTCTTTCTTTCTCCACCGGTATTCCTTCGTCTGTGCCGCCGGAGGCGGGCATACCCGTGCCCGACCACCCGATGCGACCATCGGAGGCCTTCCGTCCGGTGAACGGCGCCGCTCCACCGGACGGCCGCGGGAAATCAACCGGCCGGTGGAGCTGCCATGGTGGCGCCGTGTCAGTTGCGGCGTAGTTCAGCGTAGCGCGCCGAACACACGCCGTAGTCCGGCAGTGCGCCGGCCTGCAGGGCCTCCCGCAGGGTGGGCGCGTCGCGGTCCCGGTCCGACACCAGGGGCGCGATGCCGTCCGGCCAGGGGAGGCCGAGCGCGGGGTCGAAGGGATCGATCTCGTGCTCCGCGGCCGGGTTGTACTCGGTCGAGCAGAGGTACGCGGCCACGGTGTCGTCCTCAAGGGCCATGAACGCGTGCCCGAGCCCCTCGGCGAGGTAGACCCCTTCGCGCTTCCCGGAGTCCAGCACGAGGGAGTCCCACTGCCCGAAGGTCGGTGAGCCCACCCGGATGTCCACCACCACGTCGAGCAGCGAGCCGCGGGTGCAGGTGACGAACTTGCCCTGCCCGGGCGGTACATCGGCGAAGTGGATCCCGCGGACCGTGCCGCGCCGGGACACGCTGTTGTGGTACTGCCCCAGCCGCAGCGGGTGCCCGACCGCCGCCACGAAGGAGGACTCGGTGTAGCTCGCGCAGAACGTCCCCCGCTCGTCGGGGTGGACCGCCGGCGTGAACGCGTAGGCTCCGTCGACGGCCAGCTTCCGTACGGTCATGAGCGGTGCTCGGCGGTCAGCTTCTCGAGTACCGGCACGAGTTCGGCGGGGCTCGGCGTCGCCAGGATCTCCGCCCGCAGCCGGTCGGCGGACTCCTGGAAGGACTTCTCGCCGAGCAGCCGCTCGATCCCCTCGCGCACGCCCTGGGCGGTGAGTTCGCCGGCGTGCGTGTAGATGCCCGCGCCCGAGGCCTCCAGGGCGGTCGCCTTCGACCACCAGTCCGCGAACCGGATCGGGGCCATGAACTGCGGCACGCCGTTGACGAGTGCGGTCGCCCAGGAGCCGAAGCCGCCGTGGTGGAGGATCACGGAGCAGCTGGGGAGCAGCGTATGCAGCGGTACGAAGTCCACCAGGCGGGCGTTGTCCGGCACCCGCTCCAGCCCGGCGGACACCTCCGCGGGCAGCGCCGCGATGAGCTCGATGTCGAGGTCGGCGACCGCGTCCAGGATCTCCTGGACGGGCACGAAGGAACCGCCCAGCGCCCCGAAGGAGATGCCGGAGGTCAGGCAGACCCGGGGCCGCTGGGGCTTCTCGCGGACCCAGGCGGGCTCCACCGAAGGACCGTTGAACGGCACCCAGCGCACCGGGACGCGCTTCACGTCCAGCGGCAGCTGGAGGCTGTCCGGGATCTGGTCGATGGTCCACTGGCCGGTGGTGACCTCTTCGGCGAAGTCGCAGCCGTAGCGGGCCAGCAGTTCGGTCAGCCAGGCGGCCAGGGGGTCCTCGCGCTTCTCCGCCGGCTGCTGCTCCATCAGTTCGAGGAAGACCGAGCGCATCTTGGAGTAGATGTCGACCGCCCACAGCATGCGCGCGTGGGCGGCGCCGACCACGCGGGCCGCCACCGGTGCCGCGTAGGTGAGCGGGTCCCAGATGACCAGGTCCGGCTGCCAGTCCCGGGCGAGCGCCACCATGTCGTCGACCATGCAGTCGTTGTAGATCCGGTAGGCGAACTGGACGCTCATCCGGTACTTGGTGAGTACCTTCTCCCAGGTCTGCTGGTCCGCGTACGGCTGCGACCAGTCGGAGATCTCGTTCTCCAGCTGGTCGTGGTGCATGGCGAACATCTCGTGCAGGTTGTGGTCCGTACCGACGGACACCGCGGTGAGGCCGGTGCGGGCGATGGCCTCGGTGAGGGCGGGGTTGCTGGCGACCCTCACCTCGTGGCCGGCTGCGGCGCACGCCCACGCCAACGGGACCATGGTGTACAGGTGGGATTTCTCGGAGACGGTGGCGAATAGCACGCGCATGAGTGTTTCTTCTTTCCTAGGGTCCCGTTACGCGGGTTCAGCAAAGCTGAATCGAAGACTGGCGACAACCCCTACCGACCCCTTACGCGGCGGGAGTTGAGTTCAGCCGGAATTCAACTGACGGGGGCTTCACTGCGGCGTGGAGCGGACCGTCGTGTCTCTCGCCTGCGCATTCATCCGCCGGCGACTCGCGAAGGCAGCACCGTGATCGTGTTACGGGCCCTGAGGAAATCCCACACCGTGTTGACGACAGCGGCCTTCTGGTCGCTGAGGTAGAAGTGGCCCCCGGGGAAGACCTGCAGCTCGAAAGTCCCGGAGGTGTGGTCGCCCCAGGCCGCCACCTCCTCGACGGCGACGCGGAGGTCGCCGTCGCCGCCGAGTCCCACGATGGGACAGTGCAGCGGGGGGCCGGGCACATAGCGGTAGGTCTCCGCGGCCTTGTAGTCGCTGCGGATCGCGGGCAGCGCGAAGCGCAGCAGCTCCAGGTCGCCCAGGATGCGGGAGTCGGTGCCGCTGAGCCGCTGCAGCTCCGCCACGATGCCGTTGTCGTCGAGCAGGTGGATCTCGTGGCTGCGGTGCTGGGACGGCGCGTTCCGGCCGGAGGCGAACAGGGCGGCCGGCACGATGCCGGACTCCTGCTCCAGCAGCCGCGCCACCTCGAAGGCCACGCTGGCGCCCATGCTGTGGCCGAAGAGCGCGATGGGCAGATCCGTCCATCGGGTGAGCACGGTGAAGATCTCCCGGGCCAGCCCCTGGACGCTCTCGACGGGTTGCTCGGAGCGTCGGTCCTGCCGTCCCGGGTACTGGACGGCCATCACCTCGATCCCCGAGGACATCTCCTCCGACATCGGGAAGAAGAAGCTCGCGGATCCTCCGGCGTGCGGGAAGCAGATCAGCCGCACCGTGGCGTCGGGCTGGGGGTGGAAGCGGCGCAGCCACAGGCTGTCGTCGTTGTTCGGCGGTGCCATGGTCGTAGGTGTCCCTTTCGGTCTCTACCGGCCGTGCCGGTACTGGTCGAATGCGAACCGCGTCCCGCGCGGAGGTGCGCCGGCGAGCGCGCTCACCGGGCGTCGTCCTGCGGCGGCAGGGCCGAGATCCAGGCCTCGACGGCGGCCGCGGTGGAGGCGACGTGGTCCTCCATCACGCTGAAGTGGTTGCCCCGGACGTCGACGACGTCATGGGGCAGGTCCCAGTAGGAGCGCCACTTCTCGGGGGCGGCCTGGGTGTTGCCGCCGGCCAGCGGCTCCTCGGCCCGGACGAGCAGGGTGGGCGCGTCGACGGGCCGCGGCTCCCACTCCTTGCAGATGTCGAGGTACCAGCCCATCGCCGTCAGCCGGTCGTCGTCCATCGCGACGAAGGTGCCTTCGCGTTCCGTCATGCCGTCCATCAGGGCCAGCCCGAACTGGTTGACGAAGTTGCTCTTGGGCACGTACGTGTCCACCAGGACGACACCGGCCGGCCGGATGCCCAGGTCTTCGAGCCGGCCCGCCGCGGCCTGGGCGAACCAGCCGCCCGCCGACGTTCCGAGCAGGACGAACGGGGCACCGTCCGCGGCCTCGGCGATGGCCGCCGCCTGGGCCTGGACGACGGCGTCCATGGTCGCCGGGAGGCTCTCGTCCCGGACGAATCCGGGCAGCGGAAGCGCCGACACGTCGCGCAGTCCCCTGAAGGACGACGCGAACCGCGCGTACTGGTGCAGTCCGGCCAGGGCGAGGCACGAGGGGAGGCAGAACACCTGGGTCGGTGCCTCGCCCCGGCCGAGCCTGATCGGCGTCGGCGGCTTGTCGAGGTCGGCGGAGGAGCTGAACTGCGGCCGCAGCGCGGCGACGGCCCGCAGCAGGTCGAACGCCTCTCCCCACTTGCCACGCTGAAAGGCCCCCATGTAGAGCGAGCTCAGCGTCGCCGAACCGCCCTCGGCGGCGGCCTGGGCGGCTGCCGGCGACTCCGGTGCGCGGCCCGTGGCGGCCGGCGCCTCGGCCAGCTCGCGGCGCAGCCGCTCCGCCAGGTCGGCCGGGGTGCGGTGGTCGAAGGCCAGGGTGGCGGGCAGTCGCAGCCCGGTGGCGGCGTTCAGGCGGTTCCGCAGCTCGACCGCGGTGAGCGAGTCGAAGCCGGAATCCACGAACTGGTGGTCCTCGGGCACCGACTGCGGCCCCGAGTGGCCCAGCACGGCGGCCACCTGGACCCGCACCAGGTCGATCAGCACGCCGAGCTGTTCGGCCTCCGGCATCGCCGCCAGGCGCCCGGCCAGGGACGGTCCGCCCGTGCCGCCGTCGCCGGACACGGCCGTGGCCACGGTCCGGCGGCCCGGGGTGCGCACCAGGCCGCGGAGCACGGCGGGAAGGGCGACGCCCGAAGTACCGGTCCGCAGCGCCGCGGTGTCGATTCGGATCGGCACCAGCAGCGGGTCCTCCAGGCCGAGCGCCGTCTCGAACAGCCGCAGGCCCTCCTCGGACGACAGCCCGCCCACACCGGCGCGAGCCGCACGGGCGATGTCGCCGGCGTCGAGCGTGGCGGTCATGGTGCTGAGTTCGTCCCAGGGCCCCCAGGCGAGCGAGGTGGCGGGCAGCCCCTGGCCGCGCCGGCTGTGCGCGAACGCGTCCAGGAAGGCGTTCGCCGCCGCGTAGTTGGCCTGGCCCGCACTGCCCAGCACCCCGGCCGCCGAGGAGTACACCATGAAGGCGGCGAGGTCCTGGTCGCGCGTCAGCTCGTGCAGGTTCAGCACGGCGTCCACCTTCGGCCGCAGCACCGTGTCCAGCCGCTCCGGCGTGAGCCCGTCGACCAGACTGTCGTCGACGACGCCCGCCGTGTGCACCACGGCGGTCAGCGGATGGTCCGCGGGGATCGCGGCGAGCACCGCGGCCAGCGCCTCGCGGTCGGCGGCGTCGCAGGCGGCGACGGTGACCTGGGCGCCGAGCCCGGTGAGTTCGGCCCGCAGAGCCTCGGCACCCTCGGCGGCCGGGCCGCGCCGACTGGTCAGCACCAGCCGGCGGACGCCCCGCTGCCGGACGAGGTGCCGGGCGAGCAGGCCGCCCAGAAGGCCCGTACCGGTGATCAGAACGGTGCCGTCGGCGTTCCAGGCCGGCGCGCCGGTCTGCGGAACGGACGTCACCCTGGCCAGCCGCGGCACCGTGAGTTCGCCGCCGCGCACCGCCAGCTGAGGTTCGCCGGACAGCAGCGCCGCGCCCAGGGCCCGGCCGGACGCCTCGTCCTCGTCGACGTCGACCAGGACGAAGCGGTCGGGATGCTCCGACTGCGCCGCGCGGACCAGGCCCCAGACCGCGGCGTTGGCCAGATCGGACACACCCTCACCGGGGGCGGTGGCGACTGCCCGCCGGGTGACGAACACCATCCGGGACGACGCGAACCGCTCGTCCGCGAGCCAGGACTGCACCAGGGACAGAGCACGGCGGGTGGCGGTCCGTACCGACTCGGCGCCGTCCGGTGCGGACGGGCACGGGACGAGCACCATCGCGGGGGCCGAACTGCCCGAGGCGACGGCACCGGTGAGCGCGACCAGGTCCGTGTAGGACTCCAGGAAGAACCCGAGGTCCTCCAGGACCTCCAGGTGCTTGAGGTCGTCCGGTCCGACCAGGGCCAGCCTGGTGGGCCCCGGCAGCTGCGCCGGGGCCGGCACGGACGGCCAGTCGACCCGGAACAGCGCCTCGTGCCCGGTCGGCCGGGCGGCCCCGAGCTGCGCGGCCGACATCCTGCGCAGCACCAGCGCGTCGATGGCGGCGACCGGGCTGCCGGAGGAGTCCGCGACCGCCACGGACACCGCGTCGGTGCCCGCGACGCCGATCCGCACCCGCAGTTCCGTCGCTCCGGAGGCCCGCAGGGACACGCCCGTCCAGGAGAACGGCAGCCGGCCCTCCCCCTCGCCGCTGTCGATGAGCGAGCCGAGGGCGATGCCGTGCAGCGCGGCGTCGAGCAGGGCCGGGTGCAGTCCGTACGCACCGGCGGGCGCCCGCTGTTCCTCGGGCAGCCGCACCTCGGCGTACACGGCGTCGTCGGCCACCCACACGTGCCGCAGCCCCTGGAACGCGGGGCCGTAGCCGAAGCCGGCCTCGGCGAAGCGCTCGTACAGATCGCCGACCTCGACGGGCTCCGCACCCGCCGGGGGCCACACGCCCAGGTCGGGGCCGATGGCGGGTGCGGTGCCGTCATCGATGCCCAGGGCGCCGCTGGCGTGGCGGGTCCAGGGCTTGTCGGGGTCGGTGTTCTCGGGTCGGGAGTGGATGGTGATCGGGCGGGTGCCGTTGTTCTGGGGGGCTTCCGCGGTGATCTGGAGGACGATGCCGCCGTGGTCGGGGAGTACCAGGGGTGCTTCCAGGGTGAGTTCTTCCACTCGGTCGCAGCCCACGCGGTCGGCGGCCTGGACGGCGAGTTCCAGGAACGCGGTGCCGGGGAAGAGGATCGCTCCGGAGACGGCGTGGTCCGCGAGCCATGGCTGTGACTGGACGGACAGTCGTCCGGTCAGGACGAGGCGGTCGCTGTCCGCGAGGGGGAGGGCGGCGCCGAGCAGTGGGTGTCCGGCGGTTCCCAGGCCCGCCGAGGTGAGGTCGCCGGTGGCGGTCGGTGCGTCGAGCCAGTAGCGGTCGCGTTGGAAGGCGTAGGTGGGCAGGTCGATCCGGTGGGGGTTGTGTCCGGTGAAGTAGGCGTTCCAGTCGATGGTGAGGCCGAGGGTGTGCATGCGGGCCAGGGCGGTGACGGCGGTTTCCTCTTCGGGGCGGTCCTTGCGCAGGAGGGGGATGAACTGTCCGTCCTGGAGGCAGGACTGGCCCATGGCGGTGAGGACTCCGGCGGGGCCGAGCTCGATGAAGCGGGTCACTCCGCGGGCGTTGAGGGCCGTCATGCCGTCGTGGAACCGCACCGATTCACGGACGTGACGTACCCAGTACTCGGGCGAGCAGAGCAGTTCCGGTGCGGCGATGTCGCCGGTCACGTTCGACACCAGGGGGATGCGCGGCTCGTGGTAGGTGAGCCCCTCGGCGATGTGCTGGAACTCTTCCAGCATCGGTTCCATGCGGGGGGAGTGGAAGGCGTGGCTGACGCGCAGCCGGGTGGACTTCCAGCCGCCGGCGGCCACGACATCGAGGACGGTGTCCTCGTCCCCGGACAGGACGGTGGAGGTGGGGCCGTTGACGGCGGCGACCGCGACGCGGTCCTCATAGCCGGCGAGGAACGGCAGCACGTCCTCTTCCGAGGCCACGACCGACACCATGGCCCCACCCACGGGAAGGGCCTGCATCAGGCGGCCTCGAGCCGCCACCAAAGCACAGGCGTCCGCGAGGGACCACACCCCGGCGACGTGGGCTGCCGCGAGTTCGCCGACGGAGTGTCCGACCAGGAAGTCCGCGCGCACGCCCCAGGACTCGACCAGGCGGAACAGCGCCACTTCGATGGCGAACAGTGCCACCTGCGCATACGCGGTGCCTTCCAGGAGCGCCGCCGCAGGGTCGGACGGATCGGCGAAGACGACCTCACGCAGCGGACGGTCCACAAACCCGTCCACCACTGCACACACCTCGTCGAACGCCGCCGCGAACACCGGGAACACCCCATACAACTCCCGACCCATCCCCAGACGCTGCGCACCCTGACCGGTGAACATGAACGCGGTCGGGCCGTCGGTCGCCTGCGTACCGGTGGTGTCACCGGAGGCCAACGCCTCCAGGGCGATGGCCAGTTCACCGGTGTCGCGCCCGGTCACGGCGGCGCGGTACTCGAAGGCCGTGCGGGCGGTCGCGAGCGAGAAGCCCACGTCCACGGGTGACAGTTCCGGCGACGCCGCCACCTGCTCGCGCAGCCGCGCGGCCTGGGCGCGCAGTGCCGCCGGGGACTTGCCCGACACCACCCACGGCACCACGGAACCAGTGCCCCCGGGCGCAGCCGGCGACGTGGCCGAGGGTTCGTCGTCGGTTTCCGGTGCCTGTTCCAGGATGGTGTGTGCGTTGGTGCCGCTGATCCCGAACGCGGACACACCGGCTCGGCGCGGCGCGCCGGTCTGCGGCCAGGGCCGGGCCTCGGTCAGCAGCTCGACCGCGCCCGCCGACCAGTCGACGTGCGGGGACGGCTCGTCCACGTGCAGGGTCGCGGGCAGCACGCCGTGCCGCATCGCCATCACCATCTTGATGACGCCGGCCACACCGGAAGCGGCCTGCGTGTGACCGAGGTTGGACTTCAGCGCCCCCAGCCACAACGGCCGCTCCACGGAACGCCCCTGGCCATAGGTCGCCAGCAGGGCACCGGCCTCGATCGGGTCACCCAGCGTCGTCCCGGTGCCGTGCGCCTCCACCGCGTCCACATCGGCCGTGCCCAGGCCGGCGGATGCCAGCGCGGCCCGGATCACCCGCTGCTGCGAAGGACCGTTCGGCGCACTCATCCCGTTGCTCGCGCCGTCCTGGTTGATCGCGCTGCCCCGGATCACGGCGAGCACCCGGTGCCCGTTGCGCCGCGCGTCGGACAGCCGCTCCAGGAGCAGCATTCCGGCACCCTCGCCCCAGCCGGTGCCGTCCGCCTGCGCGGAGAACGCCTTGCACCGGCCGTCGCGGGCCTGGCCGCCCTGGCGGCTGAAGTCGACGAAGAGGTTGGGAGTCGACATCACGGTGGCACCGCCGGCCAGCGCCATCGAGCACTCGCCCCGGCGCAGCGACTCCGCCGCCAGGTGCAGCGCCACCAGCGACGACGAGCAGGCCGTGTCGACCGTCACCGCCGGGCCCTCCAGGCCCATGGTGTACGCGATGCGACCGGAGGCGATGCTGCCGGAGCTGCCGCTGCCGATGTACGCCTCCAGGTCCTCCGGCACCTGTGGCAGCCGCATGCTGTAGTCCTGGTACATCAGGCCCGCGAACACGCCGGTCGGGCTGCCCTTCAGCGAGACGGGGTCGATGCCGGCCCGTTCGAAGGCCTCCCAGGAGGTCTCCAGAAGCAGCCGCTGTACCGGGTCCATCGCCAGCGCCTCGCGCGGCGAGATGCCGAAGAAGGCGGGGTCGAAGTCGTAGGCGTCGTAGAGGAACGCGCCCTCGTTCGCGTAGGACTTGCCGGGCAGGCGGCCCGTCGGGTCGTACAGGTCGTCGACGTCCCAGCCGCGGTCGGTCGGCATCGCGGCCATCGCGTCCGTGCCCTGGGACACCAGCCGCCACAGGTCCTCCGGGCTCCGCACGCCGCCGGGGAACCGGCAGCTCATGCCGACGACGGCGATCGCGTCGTCGGAGCCGGAACCAGAACCGGAGCCGTCGCCGGCCGGTGAGGCAACCGTCTTCCCGACGGCCGTACGCAGCCGGTCGCCCAGCGCTTCGGTCCGCAGGTATTCGGCGAGCGCCGTGGGGTTCGGGTAGTCGAAGACCAGCGTGGTCGGCAGCCGCAGCCCGGTGGCCGTGTTCAGCCGGTTCCGGAGCTGCACCGACGTCAGCGAGTCGAAGCCGAGCTCCCGGAAGGCCCGGTCCGCGGCGATCGAGTCGGACGAGGCGTGCCCCAGCACGGCCGCGACCAGGGAGCGCACCAGGTCCAGCAGGAAGCGCTGCTGCTCGGTCCCGGTCTGCCCGGCGAGACGCCGCGCGAGCGAGTCCGCGCTGTCCGCCGGCGTCCCGGCCTCGACCGTGCGGCGGGCCGGGGTCCGTACCAGTCCCTGGAGCAGGGCCGGGACGGAGCCGGTGGCGGCGCCCGCCCGCAGCGCGGCGGTGTCCAGCAGCATGGGCACCAGCAGCGGCTCGTCCACTGCCGCGGCGGCGTCGAACAGCACCATGCCCTGGTCGGCGGAGAGCGGGGCGACACCCGAGCGGGTGGAGCGCGCGGTGTCCTCGGCGTCGAGGTGGCCGGTCATGCCGCTGCGGTCGGCCCACAGGCCCCAGGCCAGCGACTGGCCGGCCAGGCCGCGCGCCCGGCGGTGGCGGGCCAGGGCGTCCAGGAACGCGTTGGCCGCGGCGTAGTTGGCCTGGCCGGGACCGCCGAGGACGCCCGCCGCGGAGGAGTACAGCACGAAGCCGGACAGGTCCAGGCCGGCGGTCAGCTCGTGCAGGTTGACGGCCGCGTCGACCTTGGGGCGCAGCACCCGGTGCAGCTGTTCGGGGGTCAGCCCGTTCACGACGCCGTCGTCCAGCACACCGGCGGTGTGCACGACCGCGGTGAGCGGGTGCGCCTGGTCGATGCCGGCCAGCAGCGCGGCCAGGGCGTCGCGGTCCGCGGCGTCGCAGGCGGCCAGGGTGACCTGGGCGCCGAGCGCCGTGAGCTCCGCCCGCAGTTCGTCCGCGCCGTCGGCCCCGGGGCCGCGGCGGCTGGTCAGCAGCAGATGGCGGATGCCGTGCCGGGTGACCAGGTGGCGGGCCAGCAGTCCGCCGAGCGTGCCCGTGCCGCTGATCAGCACGGTGCCGTCGCCGTCCCAGCCGAGGGTGTTCCCGGCGGCCGGGGCGGGTACGCGGGCCAGCCTGGCCGCCCGTACGGCGCCCTCGCGGATCGCCAGTTGGGGCTCGCCGGTGGCCACCGCGGCGCGGAGGGCCCGTACGGAGTCCTGGTGCCCGTCGATGTCGACCAGGGTGAAGCGGCCGGGGTTCTCCGTCTGGGCGGAGCGCACCAGGCCCCACACGGTGGCGTGTGCCAGGTCGTGGACGTCCTCGCCCGGCAGGGCGGCGCCGCGGGTGACGAACACCAGCCGGGAATCGGCGAGGCGTTCGTCGCGCAGCCAGGCCTGCACCAGGTCGAGGGCCCGTTCGGCGGCGGCCCGGGCCGCCCCGGCGTCGCACGCGCCGGCTCCGGTCCCGTGGGTGTCCGGTTCGGGGGCGCACGGGACGAGCACGACCTCCGGTGCCGGGCCGCCGGCCGCGTCCAGGGCCGGCAGGTCCAGCGGCGCCAGTCCCGGCAGGGCGCCGAGCCCCAGCCGGTCCGCGCCCCACACGCCCCAGGGGGTGGCGGGCCCGGGGTCGGCGAGCGTCAGCGGGTTCCAGTCGACCCGGAACAGCGCGTCGGTGAGCGCGGCCCGCGCGCCGGAGAGCTGCTCGGGGCGGATCTCGCGCAGCAGCAGCGCGTCGACGGACGCCACCGGCCGGCCGGCCGTGTCGGTGACCCGGATGGCGACCGCTTCGGGGCCCGCCGGGGACAGCCGTACCCGCACCTCGCCGGCGCCGGAGGCGTGCAGGGTGACGCCCGTCCACGAGAACGGCAGTCGCCCGTTGCCGCTGCTTCCGTCCTCCCCGGACTCGAACAGCGGCCCGAGCGCGATGCCGTGCAGTGCCGCGTCGAGCAGCGCGGGGTGGAGTCCGTAGGCGCGGGCGCCCTCCTGGTGCTCCTCCGGCAGCCGTACCTCGGCGAAGACGTCGTCACCGAGCCGCCAGGCCGCGCGCAGGCCGCGGAAGGCGGGCCCGTAGCCGAACCCGTTCTCGGCGTACCGCTCGTAGAGGTCCTGGACGGCCACGGGTTCGGCGCCGGCGGGAGGCCACACGGCGAGGTCGAAGGAGGCCGGTTCGGCGGCGGGGACGACCGTGCCGGAGGCGTGGGCGACCCAGGCGTCCTCCGCCGTGTTCTCCGCGCGCGAGTAGACGCCCACCGTCCGGCGTCCGGTGACGTCCGGCTCGCTGACGGTGACCTGCACCGCCACGCCGCCGGTTCCGGGCAGCAGGAGCGGCGCCTGAAGCGTGAGTTCCTCGACCTGTGCGCAGCCGACCCGGTCGGCGGCCTGCACCGCGAGTTCGAGGAACGCCGTGCCGGGCAGCAGGACGCTGCCGGTGAGGGCGTGGTCGGCGAGCCACGGGGAGGTCTCCAGGGACAGCCGGCCGGTCAGCAGCAGCCGGTCGGAGTCCGCCAGGTGCACGGCGGCACCGAGCAGCGGGTGGTCGGCGGCGCCGAGCCCGGCCGACGCCACGTCCCCGGTTGCCACCGGGGACTCCAGCCAGTAGCGCTGCCGCTGGAACGCGTAGGTGGGCAGCTGGACGCTGCGCGCCCCGGTGCCGGCGAACACCGTGTTCCAGTCCACGGAACCGCCGGCGACGTGCAGTTCGCCGAGGGAGGCGAGGAAGCGGTCGTAGCCGCCCTCCTCGCGCCGCAGCGTGCCGACGGCGACGGCGCCCGCGGCGGCGTCCTCGAAGGTCTCCTGCATCGCCATCGCGAGGACGGGGTGGGGGCTGGTCTCGATGAACGCGGTGTGGCCGTCGGCGAGCAGCGCGCGGACCGCCCGCTCGAACTCGACCGGCCGGCGCATGTTCCGGTACCAGTAGTCGGCGTCGAGCGCGCCGGTGTCCTGCACGGCGCCGGTCACCGTGGAGTAGAAGGGGATCCGCGCGGCGCGTGGCTCGACGGGTGCCAGGTCGGCGAGCAGCCGTTCGCGCAGCGCGTCGACGTGCGGGGAGTGGCTGGCCACCAGCACCCCGGGGACCCGGCGGGCCTTGATGCCGTCGGCGGTGAGCCGGGCCATCAGCTCGTCGAGGGCGTCGGGATCGCCGGCGACCGTCACGGAGACGGGGCTGTTGCCCGCGGCGAGGGAGATCCGGTCGGCCCGGCCCTCCAGCAGGGGCGCGATCCGCCCGGCGGGGGCCAGCACCGAGAGCATGCCGCCCTTGCCCTCGATCTCCAGCGCCGCCCTGCTGCGCAGCGCGACCACCCGGGCGGCGTCCGGCAGCGACAGGGCGCCCGCCACGTAGGCGGCGGCCACCTCGCCCTGGGAGTGCCCGACGACCGCGGCGGGCTCGACACCGTGCGCGCGCCACAGCGCGGCCAGCGACACCATCACGGAGAACAGCACCGGCTGGACGACGTCGATGCGGTCGGCCGGTGGCGCGCCCGCGCCCTCGCCGAGGACGTCGATGACGGACCAGTTCAGATACGGGGCCAACGCCTCGTCGCAGGCGCGCAGTTGTTCGGCGAAGACCGGCGAGGAGGCCAGCAGCGGGCGGGCCATGCCGACCCATTGCGAGCCCTGGCCCGGGAAGACGAACACCGTCTTGCGGCGGCTGTCCGCCAGGCCCTGGACGAGCCGCGCCGCCGGTTCGCCGTCGGCGAGGGCCCGCAGACCGCTCAGGAGCCCGTCCAGGTCCTGGGCGATGACCGCGGCGCGGTGTTCGAGGGAGGCCCGCTCCAGGGCCAGCGAGCGCCCCAGGTTGGCGGCGGCCAGGTCCGGGTGGGCGCCCAGGTGGTCGAGGAGCCGCCCGGCCTGGGCCCGGAGCGCCTCCGCGGTCCTGCCGGAGACGAGGAAGGGCAGCGCCGGGAGGGTTGCGTGCGGGGCCGGGCCGGCGGTGGCGTCCTCGTCGTCCGCCGGCGTCTCGGGCGCCTGCTCCAGGATCACGTGGGCGTTGGTGCCGCTGAAGCCGAACCCGGACACGGCGGCCCGGCGCGGGGCGCCGGTCTCCGGCCACTCCCGGGACTCCGTCAGCAGCTCGACGCCGCCGGACTCCCAGTCGACCATGGGGCTGCGGTCCTCGGCGTGCAGCGTCTTCGGCAGGATCCCGTGCTGGAGCGCGAGCACCATCTTGATGACACCGCCGACCCCGGACGCGGCCTGGGTGTGCGCGAGGTTGGACTTCAGGGAGCCCAGCCACAGCGGCCGGCCCTCGGGGCGTTCCGCGCCGTAGGTGGCCAGCAGTGCGCCGGCCTCGATCGGGTCGCCGAGCCTGGTGCCGGTGCCGTGCGCCTCCACCGCCTCGACCTCGGCGGCGGACAGCCCCGCGTCGGCCAGCGCGGCGCGGATCACCCGTTGCTGGGAGGGCCCGTTCGGTGCCGTCAGTCCGCTGCTGGCGCCGTCCTGGTTGACGGCCGAGCCACGGATCACGGCGAGCACCCGGTGCCCGTTGCGCCGGGCGTCGGACAGCCGCTCCACCAGGAGCATGCCGACGCCCTCGCCCCAGCCGGTGCCGTCCGCCCGCGCGGAGAACGCCTTGCAGCGGCCGTCGGAGGAGAGCGCCCGCTGCCGGGCGTACTCGACGAACGCGACCGGGGTGGACATCACCATGGAGCCGCCGACCAGGGCCAGCGAGCAGTCGCCGCGGCGCAGCGCCTGCGTGGCCAGGTGCAGTGCCACCAGCGAGGACGAGCAGGCCGTGTCCACGCTGACGGCGGGCCCTTCGAGACCGAAGGTGTAGGAGATCCGGCCCGAGGCGATGCTGCCGGAACCGCCGGCGCCGAGGTAGCCCTCGACGTCCTCGGGCACCGTGGTCAGCCGGGAGCCGTAGTCCTGGTACATCACGCCCGCGTACACACCGGTCCGGCTGCCCTTGAGCGAGGTCGGGTCGATGCCGGCCCGCTCGAAGGTCTCCCACGCGGTCTCCAGCAGCAGCCGCTGCTGGGGGTCCATGGCCAGCGCCTCACGCGGGGAGATGCCGAAGAACCCGGGGTCGAAGTCGTACGCCCCGTCGAGGAAGGCCCCCTCCTCCACGTAGCTCTTGCCCCGGGCGTCCGGGTCGGGGTCGTACAGGGCCTTGATGTCCCAGGCCCGGTCCCCGGGCATCGGGCCGACCGCGTCACGCCCCTCGATCAGGAGCCGCCACATGTCCTCCGGGGTTCGGACGCCCCCGGCGTAGCGGCAGCTCATGCCGACGATCGCGATGGGCTCGTGGTCCCTTTCCTCGATCTTCTGCAGACGCTGGCGCGTGCGGTGCAGATCCGTCGTCACACGCTTGAGGTAGTCGCGAAGCTTGTCTTCGCTCACGGTGCTCACCGTTCAACCGCCGCTTTCTTCAGGAAAGGCCGAGTTCGTTTTCGATGAAGTCGAAGATCTCGTCGTCGGACGCCGAATCGAGTTCGGCTGTCGCGAGTTCGCCCACCGCGTCCTGGGCGTGGCCCAGCTTCGACAAGAGGTCCTGCAGGCGGGTGGTGAGTCTGGTCCGGGCGGCCTCGTCCGCGGCCACCCGCGGCAGGTCCTGCTCCAGTCGGTCGAGTTCGGGGAAGACCAGCGGGGCGGCCGCCGGCTCGGCCGGAGTGACCGAGTCCGCGAGGTGTTCCGCGATCGCGCTCGTCGTCGGGTAGTCGAAGAGCAGGGTGGCGGGCAGCCGCAGTCCGGTCACCCTGTTCAGCTGGTTGCGCAGTTCGACCGCGGTGAGCGAGTCGAAGCCCAGCTCCAGCAGCCCGCGGTCGACGTCGATCGCGTTCGGGTCGGTGAACCCGAGGACGGTCGCCGCCTGGGACCTGACCAGGTCCAGCAGCAGCCGGCCACGCTCGGCCTCGGGCAGTCCCGCCAGCCGTCGCATCAGCCCGTCGGCGGCATCGGCGGCCGTGCCGCCGCCGGCCGTGGTGCGGCGGGCCGTCGGCCGGACGGGGGGCCGGACCAGACCGCGGAGCAACGGCGGCACGGGGCCGGGGCCGTTGGCCCGGGCCGCGGTGTCCAGCCGCATCGGCAGCACCACCGGCGCGTCCAGCGTCCGTGCCGCGTCGAACAGCGCGGCGCCCTCGGCGGAGGAGAACGCGACGATGCCGCCGCGGGCCAGCCGCGAGAGGTCCGCGTCGGCCAGCTTTCCGGTCATGTCGCTGCGCTGCTCCCACAGCCCCCACGCCATCGACTGGACGGGGAAGCCCTGGGCGCGGCAGTGGGTGGCGTAGGCGTCGAGGAACGCGTTCGCCGCCGCGTAGTTGCCCTGGCCCATGCCGCCGAACGTGCCGGCGATGGAGGAGAACAGCACCAGGGCGGAGAGCCCGAGGCCGCGGGTCAGTTCATGCAGGTTGACCGCCGCGTCCACCTTGGGCCGCAGCACCCGGTCGACCCGTTCGGAGGTGAGCGAGCCGACGACGCCGTCGTCCAGCACACCGGCGGTGTGCACGACCGCGGTGAGCGGGTGCGCGGCGCCGACGCCGGCCAGCAGCCGGGCCAGGTCCGCGCGGTCCGCGACGTCACAGGCGGTCAGGGTGACGTCGGCGCCGAGCGCCGTGAGTTCGGCGCACAGCTCCTTCGCGCCGTCGGCCTCCGCGCCGCGCCGGCTGGTCAGCAGCAGATGGCGCACGCCGCACTCGGCGACCAGATGGCGTGCCATCACGCCGCCGATGACACCGGTGGCACCGGTGACCAGCACCGTGCCGGCGCCCCAGTCGGCGGCCGACGGCTCGGCGGGGCCGGGCTGTGCGGGTACGCGTGCCAGCCTGGCGGCCCGTACCGAGCCGCCGCGCAGTGCCAGCTGCGGCTCGTCACCGGCGAGCGCCCGCAGCAGCGCGGGCAGGCTGTCCGGGGCCGTCGCGTGGTCGGTGCCTTCGACGTCTTCGGTGCCTTCGGTGCCTTCGGCGTCGAGGTCGACCAGGACGAACCGGTCCGGGTTCTCGGACTGTGCGGAGCGGACCAGTCCCCAGACCGCGGCGTGCGACAGGTCGGTCACCTGCTCGTCGGGCCCTGCGGCAACGGCGCCGCGCGTGAGGAAGACCATCCGCGACGCGGCGAACCGCTCGTCGGCCAGCCACCCCTGGACCAGCCCCAGCGCCCGGTCGAGGGCCGCGCGCACCGATGCGGCGAGACCCCCGGCCCCGGCGGACTCCGAGGGGTGCGCGGACTGCGGCGGGCAGGTCACGAGTACGACCTCGGGCGGTGCCGCCAGGTCCGTGGCGGCTGCCAGGGCGTCCAGGTCCGGGTAGGCCCGCAGCCCCGGTCCGGCCGCCACGCCGAGGCCGTCGTCACCGATCAGGGCCCAGCCCGTCGTGGCGGTGGGTTCGTCGGTGTTCGGCTGGAGCTCGGTCCAGTCCAGCACGTACAGGGAGTTGTCCGTGGCGGGAGTGCCCAGCTGTTCGGGCCGCGCCCGCAGGGCGAGCGAGTCGATGGTCGCCACCGGCCGGCCGATCGGGTCCGACAGGGTCAGCGACACCGTGTCGGAGCCGACGGGAGTCAGCCGTACCCGCACCTCGCCGGCGCCCGAACCGTGCAGCGTGACTCCCGCCCAGGAGAACGGCAGCTTTCCTCCGCCGAGTTGCAGCGACGGGCTGAGGGCGATGCTGTGCAGCGCGGCGTCGAGCAGGGCCGGGTGCAGTCCGTACGCACCGGCGGGCGCCTGCTGTTCCTCGGGGAGCCGCACCTCGGCGTACACGGCGTCGCCGGCCAGCCAGGCCGCCCGGATGCCCTGGAAGGCGGGGCCGTAGCCGAAGCCGCCCTCGGCGAAGCGCTCGTACAGATCGCCGACCTCGATCGAGGTGGCGCCTTCCGGCGGCCAGACGCCTTGCAGGTCGTACGAGCCCCCCTGCGCGCCCACACCGACTTCGCCGCTGGCGTGGCGGGTCCAGGGCTGGTCGGGGTCGGTGTTCTCGGGTCGGGAGTGGATGGTGATCGGGCGGGTGCCGTTGTTCTGGGGGGCTTCCGCGGTGATCTGGAGGACGATGCCGCCGTGGTCGGGGAGTACCAGGGGTGCTTCCAGGGTGAGTTCTTCCACTCGGTCGCAGCCCACGCGGTCGGCGGCCTGGACGGCGAGTTCCAGGAACGCGGTGCCGGGGAAGAGGATCGCTCCGGAGACGGTGTGGTCCGCGAGCCATGGCTGTGACTGGACGGACAGTCGTCCGGTCAGGACGAGGCGGTCGCTGTCCGCGAGGGGGAGGGCGGCGCCGAGCAGTGGGTGTCCGGCGGTTCCCAGGCCCGCCGAGGTGAGGTCGCCGGTGGCGGTCGGTGCGTCGAGCCAGTAGCGGTCGCGTTGGAAGGCGTAGGTGGGCAGGTCGATCCGGTGGGGGTTGTGTCCGGTGAAGAACGCGTTCCAGTCGACGCTCAGGCCGAGGGTGTGCATGCGGGCCAGGGCGGTGACGGTGGTTTCTTCTTCGGGGCGGTCCTTGCGCAGGAGGGGGACGAACTGTCCGTCCTGGAGGCAGGACTGGCCCATGGCGGTGAGGACTCCGGCGGGGCCGAGCTCGATGAAGCGGGTCACTCCGCGGGCGTTGAGGGCCGTCATGCCGTCGTGGAAGCGCACCGATTCACGGACATGGCGCACCCAGTACTCCGGCGAGCAGACCAGCTCGGGCGAGGCGATGTCGCCGGTCACGTTCGACACCAGCGGGATGCGCGGCTCGTGGTAGGTGAGCCCCTCGGCGATGTGCCGGAACTCTTCCAGCATCGGTTCCATGCGGGGGGAGTGGAAGGCGTGGCTGACCCGCAGCCGCGTGGACTTCCAGCCGCCGGCGGCCACGACATCGAGGACGGTGTCCTCGTCCCCGGACAGGACGGTGGAGGTGGGGCCGTTGACGGCGGCGACCGCCACCCGGCCCTCGTGGCCGGCGAGGAACGGCAGAACGTCCTCTTCCGGGGCGATGACCGAGACCATCGCCCCACCCACGGGAAGGGCCTGCATCAGGCGGCCGCGAGCCGCCACCAGCGCGCACGCGTCGGTGAGGGACCAGATCCCGGCGACGTGGGCTGCCGCGAGTTCGCCCACGGAGTGCCCGACCAGGAAGTCCGCCCGCACGCCCCAGGACTCGACCAGGCGGAACAGCGCCACTTCGACGGCGAACAGCGCCACCTGCGCATACGCGGTGCCCTCCAGCAACGCCACCGCAGAATCCGACGGATCCGCGAAGACGACCTCACGCAGCGGACGGTCCACAAACCCGTCCACCACCCCACACACCTCGTCGAACGCCGCCGCGAACACCGGAAACACCCCATACAACTCCCGACCCATCCCCAGACGCTGCGCACCCTGACCGGTGAACATGAACGCCGTCCGGCCAGGCACGGGCCGCGTGCCGTCGCTGTGGTCGTCGGCCAGGCCCTCCAGGCCGCGCAGCAGTTCCGCGACGTCGCGTCCGGTCACGGCGGCGCGGTACTCGAACGCCGTCCGGGCGGTCGCGAGCGAGAAGCCCACGTCCACCGGCGACAGTTCCGGCGACGCCGCCACCTGCTCACGCAGCCGCGCGGCCTGGGCGCGCAGTGCCGCCGGGGACTTGCCCGACACCACCCACGGCACCACGGAAGCGCTGTCCGGTGCCGCAGGGGCCGCGCTCTGGGGCTCGTCGTCGGTTTCCGGCGCCTGCTCCAGGATCAGATGGACATTCGTGCCGCTGACGCCGAACGCCGACACGCCCGCTCGGCGCGGCGCGCCGGTCTGCGGCCAGGGCCGGGCCTCGGTCAGCAGCTCGACCGCGCCCGCCGACCAGTCGATCTTCCCGGAGGGCTCGTCGGCGTGCAGGGTGCGGGGCAGCACACCGTGCCGCATCGCCATCACCATCTTGATCACGCCGGCCACACCGGAAGCGGCCTGCGTGTGACCGAGGTTGGACTTCAGCGCCCCCAGCCACAACGGCCGCTCCACGGAACGCCCCTGGCCGTACGTCGCCAGCAGCGCGCCCGCCTCGATCGGGTCACCGAGCGGGGTGCCGGTGCCGTGTGCCTCCACCGCGTCCACATCCGCCGGTGAGAGCCCGGCGGAGGCGAGCGCCGTTTGGATGACGCGCTGCTGCGCGGGCCCGTTCGGGGCGGTGAGGCCGTTGCTGGCGCCGTCCTGGTTGACGGCGGAGCCACGGATCACGCCGAGTACCCGGTGCCCGTTGCGCCGGGCGTCGGACAGCCGTTCCAGCAGGACCATCCCGGTGCCCTCGGCCCACCCGGCGCCGTCCGCCTGCGCGGAGAACGCCTTGCACCGGCCGTCGGGGGCCATGGCCCGCTGACGGCTGAACTCGATGAAGCTGTCCATGGTGGACATCACGACCACACCGCCGGCCAGCGCCATCGAGCACTCACCCTGCCGCAGGGACTGCGCGGCCAGGTGCAGCGCGAGCAGCGAGGACGAGCAGGCCGTGTCCACGGTCAGCGAGGGTCCCTGCAGACCGAAGGTGTAGGACACCCGCCCGGAGGCGACGCTGCTGGCGCTGCCCGTCGCGAGGTAGCCCTCGAACTCCTCGGGTGCCTGCTGGAAGCGGGACCCGTAGTCGTTGTAGCTGGCGCCGATGAACACGCCCGCCTCGGTGCCCTTCATCGACGCCGGTGCGATGCCGGCCCGTTCGAAGGCCTCCCAGGAGGTCTCCAGCAGCAGCCGGTGCTGCGGGTCGATCGCCAGTGCCTCACGCGGCGAGATTCCGAAGAACGTCGGGTCGAAGTGGTCGGCGTCGTAGAGGAATCCGCCGCCGCGCGCGTAGAAGGTGCCCGGCTTGTCGGGGTCCGGGTCGTAGCGGCCCTCGATGTCCCAGCCCCGGCCGGTGGGGAAGTCGGAGACCGCGTCGCGGCCCTCGTCGATCAGCTCCCACAGCTCCTCGGGGGTGGTCACGCCTCCGGGGAACCGGCAGCTCATCGCGATGATCGCGATCGGGTCGTCGTCGACGGGCGCGGCGCCGGATACCGGCTCGGGCGCGGCGGGCCGGGTGCCGATCAGCTCGGAACGCAGGTGCTGGGCCAGCGCGGTGACCGACGGGTAGTCGAAGACCAGGGTGACCGGCAGCCGCATGCCGGTCGCGGCCGACAGCCGGTTACGCAGGTCGACGGCGGTGAGCGAGTCGAAGCCCAGCTCGCGGAACGCCCGGCCCACCTCGACGGATTCCGGGTCGGTGTAGCCGAGTACGGCGGCCACCTGGGCACTGACCAGCGCCACCAGGGCCTGTTCGGCGTCGCCGTCCGACAGGCCCGCCAGCTGCTGTGCCAGCGGGGAGTCGTCGCCGCTGGTGCCGGTCGCCGCGGCGGATCCGGTGGCGGCGCCGAGGACGCCGCGCACCTCGGGCAGCTCGCTGAGCACGGGCGCCGTGGGGCCGGTGGGCGAGGACGCCGTCAGCCGCTCCCAGTCGATGTCGGCCACGGCCACGAACGGGTCGCCCAGGTCGAGGGCCAGCTGGAGTGCGGCGATCGCCGACTCGGGCTCCATCGCCGGCATGCCGTTCCTGCGCAGCCGCGCCTCGGTGGCGTCGTCGACCAGACCGCCGCCGGCCCAGGGGCCCCAGGCGACGGCCGTCGCCGCCAGGCCGGCGGCGTGGCGCTGCTGCGCCAGGGCGTCCAGGAAGGCGTTCGCCGCCGAATAGCTGCCCTGGCCCGGGCCGCCCAGCGTGCCCGCGAACGAGGAGAACAGCACGAATGCGGTCAGGTCCCGGTCCTTGGTCAGCTCGTGCAGGTTCAGCGCGGCATCCACCTTGGGACGCAGTACGGTGCGGGCCCGGTCCGCGGTGACGGTGTCGATGACCCCGTCGTCCAGGACACCGGCCGTGTGGAAGACCGACCGCACGGGGGAGCCCGCGGCGTCCAGGCGGTCGAGCAGTGCGGTCAGGGCGTCGCGGTCGGTCACGTCGCAGGCGGCGATGGTGACCCGGGCGCCGAGTTCGGTGAGTTCGGCCTTCAGCTGCTGCGCGCCGGGGGCGGCCGGTCCGCTGCGGCTGGCGAGTACCAGGTGCTCGGCGCCGCCGCGGGCCAGCCACCGGGCGACGTGACCGCCCAGGCCGCCGGTGCCGCCGGTGATCAGCGCGGTGCCCTGGGGCTGCCAGGTCCCGCGCTCGGTCCCGCTCGGCGTGGCTCGGACGAGTCGCCGGCCGAAGGCCGCGGAGGGGCGGACCGCCACCTCGTTCTCCGCGTCGGCCCCGCCTGCCAGTACCACGGCCAGCCGTGCCGCGGAGGCGGGGTCGAGGGCCGGGGGGAGGTCGATCATGCCGCCCCAGCGCTGGGGGTACTCCAGCGCGGCGATCCGTCCCAGGCCCCAGACCATGGACTGGAGCGGGTCCGCGACGGATTCCGGCCTGCCGGTGGTGACTGCGCTCCGGGTGGCGAGCCAGAGCGGCGCGTCGGTGCCCGCGTCGCCGAGGGCCTGGATCAGCGCCAGCGTGTGGGCGAATCCGGCGGGAAGGCCAAGGCCGCCCGGGTGCGGGCCTTCGGCCAGTGCCAGGAGGGAGAGCACTCCGGCGGGGGCCGTGCCGTCCAGCGTCTGCCGGATGCGGGAGGCGAGTGCCTCGCGGTCGGCGTCGGCCGCGCCGACCTCCAGGGGCAGCAGGGTCATGCCCTGCCGGGTGAGGGCATCGACCACCGGGCGTGTATCGGGCCGGTCGGCGGGTGTCACCAGCAGCCAAACCCCCGAGGGGGCGGTGGACTTGATCTCCGGCAGTGGTTTCCAGGTGATTCGGTAGCGCCAGGAGTCGGTGAGTGCCTGTTCGCGGCTGCGGCGTCGCCAGGAGGCCAGGGACGGTAGCAGTGACGTCAGTGGGTCGGGTCCGTCGAGTTCGAGGGCTGTCACGAGTGAGTTCAGGTCCTCGCGTTCGACGGCTTCCCAGAACGCGGTTTCCACCGGGTCGGTTCCGGGCAGGGCGGCGGCGGTGGTGGTCGGGTTCGGTTCGAGCCAGTACCGGCGGTGGTCGAAGGCGTAGGTCGGCAGTTC